>CAZUDW010000005.1:48895-49003 GCA_964619305.1 uncultured Flavobacteriales bacterium
TCGCTCCGTTGGCACCTGTTGCTCCGGTCGCCCCGTTGGCACCTGTTGCGCCTGTCGCCCCGTTGGCACCTGTTGCTCCGTTGGCACCTGTTGCTCCGGTCGCCCCGT
>CAZUDW010000006.1:0-48824 GCA_964619305.1 uncultured Flavobacteriales bacterium
TGCACAACTCTGTTAATAAGTTCAACACAAAATTAAGCAATATTGCGGTAGTTGGTGGTACTTTTATTTCATACGTGGTCAGAAGAGCATCCTGTGTTTTCTCCGTGCTTTGTTTTAACAGCTTATTTAGAAAACATCATCAGCGACCGTTCGCTGCTGAAGCATTGCTGCAAGCGTCCGGACATTTTGTGTTTTCCGGGTTACGACATAGACGAGGAGTTGCCCTGCCCGCACGCCCGGCAGCACCGCACTCTGGTCTTTCACCCTTTTTCCACGGCTTTTTTGCATGCACCTATGACTGAGACGGCCGCACCGATGACGGGGGCGGTTGCCGGAATATTGAAAGTATATTTTTTCCAAAAAAGAAGGATTCCCGATATCGGGACAGGTAGTGCATCAGCTACCGATGTAGGGTTCTGTTTTTTATAAAAGAGCTGACATGTATGTGTGAATTAAACCTTTCTTATAACTCATTATCTAAAAGGCATTATACTCTGATTGCAAATTTTTTTTTACTTTTATTTTTTTTTAGCTCAAAAAAATTCTAACCGTGAAATACAAACAGTATATTACATTTGGTTTGTTTATATTAATTTCAATAACTGGAGATGCGCAGATTACCCTTGATAACAGTGATTTCCCATTAGCCGGTGTAAAATATGGAAGTTATTGGGGAATTGGCCAAACTATTGGTCAGGCGGGTCCCAATCAGAATTATAATTTTACAAATGGTTATTATTTTTTGGCAGATACTTTGCAATATGTCAATGCAAGTCAAACCTTTTTCGGGCCATATCATCCAACTTCGTCAATAGCAACCCGCATAAAGGATCAGAATTTCATAACGATTAAATACTACAATTTTTCGGCCAATGCTTTCTGGCAGTCAGGGATTACTTTGATTGGAGATTTTGGAAATGGCATCGACACAATACATGGCAACTATGTGCCCGGGGCTACAGATACGGTGCTTAACGATCAATATACTTACGGTTATTCAGATGTAGATTCTTCTTTACAGATCATTCAGTTTGATGCTAATATTACAATTCGCCTGAACTATTTAACCCTCATTAATATCGATGGATATGGATCGCTTTCTACACCACTCAACTACTTTTCTGATGCACTCAGGATCAAAAGGATTATTTATGAGAAAGACAGCATTTTTGCAGGAAATATTTTCATTCAGGAATCACGGGATACCTTATACGAATACTGGTATTATGCAAAAAATGTCCGTCATCCGGTTGTCATTGCACATACAAATGCTTTAGATACAATTCAATACGTGGAGTTAATCAATATCCCCCCAATAATTTTTGGTTGTACAGATCCGCAAGCACTCAATTACAATCCCATGGCAACAGCAGATGACAGCAGTTGCTATTATTGCGATCCTATTTCATACACAATCACTCCGGATCAGGATATTTGTGTTGGAGACAGCATAATACTGATGGTTAATGGAGGTGTAAACTGGTTATGGAACAACGGAGATGTTGCAAATTCAATCACTGTGCAACCGGATTCCGATGCGGTATACAGTGTGTTTATTTACGATTCTGCCGGCTGCACGGAACAGGCTACTGTGCAGGTAAAGGTACATCATCCTGTGAGCGCAGCTTTTTGGGTAAATCCTGCCCATCTTAATACTACAGACTCCATTCCTTTTGTCAATCTTTCTCAGAATGCCACAAGTTGGTATTGGGATTTTGATGACAATATCAATGGAACCAGCACACTTCAAAACCCATACCACCATTATTCTGTTATTGGTTTGAAAACAGTGATGCTGGCTGCCTCAAACTATTGCTTTTCCGATACCACCTATCAAACCCTGAATATAGTGCTTGGAGTGGAAGATGTGATAAATATTGCAGAATCATTTTTGGTGCATCCTAACCCCGGGAACATAGATGCTGAGATATCCTTCCATCTGAATGCATTTGTGCCGGTTGAATTATCGGTCATTGATATGTTGGGTAACAGCAAGGTATTGTTTAGTAATACTTCTGCAGAAGGAAACTATAGATACAAAATCAAATCCATTATGAAGGAGATGCCTTCAGGAATATATATACTCGTTCTGAAAGCGGGCAACCAGATCTATCATAAGCAGTGGATTAAAACCAAATAAGCCGAAATTATGAAGCAGATTATTTTAATCACATCTATTTGTCTTTTTTTATTTCAACTATCTGATGCCCAGGTCGTCATCAACGAAGTTTGTTCCCGAAACGGTGATTTGGTAGCAGACGAAGACAAAGATTATCCTGATTGGATTGAACTGTACAATACAGGTAACACAGCAGTTAATCTCTCAGGTTATGGACTTGGTGATGATTACAATAACATAGCAGCATGGAAATTCCCAAATGTTGCCATACTTGCACACGATTTTCTAACAATTTTTTCTTCTGGCAAGAACAGGAAAGAGATCATAAATCATTGGGAAACAATTGTTAAAGCAGAACTGGTCTGGAGATATCTTGTTCCGCTGTCAACACCTCCTGCAAACTGGCGCGATCTTGGTTTTGACGATTCAGGCTGGCTGCAGGGAAATGGTGGTTTTGGTTATGGTGATGGCGATGATGCCACCATTTTAGCACCAAATACGGTTTCTGTGCTGACCAGAAAGACGTTCAATATTGTAGATACTTCCCTTATCGGTGCACTTACTTTTACAATTGATTATGACGATGCATTTGTAATCTATTTGAATGGTGTCGAAATGGTGCGTTCTAATATTGGAGTGGAAGGTGTACCTCCCAATTATGACCAGTTAGCATACAAAGAACATGAGGCAGTGGCATACCAGAATATGTATCCTGAAGAATATACTGTGGACGAAGCGACAGTTAAATCTGCCCTCGTGAATGGTCAAAACGTTCTTGCTGTTGAATGTCATAATGTGACCCCCTTTTCTTCAGACATGACACTGATCTGCTATATGCATGCAGCTATAAAAGACAATTCCACAAACTACTTCCCAACACCCTATTGGTTTGTTGGCGGGAATTCATGGCTACATACTAATTTCAAACTTAGTCAAACGGGTGAAACGGTTTATTTATCAGATCCTTCTGATAATGTTATTGATCAAATGACCTTTTTATATACCCATGTAAATCATTCTACCGGAAGGACAACAGATGGAGGCAATTCAGTGAAAATATTTGATAAACCAACCCCTGACTCAACAAATAACAACTCGCTTGCTTATTCAGGATATGCCAACACTCCTCTTTTCTCCTTGCAAGCAGGGTTTTATAACTCTGCACAAGTGCTTTCTCTCTCTACCAATCTCAATGGCAATGATATTTATTACACTATAGATGGGAGTGCTCCTATCGATGCATCGATGTTATATACATCTCCTATCAACATTGACTCTACTACTGTGATCAGGGCTGTGGTTTATGATGATGATCTTCTGCACAGCGATATAGAGTCCAATACCTACGTTATCAATGAAGCTAGCACCCTACCGGCCATATCCGTAAGCACAGATCCTGATAATCTTTGGGATTGGGACAAAGGAATATATGTGCTGGGACCTGATGCTGAAAATGTAGTGCCTTATTTTGGTGCCAATTTCTGGCAAGACTGGGAAATTCCTGTTCATGTTGAATATTTTGACAAACAGGGCGCACTGGGTTTTGAACAGGACATTGGGTTTAAAATATCCGGTAATTACAGTCGTTCAAATCCGCAAAAAAGCTTCAAGTTAATAGCCAGAGGCGCTTACGGAAAAACAAGTATTGATTACCAGATATTTCCGGATAAACCTATTGCCAGTTTCAAACAGGTGGTTGTAAGAGATGCCGGAAATGATTGGAACAATGCCCATATGCGTGATGCTTTATCTCACAAAATGGCTTTAGGCACCACGCACAATATCGTGCAATCTACACAACAAGCTGTTGTGTTCATCAACGGAGAATACTGGGGAGTTTACAACATCAGGGAAAAAATCAACGAGCATTACATTGCAGAGAACTTCAATGTAAATCCGGATAGCATTGACCTTTTACAGTATGGTGGTTCTGAAATGGTTGGGACGAACCAGGATTTTGTCAACATGTCCGATTTTATCCTATACAACAACATGTCCATTCAGGCAAATTATGATTCGGTTAAAAACTGGCTTGACATCGACAACTTTGTTGACTATTTTACCTGTGAAACTTATCTGAATAACTGGGATTGGCTTGGCAACAACGTGAGGTTCTGGAGGGAACAGAAAACCGGTGCTAAATGGAGATACATCTTTTGGGATCTGGATCTTGGTTTAGGAGCTACATGGCCTTTTTATTACAATGGTCTGGATACCAATCTCAACAAATGGTATGATGTCCACTCAAAGATGATGGTGTCTCTGCTGCAAAACACAGACTTCAGGAATTATTTTATCAATCGATATGCCGACTTGATGAATACTATTTTTCTCCCTTCAGAGTTCAGCAAACTGGTCTATGCTATGAGGGATACCATAGATCCTGAAATGCAGAAGCAGTTTAATCGTTGGGGATGGCAGTTTCAAGATACAATTTTTGGCAGGCCTGGTTGGGGAGATTACAATAACTGGAGAAATACAGAAATAAATCGTATACTGGATTTTATCAACAACAGACCTCCTTATGCACGTGACCAACTGCAGGCCGAGTTTAACTTGCCCGGGCAGGTGCCAGTCACATTAAATGTATATCCCCCTGGTGCAGGATACATCAAAATGAACACAATATATCCGAAAAATTATCCATGGGGAGGTATTTATTACGATAGTGTACCCATACAAATGATCGCGATTCCCAACCCTGGTTATGAATTTGCATATTGGCAATCGAATGTTTTCTATACTTCGGCTGTGTTTAATGATACAATAGGTCTTGTTGTGGATACACCGGACAATTTTACTGCTTATTTCTTTGGCGCTCCTGATACCAACAAAATCACTTTTAGTGAGATCAACTATAATTCCAATTCCGATCTGGATGCAGGGGATTGGGTGGAGCTGTATAATTATGGAAATTTGGATGTAGATATTTCAGGCTGGCAGTTCAGAGACAAGTTTGATTATAATTATTTCACTTTTCCTCAAAACACAATACTTAAGAAGAACAAATATCTTGTCCTGTATAAAGATGATAGTTTGTTTTTTTCCGTGCACCCTAATGTTACTAATGCCATGGGCCCCTTTAACTTCAATCTTTCGGGTACTACAGATGAATTGAGATTGTTTGATCAGTGGAGTGATATGTATCTGGAGATGACCTATTCTAACCTCAACCCATGGCCACAGCTTGCTAATGCCAACGGTGGAACACTTGAATTACTCAACCCGGCTTACGATCTGAACGATCCATATAACTGGTTTGACGGGTGTCTCGGTGGTTCTCCGGGTGGTGCTTTTATTCCATGCGACAGTACTGGTATTGAAGAGAAGGTAACAGGAACATTCAATCTTAACAATTATCCAAACCCTTTCAGCAACGGAACTTTCATAACATTTAACCTACCTGTGAGTCAAGAGATATCCATATATATTTATAATTTGTATGGTAATGAAGTTTTAACATTATTCACTGGAATGATGAATGCAGGTCGTCATAATATATCCATTCTTCCCGAAACGCTCTCAGCCGGGGTATATTTTTGCGTACTTAGTGGTGAAAGCGGAAGGGAGACGAGGATGATGCAGGTAATCAGATGAATGAAAACGGGTATGCCTCCTGTTAAGGTGTTACCTGTAATTATATGCATTATAATGAAGTATGTATCAAAGAAGGATGAGCCCTAAATCAGTCGGTATGATAATATCATTTCAGAATTCGCATGCGTTCAGCATCCATACGTATAAACAAGAACAACATAATGGTGAATGCCCAGAGGGAAGAACCACCATAGCTAAAGAAAGGCAGGGGAATACCGATAACTGGTGCAAAACCAATCGTCATACCGATATTTACGGCAACATGAAAAAACAGCAATGATGCAAAGCAATAACCATATATTCTACTGAATTTACTCCTTTGCCGTTCAGCAACAATTATCAACCTGAAGAGCATCACGGTGAATAGAATGATAACGGTAAAGCTGCCGACAAATCCCCATTCTTCACCTACTGTACAGAAGATAAAATCTGTGCTTTGTTCAGGAACAAAATCAAACTTTGTTTGTGTGCCCTGCAGGAAACCTTTGCCCATAAAGCCACCGGAACCTATTGCTATCTTTGATTGATTTACATTGTAGCCGGTACCTTTTGGATCGTATTTTCTTCCCACAAGTTCGAGGATTCGATTACGTTGATGGACTTTCAGTGCATGATCAAATGCGTAATCTACAGAAAGAACATATCCGGAAGACAGTACAACAAAAGCAGTGATATAAATCAGCACCCTTTTAAACTTTTTCAATAGAAAATATACTATTGTGGAGATTATAAATAATATAATAACAAGCATAATAGGACCGGATAATTGCAAGTCGAATGGGAAGTTTATGGAGGTATCTTTCATCATAACAGTTACAATAAAAAGCACAATGCATGCCAACACACCAATAAGTATTTTCCCAGAAAGTCCTTCCCTGTAAAGCACGAAAATAAAGGCCATGAAAACAATGGCTGAACCGAAATCAGGTTGGATAGCAATAAGAACTGCCGGCAGCAGAATAATGACAAAAGCTTTGAAGCGTGTTCTTGTGTTAATCAATCTGCTCTCATATGAGCTGAGCAGGTTAGCTAATGCAAGTGAAGTAGCAATTTTTGCAAATTCTGAAGGTTGCAATCGAAAAAAATCTCCGAATGAAAACCAGGATCTAGCTCCTTTTACTACACTACCAAAAACCAAAACAGCTAACAATAAAAGTATGGATAGAGTAAAAATAAAGTTCGATAATTGTTTGATAAAATTGGCTTCAATCATAATGCACAGCCATGCAAGGACGAAAGCAGAGATAATCCATAGCAACTGCTTCCCTGAAACAAGATTAAATGAAATAAGAGGAAAATCTTCTGAATAGTTGGCAGCAAAAATGTTCAGCCATCCGATCACTACTAGTAATATATATAGCAGGACTAACCAATGGTCGAGATTTGCAGATATTGACCTATTCCTTCTCATCATTAACATGAATAAAATCTGCATTTATTATCCTTCCTTCTTTAAGGGTGTCCGATATATCTTTATTAATATACTTTTCAATCATAAGGCTTGCAACTGGGGCTGCCCAACTGCCACCGAAACCAGCATTTTCTATATATACCGAAATTGCGATCTGTGGGCTTTTCATAGGGGCAAAAGCTATAAAAACAGAATGGTCATCTCCATGTGGATTTTGTGCTGTCCCGGTTTTCCCACATACAGTGATTCCTTGTATGCGTGCTCTGCGTGCCGTCCCATGAGGTTCTTCGACCACCCGTCTCATTGCTTCGCGTACAAGAGCAAAATATTCCGGTTTAATACCTGTATTCATGCGCTGTTTATATTTGGAAGGCACCTGCATGTTTTTAGCATTGGATTTAATAAAATGTGGAATGTAATAATATCCGTGATTTGCAATAATAGCTGAGAGATTTGCCATTTGCAAAGGGTTAATCTCCAACTCTCCCTGTCCTATGCCTAGTGAATAGATGGTACTGAAAGCCCAGTGACCATGACCATAGATTTTATCATAAAAATTTACATCAGGCACTATACCGGTTTTTTCAACGGGGAAATCAATTCCCAGTTTTCTACCGAAACCAAACCTTTTAACATACTTATACCACTCTTCCAGTCCTAGTTCAGAATCTTTGAAGATACTTTTGGCTTTGTTCTGTTGTATTAGAGATCTAAAGACGTTGAAGAAATATGGATTACAGGAATATTGTATTCCCCTGGTGAGGTTAAAAGCAGTCGGATGATTATGACATCCAACAAGAGATTTGTTGCAGGGAAATGAAGTGTGTTCTGTAATAGCACCTTCTTCAAGACCAATTAACCCTTGCACCAGTTTGAAAATTGAACCTGGTGGATACTGAGCCATAAGTGCCCTGTTGAATAAAGGTTTGAGTGAGTCGTTGGCAACAAGCATACGGTAGTTGTCAGAACGTTTCCTACCTATTAACAGGTTGGGATCATAACCTGGGCTTGATACCATGCAAAGAATTTCACCGCTGGAAGGTTCTATAGCAACTATACCTCCTTTTTTATTTTGCATAAGCTTTTCACCGTATTCCTGCAGATCTTTATCAATACTGATATAAAGATTAGTGCCATTCACCGATATGGTGTCATGAGCTCCGTTTTTATAGTGCCCCTGCACCGAATTATGAACATCTACTAATAGTACTTCCACACCGGGTTTTCCACGTAACATGGTTTCGTATTGTTGTTCAAGGCCACTGACACCTATGTATTCGCCTTTTTGATAGGATTTATTCTTGTTTAAAGTCTTTTCATCTATTTCAGAAATATATCCCAACAGATGAGCAGCAATAGGAGAAGGATATTTCCTGAGTGTTCTTTCCTGCCCGTAAAAACCGGGGTATTTGTAAAGTCTTTCGGCAAGAACAGCATATTCATTTAATGGCATCTGTTTAATAAAAACCGATGCTTTATATCGGGAGTAATCTGTAGCTTCTTTTAGCTTTTTCTCGAAGACGTCTCTGGTAATTCCCAACACAGTACAAAATTCATTTGTGTCGATGTTTTTCATCCTTTTTGGAACAATCATCAGGTCATAAGCAGCTTCATTGTAAACGAGTAATTTTTTATTGCGGTCATAGATCAACCCCCTGACGGGATATTGGATGACGTGTCTCAGTGACTGGTTTCTGGCAGAAAGTTTGTAAGTCTCATCAAAGACCTGCAAGTAGAATAGCCGTATGATGTATAGCAGTGTGGTAATGAGAAAAATGGACATTAGAACGTATTTTCGGTTTTCAAATGCGTTCATTTTTTATTTCGTTGAAAAAGAAGCTGAGCAATGATGATCAGCAACATGCTGAAAAAGAAACTAAAGATTGCTCTAAGAAAAGTAAAATAGAAGCCTGAGAGACTGAAAGCTTCCATATAAAAGAGAACAAGATGATGCAAAAAAACAAGGAAAGAGGCATAATAAATGAATCTTTTAATTCCCATATCGCTTATATCAGGCGTAATATTCATCTGTTCATTGTCTTTTGTACTAATCAACCTAAGGACAGACGGGCGAAGATATGCTGTTAAAACAGTTGCTGTGGTGTGTATGCCTAAAGTCTGTGTAAACATATCGATGCTAATGCCAAGGCAGAAAGAGAGCAGTAGAAGTAACCAACCAGGTGTATTGAAAGGGAGTGTTAGAACAAACAGGATATAAATCATTGGGTGCCATAAGCTGCCAAGTTGTAAATGGTTCAATATTAGTACTTGTACTGCAACCAGTAGAATAAAGCGAAGCAGAATAACCAGGATCATTTTATTCATGTGGGCTTATTTATTTTACTTAAAATCAGATTCAAGCTGCTTTTGCTCATCTTTAAGCAGGTTTTTCACGATATATACATAATTGACAGCATTGAAATTCGTGGACAGGCTTACTTTTATGTTATAAAAATTACTTCCTGGCACCTGGTTAAATTCTGTTATATGCCCGATAAGAACACCTTTAGGGAATAGACCGGTAGATCCTTTGGTAAGTACTTCCTGTCCAACCTGGAGTTGTACATGTTGTGGGATGTCGTTTAGCTTCACGATTTCCGGAGAAAGACCGTCCCACTTTATAATTCCCTGATAGGTGTTATCTTCCAGCATAGCATTTATCCTGGTGTCAATATGGAGTACTGATAAAACGGAACAGTAATGTTTTGATACTTTACTTACAATTCCAATAACTCCTTTAGGGCTGATAACAGCCATTTCTGTTTCTATTCCTTGTTCTGATCCTTTGTCCAGAATCAGGAAGTTTCGTAAAGAGGTTGTGGTGCTATTAATTACTTTAGCTGACAGGTATTTATATCTCTGTCTGTACAGGGTATCGTTTACAGTTATATCTCTAGCATTGAGCTTGATAAAAGATTTCTTTTCCAAGGTTTTAAGACGTGCATTTTCACTTGCCAGTTGTTCATTGATTTTTCTGAGAGCGAAGTAATCAGTAAAGAGATATATCCTGGAATAGACAACCCCTGCAACAGCGCTGCTTAAGTTTATAAACTTAGATTTATGAAATTTATTGGATTCTATAAGCATGGTAAATGACAGAACCTCAAGGAGGAGAAAGAGAAAGAGAAAATGGTGTCTTATAAAAAAATGTGCAATGTTGCGCATGCAATTATCATTAATTCATTGGCTCATTAATTTCAGCAGAACACTGTAACATTTACCTGATCAGGAATTGGAAACGATGGGAATTTTTTAAGGCAATTCCGGTACCTCTGGCTACTGCTCTGAGGGGGTCATCAGCAACATGAACAGGTAATTTGGTTTTCAGTGAAATGCGTTTATCTAATCCTCTGATCATTGACCCCCCCCCCGCAAGATAAATTCCTGTTCGATATATATCAGCAGAAAGTTCTGGAGGTGTCATCTCAAGCGCATTCATGATGGCTTCTTCGACTTTAGTGATTGATTTGTCCATTGCATGAGCAATTTCAGAATAAGAGACATAGATTTCTTTAGGCACACCTGTCATCATATCTCTTCCATGAACAGCATAATCAACCGGAGGATTATCGAGCTTTGTCATGGCAGAACCAATTTCAATTTTTATCTGTTCCGCTGAACGTTCACCGATGAGTATATTATGCTGTCTGCGCATATAATCTTCAATATCGTTTGTAAACTCATCCCCTGCGACTCTAATTGATTTATCACGGACAATTCCACCCAGGGCAATAACAGCAATTTCACTTGTTCCGCCACCAATGTCAATCACCATATTACCAACAGGTTCTTCTACATCAATTCCAATGCCGATGGCAGCTGCCATCGGTTCATGAATGAGATAAACCTCTTTGGCACCGGAATGTTCGGCAGAATCTCTAACTGCCCTTTTTTCGACTTCAGTAATACCAGAAGGTATGCAAATAACCATTTTTAGTGCTGGCTGGATAAGTTGCCTTCCTGGATGGATCATTTTAATAAAGGCCCTTATCATGTGTTCAGCAGCATGGAAATCTGCAATAACACCATCTTTCAGCGGCCTGATGGTTTTGATGTTGTCATGTGTTTTCCCATGCATTTGTTGTGCTTTTCTTCCTACGGCAATCACTTTCCCTGTATTTCTCTCAAGTGCTACAATAGATGGCTGATCCACAACCACCTTATCGTTGAATATGATAAGCGTGTTGGCTGTACCAAGATCAATGGCAATTTCTTGTTTAAAAAATGAGAACAGACCCATAATTAGTGTTTAAAATGTCTTTTACCAGTAAATACCATAGACAGGCCATGTTGATTACAGAAATCAATTGATTCCTGGTCTTTGATTGATCCACCGGGTTGAATCACAGCAGAAATACCTTCAGTATGAGCAATATCAACACAATCCGGGAAAGGGAAAAATGCATCAGAAGCCATCACAGCTTCTTTTAAATCAAACTTAAATCTTTTAGCTTTAATAATGGCCTGTTTCAAAGCATCAACTCTTGAGGTCTGCCCCATACCGCTGGAAAGCAATTGCAAGTTTTTTGCAAGAACGATGGCATTTGATTTGGTGTTTTTAACGATTTTATTTGCGAATAACAAATCTTGTATTTCGTTATCTGTCGGAGATTTTTCTGTAACGGTTGTCAGGTCATTTTTGTTTTCAATGCTATTATCTACCTCTTGTAACAACACGCCATTCAACGCAGAACGCACTCTTTTGTTAGGGAAATTGCAGGGTTTTTGCCTTAATATGATCCGGTTCTTTTTTTGTTGAAGGATATTTAAAGAGGAATCTTTAAAACCAGTAGCGATCACCACTTCACAGAATAGCTTATTTATCTCTTCAGCAGTCTGCAGATCTATTATATTATTGGTGATGAGGACGCCCCCAAAAGCAGAAATGGGATCGCTGGCAAGAGCGTCAAGATAAGCCTGTTGTAGGGTTGATCTAATTGCAATGCCACAGGCGTTATTATGTTTGAGAATTGCAAATATCGGAAGATCGTTCTCAAAATCATTAATTAGGGAGATTGCTGCATCTATATCCAGCAGATTATTGTAGGACAATTCTTTACCATGTAGTTTTTCAAACAATTCATCAGGTTTTCCATAAAAGGCTGCTTCCTGGTGCGGGTTTTCACCATATCTGAGTTTTTTGTGTGAGCTTATGCTTATCTTCAGGGATGGTGATTCGTTGTTGCAGAGGTAACTATATATTGCCGAATCATAATGTGAACTAATGTCAAATGCTCTGACAGCCATTAATTTTCTGTCATCAGCATTTGAAAATCCTTGTTTTGTCTTTAAAATATCAAGCAATAAAGGGTATTCGGTTTTTGAAGGAATAATAAGAACATCATTAAAATTTTTTGCTGCAGCTCTTATAAGGGAGATTCCTCCAATATCAATCTTTTCAATGATTTCTTCGTCTACAGCACCTGATGCAAGAGTTTCTTCAAAAGGATAAAGATCCACAATGACAAGGTCAAAAGGAGGAATATCGTATTCTTCAAGTTGAGCAATATCCGCATCAATGTCTCTTCTGCCAAGAATACCTCCAAAAACTTTGGGATGCAGCGTTTTTACCCTGCCTCCAAGTAGGGACGGATAGGAAGTGAGTTCTTCAATGGCATTAACTTTAACTCCCTGAGACTCGACAAATTTCTGTGTCCCTCCCGTAGAATATATGGAAATGCCCAATTCATCCATAGCCTGCACAACAGGCTCAAGACCTTCTTTATTATACACGGAAATTAAAGCTGTTGATATTTTTTTTATGGACATTAACTCTAAATAAATGCAATTTTACTAATATTAATTCATAAAAGGGCTTCCGGCATAACAATTTTTACACTATTTGTTATTAATAATTGATGTTAAGTTTTTATCTATAGCGAAAATGTTGCTTAAAGTTGCGTAACACCAGTAAATAATTATAGTTACAGCAGTTATTCAGCTTAAGTAATAATAATTATTGTTATGTATAAAGAAACGTGATAATTAGCTTTGCCCAAAGCTAATTATCACGCTGGAAATTAAGCTAAAAAGATTTATAATCTATTTTTTCTTGTATGAGTTACTATTGTATGTGGAGACAGTATTCGTTACATAAACCGGCAATTTAATAGTTGAAAATTTTACCCTTTTAGAATCCAGAAGTTGACCTTCAATTTTTCTTAAATCCACTTTCATATATGTGTCTGATGACTTTATATTAACATCAACAGAACCATCATCATTCAAAGGTACGAGTCCGTAGTTCATCATCCCTGAAGCAGTACCTGCCTGGGCAGTATTTACCAATTGTGTGTTTTGAATTGCTAAAACACATAAAGCTACAGCTATAATTGTTAATATTACTTTAAAATATAAATCGTTTTTCATGATACTCTATTTTTATGGTTAAACTTATATATAATATTTATTTAGTGCCGGTGCCTGTACAACTCTCATTAATGTAAGTTGTATTGTCATCAATATAATACAAATCATTATCTATTGTGAAATCCAAAGTAAAAGAATCACCAGCGGTATTCATCGTCATGCTGCCTCCAACTCTATACCTGTCATTTGAAGTATTGGTATAGGTTTTCAACTGAAACCAAAACACGTTTGGATCTCCAGCTGTAGTAGCTTCAACCCCGTTTAAATTCAGATTATAAAAATTGTCAACGAGCATGACGTCATATGCAGATGGTGATTTTGTAATTGTTATCTGATAGTTATCGTTTGTTGTATCGCAAGCCTGTGATATATTCCAAGTGCCAATGAATTTGTCCCTGTAATCACTGACATGTATCAACATTGTTTTTGAATCATTTTTCTTTTCATTTGCAGAATACACCGTTAATGTAACTGTATAATCACCTGCAGCATCATAATAATGTATTGGGTTTTGAGCTGTTGAGGTAACTCCATTGCCAAAATCCCACAACCAGGATGCGGCATCTGATGAGCAATCTGTAAATTCAATATCCTCTCCTACATTCACATTCTGTTTATCTGCATTAAAGCACCCGGTTGGAGCCTTGGTGCAAGAGGAAAAGATTCCTAATGAAAATGAACAGAGTAGTAATAATGTTTGAAGTTTTAGTGTTTTCATTTATTAATAATTTAGATGAACCGTTTCAAATTTTGTGCCATTAATAAATCAAAAATACAATATTTCTAATTAATAAGTGTTTGTGTTTTATTGCTTCAAATAATTTGTAACATCAAAACTGTCAAGCAATATTAAATGAAAAACTTTAAACAACATTTGCCTTTGGTAAAAATTAATACATTTGGTCGTTCAAAACAAGATATATGATTAAAAAACTAAAAAATCCTTTTTTACTTTTTTTCTTCCTGACTCTTTTAAGCTCAAACCTTATTGGACAAATTTTAAACCCTGTAAAATGGGAGTTCACGTCAAAACCATTAGGGAATAATGTTTTTAAGTTATTTCTTACTGCAAAAATAGATGAAGGATGGCATATTTATTCTCAACATATAGATGGAATGGGCCCCATACCTACATCTTTCACATTTAACAAAAACAATAATTATATGTCAATTGGGGCTGTTGATGAACCCACACCTAAAAGCGAATATGATCCTAATTTTGATATGGTTCTGAAGTTCTTTGATCAGGATGTAACTTTTACTCAAAAGGTAAAACTCCGTTCAACAGGTGAAACAAAAATAACAGGCTTGCTGGAATTTATGGTTTGTGATGATAAACAATGTCTCCCGCCAGAGACTGTGGATTTTGAGTTCAAACTTGTAGGAGAAAATGTTGAATCAGATGACGCAATTGATAAAAAACCAGCCGCTGAAGAACCGGGGAATATTGCAACCATTGATACAGTCAACTTGTTAAAAGATCCTGTTAAATGGTCTTTTAAACCAATAAAAAAGGATGATAACAACTGGCAGATATTATTAGCAGCTTCTATTGAAAAAGGCTGGCACATATATTCAATGCATATATCAGATGATGATGGTCCCATACCTACATCTTTCGATTTTGTTCAATCCGATTCTTATTCGTTGAATGGTGAAATCCTTGAAGGGGGAAATTTGTTACATGAATTCGACTCTGCATTTGGTGTAAATCTAAGCTACATAAAAGACACCGTATATTATTTGCAATCCATCTGGTTAAAGAAGTCTGCTGCTATTGTAAAAGGCACTCTTGAGTTTATGGTTTGTAATGACCGGGAATGTTTACCACCTGAACAAATAGAGTTCGAAGTTAAGGTTGGCGGAGCACAAAATGGAGCAATAGCAGATGAAGAAAATGATTCTACAGACAAATCACTCTGGACAATATTTATTGCAGGTTTTATTGGCGGCCTCTTAGCATTACTAACACCTTGTGTTTTCCCAATGATACCACTTACTGTTAGCTTTTTCACAAAGCAGAGTAAAAACAAAACTCTTGGAATAAGGAATGCAATAATATATGGTCTTTCCATAATTATTATTTATGTGTTACTTGCCTTTGGAGTTACCAAAATATTTGGAGCAAATGCAATGAATGCATTATCAACTAATGTTTGGTTTAACATTGCATTTTTTGTGCTCTTTGTGGTTTTTGCGATTTCATTTTTTGGCGCATTTGAAATCCGCTTACCAAGTTCATGGATAAATAAAGCAGACAGAGCTTCTGATAAGGGAGGAGTCATTGGAATATTTTTTATGGCTTTCACGCTTTCACTGGTTTCTTTTTCGTGTACCGGTCCCATAATTGGCACTCTGCTTGTTGAAGCTGCAGTGCATGGTGGAATCATTGGGCCGGTAACAGGCATGCTTGGGTTTTCACTAGCCCTTGCCTTTCCATTCGGCCTTTTTGCTGCTTTCCCAGGATGGCTCCAATCCATACCAAAATCAGGTAGTTGGTTAAACACTATTAAAGTATCTCTTGGTTTTTTAGAACTCGCATTTGCTTTAAAATTTCTGTCAAATGCAGATCTGGTTATACAGTCAGGCATATTAAAAAGAGAAATTTTCCTTGCACTTTGGATTGGTATATTCATGATGTGGACATTGTATCTACTTGGAACTTACCGATTCTCCAATGACTCGGAGACCACTCAACTATCAATAGGACGTGTGTTGCTTGCCCTTTTAACATTAACATTTACAATATACCTAATTCCCGGTCTATGGGGAGCCCCATTGAAAATAATCAGCGGATTCCCTCCTCCTTTATTTTACAGCGAAAGTCCTGCAGGTTTTGGTACATCAGATCTTAAAACAGCATCTGATGACAATAAAATAACGGTGGGAGATCCAAAACATTGTCCACATAATTTACCTTGCTTTCATGATTATTCTGAAGGTATGGAATATGCTAAACAAGTTGACAAACCGGTAATGCTTGACTTCACCGGTTGGGCCTGTGTAAATTGCAGGAAAATGGAAGAGAATGTTTGGTCCGATCCAAGAGTCTTGCAGAGACTTCGGGATGACGTAGTCCTTATTTCTCTCTATGTTGATGAAAAAACTTCTCTACCCGAAAATGAACAAATTGTGAAACAACTTGGTGGCAAGGATTGGAAAATAAATACGGTTGGGAATAAATGGAGTTATATGCAAGCATCTGTATATGGAACAAACTCTCAACCTTATTATGTGCTTATTGATCATAATGAAAAAATGTTAAATCAACCTACTGCATATAATTCTGACATTCAACATTACATCGATTGGCTGGATGAAGGCGTGCATGCATTTAAGGATAATAAACACAATAAAAGAGATAATAATTAATAAAGTTTTAGAATTGAGAATTAATTTCATTATGTTATGGGCAGCCAGATTATAAAAGCTAATTTCGAAGAGGCACAAAGAATATTGAATGAATTTCTTCGGGATGAATCTAATATTAATAATATTGAGATTTCTGGTAATCACTTACTCAAATGTTTGAAAAGCGGAAAAAAAATTCTTGTATGTGGCAATGGTGGCTCCATGAGTGATTCCATGCATTTTGCAGAAGAGTTTACAGGTCGTTTTAAAAATAACAGGGTCTCATTTCCTTGCATTGCCATATCTGACCCCGCATATCTTAGTTGTGTGGCAAATGATTTTGGTTATGAAAACGTCTTTTCTCGTTTTGTTGAAGGCATAGGAAATAAAGGGGATGTGCTGCTGGTAATTTCGACAAGTGGTAATTCTCAAAATGTTGTTAATGCCGTTCATTGTGCCAGAGAAAAGGGTATGCTTGTTATTGCGCTTACGGGAAAAGATGGAGGGAAATTAGCATCTATCTGTGACATTGAAATACGTGCACCTTATTCCAATTATTCTGACAGAGCGCAGGAAATACATATCAAAGTGTTACATTCATTAATAGATTATGTTGAAAATAATATCTGATTATGCTTGTTAAAACCTATGGTAGCGCTGTTTATGGTATTGATGCTACCGTCATTACTGTTGAGACAAACATTGGTCAAGGTGCTTTCTATATGATTGTTGGTTTACCTGATAATGCTGTCAGAGAGAGTCAACAAAGAATCGAAGCAGCTCTGAAAAATAATGGATATAAAATTCCACGTAAAGGAATCACCATCAATATGGCTCCTGCGGATATTCGTAAAGAAGGATCGGCTTATGATCTGACTATTGCAATAGGAATACTTGCGGCATCTGAACAAATATCAGCTTCTCGTATAGAGGATTATCTTATTATGGGGGAATTATCTCTCGATGGAGGGCTTCAGCCCTTAAAGGGAGTGCTGCCCATTGCAATCAAAGCCCGGGAAGCAAAATTCAAAGGCATCATCCTCCCCGAACAAAATGCTAGAGAAGCAGCCATAGTGAATAATCTTGAAGTATTAGGCGTAGATAATATCAAAAACGTAATTGATTTTCTTGACGGCAAAATAGAACTTCAACCCGCATTTGTAGATACCCGTGCTGAATTTTATGATCGCTTGGGATTATCTGACCTTGATTTTTCTGATGTAAAAGGACAGGAGAATATCAAAAGATCCCTTGAAATAGCAGCAGCAGGAGGGCATAACGTCATTTTAATTGGTCCGCCCGGTGCCGGGAAAACCATGCTTGCAAAAAGATTGCCTACAATTCTGCCTCCGCTCAACTTACATGAAGCACTTGAAACTACCAAACTACATTCCGTTGCCGGTAAGTTAGGCAGCGATTCTTCACTAATCACAATGCGCCCGTTCAGATCACCTCATCATACGATAAGCGATGTTGCCCTGGTGGGTGGCGGAACTTTTCCGCAACCGGGAGAAATTTCTTTGGCTCATAACGGAGTTTTGTTTCTTGATGAATTGCCGGAATTCAAACGCACCGTTCTTGAAGTTATGCGTCAACCTTTAGAAGATAGAGTCGTTAACATTTCAAGAGCAAAAATGAGCGTTGAATACCCTGCAAGTTTTATGTTGGTCGCTTCAATGAATCCTTGTCCATGTGGTTATTATAACCATCCTGAAAAGGAATGTGTGTGTGCTCCCGGTATTGTACAGAAATACCTTAACAGAATATCTGGTCCTTTACTAGACAGGATAGACATTCATATTGAAGTAACACCCGTGAAGTTTGAAGAGCTTTCAGACACAAGACCGGAAGAACTTAGTGATACTATAAGACAAAGGGTTGTATCCGCCAGGGAAATACAGGAAAAACGCTTCGAAAATTTTTCAGGTATCTATTGCAATGCCCAAATGAACACTTCTTTGGTGAAAAAAATCTGCATCATTGATCAAGGAGGAACTGCATTATTAAAAAAAGCAATGGACAGGCTTGGTTTATCTGCCCGTGCTTATGACAGAATTTTGAAAGTATCAAGAACAATTGCCGATCTATCCGGAAAAAAAGACATTAAAGCTGAACATATTGCTGAAGCAATCCAATACAGGAGTTTAGATCGTGAAGGATGGGCAGCATAACAAATATTTAAACAAATCTGTGCCTTGATTATGCCTGACAGCAAATCCTTAAGTATATTAAAATACCTGCCATCAGGTTTGATATTATTGATATTTCAATTTAGTCCGTTGATTGATGCCGCACAACTAAAACAAGATAAAAATGACCAAAGAAGTCTCTACAAAATACTAAAAAAAGAAAGGAAAAAACTCCTGAACGCAGGAATAATCGAGGTTATGTCTTTTGAAAGGGGAGCAATTGGCCCTTTAGATTCAAATATTTCATGTCCGTGCAGGAGCGGGTTTGTCAACTCCTATCTTATCTGGAACGATGGAGTTCGTTATTTTATAAAAAAATATGACTGCTGTCAAATTTTTCAAAAAAAAGAAACCGAGGTTGACCTGTTTGCATATTACAGGAAAAACCGAGAGATTATTAATCATGAAAAAATAAAGTCCCGTTTTTATGTAATATATTATCACTTCAGGCATATTCATGCAGATATTGCAGGAGTTAAATTAGATTTCCAATTAAATGATTGCGATTTTTCAAATACCAACCGGTTACGTTTTAGAGAAAACAATAAACTACTGATTAAAAAATGGTGTGACCAAATTGAACAGGTTGTACAAACTGAGGAAAAAAAAGGATTTATGCCGGAAACTATATACTAACTCAGGTAGTAAAATCTGTGAATCTTGTTATCATTCTTTCAATACCTTTGTTTTATAAACCTCATTGTCAATCGTTATGGAGACATAGTGCATTCCTTTGCGGAACAAGCTTAGGTCAACCTGGAGAAATTTCTTCCCTTTTATAGCTATAAGTCTGTTTGTGCAGGTTATACTTTCAAATATGTCAACCATATTAATTTCCCCTTTTCGGGATTTGTCATATTCAAAAGTGATTTTTACTTCACTCTTTGCTGTTGGGCTTTCAACTCTGCTAGAAAGGGAAGGTTGTAAGGTGAAGTAAGATTATTCATAGACCTAAAATTTATGATGTACTTAGCACACTCTTTTACTAATGCGGCTGAAATTACTTCCCGGCTTTCTTTAAAAGTTTCCTGGGTGATGTTGGAATTTTTCAAAACATCGGCATAACTGATGATTGCAGTGATGATGACTGCTGATATTCCCGTATTGGTGATTTCGGTCTGGAATGGATTTTTTACAATTTTAAATTATTTCCGCTTTTTTTGAGTGGAAATGGCTGGAAAGCGGGTGGCAGAAATGCTTTTATCAAATAAATTTTCAAATCAGGAAACCCGTATTTATGTTTGCATTGGAAAAGCATGCAAGATGCCTGTGAACAATGTGGATGCTGCTATTGCATTAATTCGGGATATGTGATTAAACGGTTTGTTTTTACTTTATTTTCTCTTTTGGGAGCATCTTTGATCACGATTGCACAATTGGTTTGTATTCCCAATCACAACACTGAGACGGAGGATGGTTTTTTCAATCCTGAATTTATCCGGTTAAATAAAATCAAGACTGTTTACGGAGATATTTCGTTGAAAAAAACCATGCAACCTATTAAGCCGCTTGGGCTGGACATCAGGTATGAATTCTATTCTTCGGGAAAACTCAAAAATAAATACGAAACCTATTATAAAAAAAACAGGATCAAAGATACGCTTTGTGTACATTATGAATATGATGAGAAGGGAAGACGAATATCGTCCACAAAAAATGATTATTTCGGGTTCATGGAGTTAAGTTGGGAATATGACCCGGATGACAACATCATTAGTGAGACGTACAGCAGGATTGATAATGAGGGAAACTCAAAAAAGAATTTTTCTGCCGGCAGAAGATTGATCATCAGAAAGGAGAATTACAGTTACATAACCAATATAGCAGGGCAGATAACTAAAATATTTTACAACAGTTCAGGAAAAGAATATATGCGAAAGTTAAGCATCTATAACTCCATCGGGAACGTGACGGAAGAAACGAAGCGACTCATTGTAACCAATAAAAGGTCAAAAACAACATTTAAATATGATGATTTCAATCGTTTATCAATAAAAACCGAATTCAGTAAGATGGCCGGCACAGATTCTACTCAACTTTTGTATTCCTATGATGATATTGGAAATATAGAAGAAGAGCGATTGGTGCAAAACGGGAAGCAGATTTCCTTAATTCAATTTCTCTATAATAAAAAAACAATGTTATTGGATGCAAAGCTGGAAAAAGACGAATCTAACGGAGATATTACCATCACCCGTTATCATTATGACTTCACTGAATAATCAGAATAATTTTTTCGGAGTGCCTGCTTTAAACTCTTTCAGGTACAGAGGTTGAGAATATGCTATGTCTTCAAAATTGCTGTTAATATAAGCGTTATATGCAATGGGGATCATGTATTGGGCTGAAGGATAAACGTTATCAAGATATGTGGCATTGGGATACATCTCAATGAATGTCTTGCATTTTCCAGCTCCATTTCCACCAACAAAAATCGTTCTGTCAAGTAGCAGATCATGTATAGATTTTTCGTCTATCACCTTGGGAACAGGTTTAAGAAGCGGGTTTAATTTGCCATCATACAATGCCAGATATACCTCCATTCTTCTTGCATCTATCATTGGACAGAGAAAGTGATCTTTCGATAATTTCTCCTGTAGTTTCATTCGCATACCTTCAGCCATGTTGTCTAATGTGCTGACGGTGATCATTGGTATTTTCCCGGCATAGCACATACCCTTTGCTGTTGATAAACCGATTCTTAATCCTGTATATGATCCCGGGCCGATACTAACGGCAACTGCTGATAATTCTTTAAAAGAGACAGTTGCTTCATCTAACACTTTGCGAATATAACCGGTGAGATTTTCGGCATGATGATATACGCCACTGCTTTCAACTATGGATAATATTTTGGCATTTTTAGCCAAAGCAACAGAACAGACATCAGTTGCAGTCTCTATGTGCAATATCAGCGACATTAATCTTTCTTTTCTTCATAAAGATCTTCTTTATCCACTTTTTCTACCTCATCGCCATCTCCCAGTTTCTTTGAAATGACAGAATAAGGTGCCGCTATAACTTCCTCTCCCTCCTGAAGTCCTGTTATAATTTGTATGTATTTATCATCCTGAATGCCTGTTTTCACATCTTTTCGAACTGCTTTCTCATCTTTATAAATGAAGACACATTCTTTGGCTTCATCACTCTGTTCTTTATCGGGCTTTTTATTAAACAGATGTTTGCTCTTTTTTCCCTGGGATGCGGTATCAAGACGCACGGTCACAGATTGAATCGGAACTGCAAGGGTATTGTCAATGGTTTCTGTAATGATATCCACAGTTGCTGTCATCCCGGGCCTGAAAGGAGATAATCCCGGATTTTGCTTATCAACCAGATCTATATATGAACTGCGCAATATTCTGATCTTAACATTAAAGGTAGTAACCTGTTCTACACTTAATCCCTGCAAATTGGCTGAATTGGCTATTTCGGTAATGATACCTTTAAACTTGCGGTTCAAATATGCATCCACTTCAATGTTGGAACTATCGCCCAAACTGATCTTAACTATATCGTTTTCATTGACCTCTACATTAGCCTCCATATTATCAAGGTTGGCAATTCGCATAATTTCCGTTCCCTCTGAAAATTGAGATGTTCCTGCCACCCGCTCTCCTTTTTCTTTTTGTAGTCCGTAAACCGTACCGTCAACAGGAGCATATATATTTGTTTTCCTGAGATTATCTTCACTTTCCCTGAGTGCTGCAGCAGCATTTTCAACACCATAAGCTGCAGCAACCACATTCTGCTCCGCAGCTTCCTCTTCAGCTTTAGCTACTTCAAAAGCAGAAACCGCCTGCTCAAATTCAGCATCCGAAATGGCTCCCGACTTATGTAATGATTCATTCCTTTTATAATCTGATTCAGCCCTTATTTTTTGCGCTTTTGATTGTGCCAGGCGCGCTTTTGAATTGGCTAGATTAGCTTTGCTGGTATTGAGAGATGCCCTGGCCCTGTCTCTTGCTGACAGATAAACATCAGGGTTGATGACAGCCAGCAGATCACCCTCTTTCACAGATGCTCCCTCTTTTATATTCAGCTCTATAATTTCTCCGGAAACATCAGCGGTTATAATGACTTCAATTTCAGGTTCTATTTTCCCATTGGCAGAAACGGTTTCCACGATGGTTTTATTAGACACCTCCTCAGTGGCAATTTTTATTTTTTCTCTTCCTCCGCCTCCTTTCACAGCAACGATGATCAGCAATAAGACAACTACGCCAATTAATAGATAGATTAACTTTTTCCCTTTGAACATATATCTGTTTTTCAAATGTTTAATCAAATTAAAAATCTATCGGTTTCCCCATATAAAAATCCAACACTTTAGTATTGAATACAAATTCATATTTTGCTTGGAGAAGATCTGACTTCGATTTAGTAAGTTTATTTTTTGCATCATTGTAATCTACAGCTGTGATCATTCCCACATCGAATTTCTTTTGAGCATATTTAAAAGATTCTTCCATAGCTTCAGTCTGATCTTTTGTGCTCCTGTATTTTGCCAGTGCAGCTTTTGCATCAGCATACGCCTGTTGAATTGTCTTCTCAAGTTTATCTTTTGTATTCTCAAGGTCAAGCATTGCAGATTCAAGCCCGATTTTGGCTTTACTAACTGATGTTCGTGTTGCCAAACCATTGAAAATCGGAATGTTCATACTGAAATTTACAGACTGGCTGACATTATTGTCAAGCTGGTCATAAAACTTAATGGGTTGTGTTGCAATATTATATGAAGGAGTGAGGACGCTGGCACCATCGCTTGTAATTCCAATGGTATCATATCCATCAACCTGCATATCAGTTATTTCTGTTCTGAGATCAGAATATCCGGTGCCATAACTTGCACTAACATTGATCCGGGGAAACATACCACTTTTCGCTATAGATATAGTTTTCTCTGCCACCTGCACACGTGTTTCAGCAGCAAGCACCGATGGCTGCACTTCAGATGCTGTTTGAAATACAACATCAGAGGAAAGCAGTAAGTTTTGTGTTGTGTTAAAGTTTAGTACAGGTCTGATGATGGAAAATTCCTGGTCTGAAGGAAGATATAGCAACTGTTTCAGGGTGAGAGTCGCTATATCCAGAGCATTTTGGGCATTTGTTACATTCAACTCTTCTGAAGCATATTGCGATTTTATATCCAACAGGTCACCCTGAGCCAGTTTGCCTGCATCTACAAGGAGTTGGGTATGCTCTTTTTGTTGACGACTTATCTCAAGTTGCTCTCTGGCAATATCCAATAGTTCCTGATCAAAAAGGATTTGCAAAAATGCGGAAGCAACACTTAGTGTAACATCGTTCCTGATTTGATCTGAGTCATACATCCCCGCCTTTTGATTCAGTTGCTCCTGTTTCAATTTGGTTGATTTTAAAAACCCTTCAAAAACAGTGAAACTTGAATTAAGCGAAAAACTGTTTGAACGTACTCTGTCTGTTGCAAATTCGTTTGACAATGGATCCAAAGTGCGCCCGAAATTATATCCATGTGAAGCAAAAGCATTTAATGTTGGCAAAAAATCTGCTTTTGCCCGAAGTAAGTTTAGTTTGTTGATTTCTATATTGAGCAGGCTCATTTTAATGTCCAGGTTATTCAGCAATGCATAATTGATGCACTGTGACAGTGTCCATTGTTGTTGACAAAATGAGAACTCTGCAAATAAAATCAAACCAAAGGTGATAACAATTCTGATCATTTAATATGCCTTAAACTCAACAAAACTAATCTCTATTAGGAACAAAACAAGCGATAATCAACTATCGGAGAATACATTTCTTAGGCGGTAAATAAACAGGATGGAAGGAAGGCATCATATCCTCAAATTCTGAGGTAAATGATGTGACAGATAAATTCAGATGCTCCCAGGTGATATGTGCGCTTTCTTAAGCATGACAACATCTGCCCATTTTACTCCGCATAATACTTAGTGGGGACTTCTAAAAATTAATCCTTTGTAAAACAGTTAATTATGATTAACTTTAAAGTATAAATCAAAGCGATAAAAAAATGTAGAAAAGACAAGAAAAAACTGGATTAGTAGAAGAATTGTTTGAACAATTTACCTAATATTTAGAAGAACAACAACTCATATTTAATGAGGGTAAATTGGCAGATGCGAGTTTTACCGTAGCACCCCCTAACGCAATACAAGAGATGAGAACAAAAAAATAAAAGAAGGCAAAGGAGATAATTTATGGAATAATAAACCCACCTGGTGAAAAAGATATAACAATTAATAGAAACTAAAAATTAGATTTGCAAACTTTTATTTTTATGAAAAGATGAAAAATACATATTTTGATCTGATTGAACAGAGTTACTACTTCCCCCAGGAAGGATTTGACTTGCGAAACGGGTATTTGACATTTCACGGGATTTCATTGAAATATCTTATAGACAAATACAATACCCCATTCAGGATTATCTATTTGCCCAAAATAGGCGAGCGGATCAGGAAAGCACGCAATCTCTTCAATAAATCGATAAGAAATAATGCTTATAAAGGCAATTACCATTTTTGCTATTGCACGAAATGCAATCACTTTCATCATGTGATCAATGAGGCTTTAAAACATAACGTACACCTGGAAACTTCCTCCTCTTTTGACATTGACCTCATCCTTAATTTGTATAAAGAAAAAACCATAAAAAGCGATAGGTTCATTTTACACAACGGCTATAAAACCGCGGATTACATCAAAAAAATCATACAACTTCAGCAAGCAGGATTTAATCATTCCATAATCATCCTTGACAGTATGCAAGAATTGGAAAAAATTGAAAAGCTATCTGAGAATCGGAAAGTTAAAATAGGATTGAGAATGGCAATAAACGAGGAGCCTCAATCTTCTTATTATACTTCACGTTTCGGGATCAGGCCTGTAGAAATGATTGATTTTTATAATTCGTCTATCAGGGGCAGAAAAAATATTGAATTGAAAATGTTCCATTTTTTTGTTGATTCCGGGATTAAAGACAGCTTATATTACTGGGGCGAATTCCAGAAAGCCATGAAACTCTACGTTAATTTAAAAAAAGAGTGCAAAACATTGGATTCTATTAATCTTGGTGGCGGTTTCCCGATCAGGAATCATCTTGGTTTCGAATATAATTACGAGTATATGATAAATGAAATCATTAAGAATATCAAAGAAGTGTGCAATAAGGAGAGAGTGATAGAACCGGATATATATACAGAATTCGGTCGTTATACCGTAGGGGAAAGCGGTTCTATCATTTACAAAGTGCTTGAGCAGAAAAGACAAAACGATACCGAGATATGGTATATTATAGATAACAGCCTGATGAACACCATTCCTGATGCATGGTCAATAAACCAAAAATTTATTCTACTGCCTGTTAATAAATGGAATCACGAATATCAAAGAGTGAATATAGGTGGAATAAGTTGTGATCATTCGGATTATTATAATTCAGAAGACCTGAATCAGGAAGTATTATTGCCTAAATATAATAAGAACGATAAAGAAGCATTGTACCTTGGCTTTTTTTATACAGGAGCTTACCAGGATGCAATAAGTGGTTATGGAGGAATTAAGCACTGCCTCATCCCCTCTCCCAAACAAGTCATCATTGACAAAGATGAAAAAGGAAATTTTATTGACTATGTTTACAGAGATGAGCAATCAGCAAAAGACATGTTTAAAATTTTAGGTTATTCCATATAGTCATGATGCGATTTGGAGGAATTGAAGAAAAATACTGCTATTTTAGTTCAGCATCTGTGTTGTTACAGGCAGTTCCATACGATGGCACAAGCACATGGATTAAAGGTGCGGACAGGGGTTTTGAGGCATTTCTTGAAGCAGCTGAAAATATGGAGCTGTACGATATAGAAACCGATACAGAGGTTTTTAAAAAGGGTATCCACATCTTACCTGCAATTCGTGAAGATTCATCACCTGAAGCGGTCTTTAATAAGATATATAAGTGTACCAAAGAATTGCTGGAATCCGGTAAATTCCTAACATTTTTTGGCGGGGAACATGCTATCAGTATAGGCATAATAAAAGCGTTTTATGAGAAATATCAGGACATTACGATCCTTCAGTTTGATGCCCATGCCGATTTAAGGCCATTTTATCTTGGCTCCAAATACAACCATGCTTGTGCTTTGCATGATGCCTACTTAAATACAAACCTGGTTCAGATAGGTATCCGGAGCATGGATAGCAGCGAAAAAGAATTTATTAATAAGGACAAATGCTTTCTGGCAAAGGATATTGTTCATACATCTGACTGGTATGACGATGCTTTGAACAGGATGAATGATCCGGTTTATATAACATTGGATCTGGATGTGTTTGATCCGTCTATCCTGCCGGCCACTGGAACACCGGAACCTGGCGGTTTAGATTGGTATTCAGTTACTGCTTTCATCAGGAAAGTGTTTGCTTCAAAAAATGTTGTCGGTTTTGATATCGTTGAACTGGCCCCGATAAAAAACAACAGGGCTTCTGAATTTTTAGTTGCTAAGCTTTATTATAAAATGCTGTCTTACAAGTTTTGTGATACAGTGTCATGATATACCCTAACAAGGAATGCAGGATGCTCAAAACTGAAATCGGTTAAAGTGATTGTGAAGGAGTTTTTTACAATGCAAACAATCTTATGGAGTCGGATAATAAAATGATACAAACACAAGCCAAAAATTGATTGATAAATAACGACAGATGATACAAGCATGAATTTTTATTAATCATAAAATACGCAAAAGCACATGAAAGGAGATATCACGGATTTCATAAATAAGCATTACAGGCATTTCAATGCTGCAACTCTATCTGATGCTGCAAAAGGATATATAACTCTGCTTGATAAAAATGGAAAAATGCTTTTATCAATGGGAGGAGCAATGAGTACCGCTGAATTAGGCATCTCTTTAGCTGAGATGATCAGGCAAAATAAGGTGCATATCATTTCCTGCACAGGCGCAAACCTGGAGGAAGATGTGATGAATCTCGTAGCTCATTCCCATTATAAAAGAGTGCCTGATTATCGGGATTTAACACCTGAACATGAAAATGAATTGTTGAAAAAAGGGCTTAACAGGGTAACCGACACCTGTATTCCGGAAGAAGAAGCCTTCAGGCGTTTGCAAAAACACATCTATAAACTTTGGAAAGATGCCGAAGAAAAAGGTAAACGATTTTTCCCGCATGAGTTCATCTACCAACTCCTTTTGTCAGGTATTCTCGAACAGTATTACGAGATAGATCCTGCTAACAGTTGGATGCTTGCAGCAGCAGAAAAAGATCTGCCGATGGTTGTCCCCGGATGGGAAGACTCTACGCTGGGCAATATCTTTGCTTCCTATTGCATAAAAGGTGAGTTAAATCCTGCTACGATGAAAAGTGGCATTGAGTATATGATGTATCTGGCGGATTGGTATAAAGGAAATTCCAGCGGTCAGGGTGTGGGCTTTTTCCAGATCGGTGGAGGTATTGCCGGAGATTTCCCCATTTGTGTTGTGCCAATGCTGTCTCAGGACCTGGAAATAAAGGACACCCCTTTCTGGAGCTATTTTTGTCAAATCAGCGATTCTACAACAAGCTACGGCTCATACTCAGGCGCTGTCCCCAACGAAAAGATCACCTGGGGCAAACTCAGAACAGAAACACCAAAATTTATCATTGAATCTGATGCCACCATTGTTGCACCTCTTAT
Organism: uncultured Flavobacteriales bacterium; assembly: GCA_964619305.1. Taxonomy (GTDB): domain Bacteria; phylum Bacteroidota; class Bacteroidia; order Flavobacteriales_H; family CAZUDW01; genus CAZUDW01. The sequence continues at coordinate 28,731 of CAZUDW010000006.1, forward strand.
TTTTGCCTGTATTTTAGGCCTGTAACAAAAACCCCAATATGAGGATAAATTCCCTGATGCAGATTATATTTAGGCGGGTTCTAAAATTTATTTTTATCTATTTTGTTTAGTTATTCGTATATGATCAGTTAGAATAGCTCGAAACATTGCTTCATCCATTATCAATACCTGCTTCTCGTGGCCACTTTATATAAAAAAACCTCCCCTACCTCGTTACCGCTAACAAATATCTCTCCTTCAGGACTGAAATAAACGGGGAATCGGTGCAGCCTGTCTTTTGTGTCCGGAAAAGTGAGTTCCTGTTCTATGGAGCGGTTCGCAAGATTTTCAAAAACAACAGAAGACTTTTTGGATGATCTTGCCACTATGTCTTTATCGTTCGGATGTTGAGATTCAAGCATCACATAATACCTGTTAAAAGCGGTGTTGCTGATCTTTAATCCAAGCGTGTTTTTCACAAAATCGGGATCAGGAAGCCAGGTACTGTGGTTCTTTAGGTATTTGTCTTCTTTGCCATTGCTCACATTCCACACCTTGCGTTTTCCTTTATAATCAATCGTGCACACAAATTCCCCATCGGGATTAAAAGAGACATAACTGATGCTTTTTACCCCACCGGGTGTTTCGTGTTTTAATACCTGCAAACGCTTGCCTTTGTCTATATCCCATAATTCCGCATATTCCGCCATGCCGATAGCCATCACATTTCCCTTGGGTGAAATGGCAACAGACATCACAGCACTTTTTGCACATTTGAGTGTCATATATGGCTTTGGCTCAACAACCTGTGCATCAATAACAAATGTTACAAAACTTAAAATAATGAATAGGAGACCCGTTTTCATAAAAAAATTTGGTTGGCTAAACTACAAAAATTCTATTTTATTGTCTGTTCAGCGAGGTGTTTCTGCGTATATAGTTATTTACATTTGCACATTATCAGGCAGCATTTCTTCATACTGATCGCCCTCATCTATATCGGTGTTTTTATTACCGATCTGCTTGCATATAAGGGATTTCGCCTGCTCATTAAGCGGAAAATCAGAGGAAGCAAAAGAAAAATATGGCTTCTTTCCTACTGGGTATTCACCGGAATTGTCTATGTGGCGATCTTTATTGAACTGACAATAGAAAAAGGATATAGCAGTCCTTCATTCTACCCCTTGTTTTTCTATACAATCGCCTTGGTTTTTACGCTTACAATTACAAAGATCTGCTTCATAGTTTTCAACCTGGCCGATGACATAATACATCTGGCTGGAAAAATATTTACAACAAAAAAAAGAAAAGAGCGAAAAGACAATCCCAACGCAATCAGCAGGTCTGCCTTCCTCACTAAAACCGGCACTATCGTTTCGGGGATTCCATTTATTGCTTTCACTTACGGAGTGCTGAAAGGACGCTTTGATTTCAGAGTTTGCAAAGAGGACATTTATTTTAAAAGACTGCCGCAACAATTTAACGGGCTGCGCATAGTTCAGATATCTGATATCCATATCGGGAGTTTCTTCAATAACACTGAAGATATAAACCGGGCCATTGACATGGCAAATGATCTCAATGCTGATCTTCTCTTTTTCACCGGAGACATGGTAAACAACCTGGCGGAAGAGGTTTTGGGATGGGAAGAAATCATTGGTCGATTACATGCAAAAATCGGGAAATATGCCGTATTAGGCAATCACGATTATGGAGATTATTCGGAATGGAAATCCCCTAAGGACAAACAAAACAATCTCGAAGCCTTGAAAAAAGCAATTGAGAAGATGGGATTTCGTTTATTGCTTAACGAATGGGTCGGAGTGGAAAAAGATGGCGTTTCTTTGTCAATAATCGGGGTGGAGAATTGGGGAAAAGGAAGATTCTCCAAACATGGTGACCTTGTGAAAGCAACAAAATCAGTGCCTCCCGGCTCTTTCAAAATACTGTTGTCTCATGATCCGTCACAATGGGATGCAAAGGTATTGGTAAAAACAGACATTGATCTTACATTCTCAGGCCATACCCACGGTTTTCAATTTGGAATAGAAACTCCATTTTTAAAATGGAGCCCTGCACAATATACATATCCCCGTTGGGCAGGTCTTTACCGGGAAGGCTTACAATATTTATATGTCAACAGGGGTTTGGGGTACATAGGTTTTCCGGGCAGGGTTGGGATGCCACCTGAAATAACTTGCATAAATCTCCTGTGCGAAACTTAAAAAAACATTACACCTTATGTAACACCTATTATAATAATTCGTATATTTGCATCCCGTTAATTGTAAAATTATATATGATATTTCTCATTATCAATAAGTTAGACAATTTTAATACAATCTCTTTTTAATCAAAACTTAAACTATGCGACAACTAAAAATCACAAGACAACTCACCAACCGCAGTACCAAAGCCATTGAAAAATATCTTAGCGATGTTTCAAGGGAACAAATGATAACCGCTGAAGAAGAAGTAAACCTTGCAGTGCGTATCAAAAAAGGAGATAATTTTGCGTTGAATAAACTGGTGAATGCAAACCTGCGTTTTGTGATCAGTGTGGCGAAACAATACCAGGGTCACGGCCTTACACTTGAAGATCTGATTGCAGAAGGGAATATAGGCCTTATCACTGCGGCAAAAAGGTTTGATGAAACAAAAGGTTTTAAATTTATCAGTTATGCTGTATGGTGGATCAGGCAAAGTATTATACAGGCAATTGCTGAAAATTCAAGAGTTGTTCGTTTGCCTCTTAATAAGGTAAGTGCTATTCAAAAAGTAGCTAAAGCATATTCTAAACTGGAACAAAAATTCGAACGTGCTCCAACCGATGATGAGATCAGTGAACTGATGGAAACCAATGGTGACACCATCACCGACCTCAATCGCCATTCTCAGAGACAGATTTCCATTGATGCTCCACTTGGTGATAGCGAAGATGATCATAACCTTCTTAATTTATTGGAAAACGAGAATACCCAAACTCCATCACATGGTTTGATGAGAGAATCTCTGCGACAGGATATCGACAGGTTGCTGGAATGCTTGTGCAGGCGTGATGCTGAGGTTATTCGCCTTTCCTTCGGTCTCAATGGACAACCACCGATGACGCTGGATGAAATTGCTGGACAAATGGATCTGACTCGTGAACGCATAAGACAGATCAGGGAAAAAGCATTGAAAATACTCAGACATAACAGGTCCTCTGTTAACCTGAAACATTACATGTAAAAACATATGTAATCTTATAGAAAGAGCGGCTTTATTTTTACCGCTCTTTTTTTTGTCCTGTTAAATATTCATTTTCGATTTTTGTAGGATTTTTGATATAATTGTATCTTCTTCTACAATTTAATGATGAAACTTACCAGCCTTATTTTAATTTGCCTTTTACCATTTTGCTCATTTTCAGGTAATGACAATTACCATATAGGAGGCAGATTTGCCGGGATGGGCAATACATCTGTATCCATATCAGGATTATGGTCTGTTCACTTTAACCAGGCCGGGTTAGCTTTTATTGACAACAGCATTGTAGGAATAAGTTATGAAAACCGGTTTTTAATGCAGGGATTGGGCGTGAAAGGCCTTGCTGCTGCCATCCCTATAGGTGCAGGAGCATTTGGGTTGGAAATTAATTCTTTCGGTTATACGAAGTACAGTGAAAATAAATATGGGTTGGCTTATAGCCGAAAATTGAGCGATAATTTTTCTGCAGGAATACAGATGGATTATATTCAAACACATATTGCAGAAAACTATGGAAGCAAAGGAATTTTTGTAATGGAAGCCGGCATTCAGGCACACCTCACCGACAAGCTGAACATTGGCTCACATATTTACAACCCCACAAGAACAAAACTGGCAACTTTCGTTGTGGATTCCATACACAATTATTCCGAATTTGCCCCAACTATCATGGCGCTTGGGTTGGATTATACGTTTTCAAAAAAACTGCTTGTTGCACTGGATGTTGAAAAGGATATTGATCAAAAAGCTTCTTATAAAGTTGGACTAGAATACCATATTTCTGAACCGATTTACCTGCGTCTCGGCATTTCCTCAAATCCGTTTCTGAATGCTTTTGGATTTGGTGTTGAATTTGGGCAGCTGAATGTTGATTTCGCCACAACCTATCACAGCATATTGGGCTATTCTCCAACACTGTCTGTCCAATATACATTCAAATGAGGCTGCTTCGCCTGATAAGCATCGTGTTGATCTATGAGGGAATGACGCTTTCCCTATTCTCTCAACAGGAAACTGATAAAGATAAAAATGAGATCATAGAAAAAAGGATAGAATTGTTAGCTGAGCAAACAGAATCTGAGGAGCTGGATTATACCACTTTATTAGATGAATTATCTTATTATTTTGATCACCCGATCAATCTCAACAATGCCAACAAAGAAGAACTTCGCGGGCTTTACCTTCTGAATGAAATACAGATAAAATCCCTATTGGATCATTTGAAAAAAAATGGCAAACTGATCACGATTTATGAACTCCAGTCCGTTGCGAACTTTGATGTTGAGACCATTCAACAGATCATGCCTTTTGTGGAGGTAGGAAGCCCTGAAGAAAAACCTCATATCTCCTTGAGAGAAATGTGGAATAATGGATCCAATGAGGTCTTTTTCAGATATATCAGGATGCTTGAAACAATGGAAGGATATACCCCTGTCGAAGACTCCCTTCTTGTGGCAAATCCAAATAAAAGGTATTTGGGAAGTCCGGATCGTCTTTATCTGCGTTATCGCTATAGGTTCGATACTCATGTTAGCTGGGGGTTCACTGCAGAAAAAGATGCTGGAGAAGAGTTTTTTAATGACACACAAAAAAACGGTTTTGATTATTATTCGGCACATTTATACCTAAGCAAAATAGGCCATCTTAAACAGCTTGCAATAGGAGACTATCAACTGCAAATCGGACAAGGTCTCACGTTTTGGTCAGGATTAGCATTCGGAAAATCATCTGATGTTATGTCAATTAAAAAAAACCCTGCAATGATCAAACCTTATACATCTGTGGATGAAAACCGTTTTATGCGAGGTGTGGCTTCAACCATAAAAACAGGAGATTTTTTATGGACAGCTTTTGTTTCATCAAAGAATATAGATGCTAATATAAATACCGATTCTTCTTTAACTGCCTCTGACTTCTCTTTCACATCTTTTCAGACTTCAGGTTACCATAGGACACCTGCTGAACTGGCAGATAAACATGCAATAGGTGAATTGATCTACGGTGGACGTATCGGCTGGGAAAAAGGCAGCCTTAATATCGGTGCAACTGCAATTCAATCCAATTTAGATGCCACATTTCAAAAAAATATTCAATTATACAATCAGTTTGAATTTAATAGCAATCATCTTTTAACAACTGGCATTGATTACAGTTATGTACTTCATAATATCAACTTATATGGTGAAGCATCCCGCAGTGATAATGGGGGTATGGCATTTGTTAACGGTGCTTTAATCGCCCTGGATCCCGATTTTTCCATTGCACTCCTGCACAGAAGTTATGATCGGGACTTTCAATCCTTGAATAGCAATGGATTTGCAGAATCAAGCAAAACTATTAATGAACAGGGTCTTTATATAGGAGCAGAAGCTTCACCATTCAATCATATTACTCTTAAATCATATATTGATAAATTCAAATTTCCCTGGCTGAAGTACCAGGTCAACGCTCCTTCTGACGGTTTGGATTACATCATCCAGGTAAGCTGGAAACCAATGCGGAAACTACAGGCATATGCCCGTTTCAGGCAAGAGATTAAAACACGCAACAGCAGCATTGATTCATTGGCAATTGAATTTCCAGAGATTACAAACCTTAAATCTTTGCGATTAAATCTTAATTGTAAATTGAACGATGATTACAGGATCAAAAGCAGAGTTGAAGTTAAAGAATACACCAAAGGTTCTGACGAACCTGAATACGGATTCCTTATCTTTCAGGATATCTTTTATAAACCTATTGACAAGCCTTGGTCATTTGCCTTTCGTTATGCCCTTTTCCAAACAGATACTTATGATACAAGAATTTATGCCTATGAAAACGACATACCTTATTATTATTCAATACCGTCATATTATTTCCGCGGGTTCAGAACTTACCTGATACTTAATTATACTATATTAAGAAATGTTGATGTCTGGATTAGAGCAGCCAGAACGATCTATTCAAACCAGGAAAGTATTGGCTCAGGATTAAATCAGATTGCAGCTAACCATAAAACGGAAGTCAAATTACAACTTAGATTGCGATTTTAAAAGTAACTGTGCTACAGCATTTTCGTTAAAACCAATCTTATATAACACATTGAGTAGAATTTGTATATTTCACAGGACAAATTCATGAAACATTATTCATCAGGCAGTTTAAGTTTTGTTATCATTCTGTTGTTTTTGTTGATGGAACGGAGTGACGTGAAAGCACAATGGGCGCCTGTAACCCAAAATCCCTTTGGAATTGGCAGGCGATATGTTCCATTTACAAAAAAACCCGATATGTTCCAGATGGCAAGAGTGGGTTTTGGTATTCCTTACGGTTGCTTTGGTGTGAGTGGTGAAGTTGGTGTTACCTATTTCTCACTAACAGGCGGTGTCGGGTATTTTGTCTTAAGCAGAGGGGGAACTGCTCCAGGCTGGTCGTTGGGAACACGTATATATTTTATGAAGGACAAACACAAAAGAAGAAGGCCGCGTAAAGTCAGGATAAGAGCAGGTTTATACTACAGTGTTCACGGTGTGTATATAGAAGATGATACCAGGCACATTGCAACAGGATTTAGTTGGTCTGTTGGAATACAGCAAAGAGTAAAAGATAATTTTTTTTATGATATGGACCTGAATATAATAATGAGACAGTCTAATTCTTTCAGGCCAACAAACAGAAACCTTGAAATACCTGCTTTCCCTTCTATAGGGGTCGGTATAGCTTTTTAAATATTTAAAGATGATGAAAAAGATAATATTTCTTCTCTTTCTGCTTGATCAATTTTATTGCCCTGCACAAGAAGATAAACAAAGCAGGGTATTTAAAGATTACATAATAACACCCAACACCACCGTAAGACTGGTAACCCAGGAGAGAGGCATTGAATTGTTATCGGCTTCGGATATTTACACCGGTGAATTGAGTGAGTTTGATGTGCAGGTCAGGTTACAAAACGCAAAAGCAAAAACAGAAGCAGATTATCTCAAATATGCAGGGAAACAGGTCAGACCATGGACTAAAGAAGATACTAGCTTGTTCAGAGATATCATTGATTTCACGAACATACAAATTAAAAAACTTAACCTTTCCTTCACCCTTCCTCCGTTGATAGAAGTGATTAAAACAACCTGTAAAGAAGAAGGTGATGCAGGCGGTTACACTCGAAACAATATCATTGTTATGAACCAAAAATCTGTCAATGACTTCACATTTATTCATGAATTATGCCACATCCTGCTGAGAAATGATCGTGCACTCAGAGACACATTATATGCTACGATGGGCTTTAAAAAATGCAACAAAATCCACTACCCCCCAATGATCTATGAACAGAAACTCACAAATCCGGATGCTCCATTTATGGAACATTATCTGACTGTGAGCTACCAGTTTAAGCGTACTGACGTTGCCCTTTTTATCTATTCAGACCAGCCATATTCATCCGGAACTTTATTTGATTATTTACAAATCGGTTTGTTGATGCTGAAAGGCGGTCCTGAAAACAAAGAAGCCATTTATGATGATCTTAACAAACCCCGCATTCTCAATTATGAGGATGTGCAGAATCTATTTGAACAAATCGGTAATAATACAGGATATAATGTCCACCCTGAAGAACTGACTGCTTCACATTTCACTATTATGATGTTTGAGAAAACCGCAAATCTTGACAAGCCCGAACTGATCACCAAAATGCACGATATCCTTTCTGCCTGGAAAAAATAAGGTTACATATTTGAAAATTAACTGCTGAGTAGTAACGTTCCGTCTAATATTTGATACTCTACTTGATTGTCGCCTAATCCATAATAGCGTTGCAATATCGGTATTTTAAATAGCAGAACTACATCATAAGGTTTTGCTCCTGCATTATTCTTTTTGTTGGTGCTTAGCAAATTACTCTCCAATAATTCTCGGAACATCTCAAAATCAATCACTTTACTAATAGATTCTAATGGATTACCCATTGATAACAAACGTTCTTTGGTAATTTCTTCGTCAAATAATCCCTTTTTTTCTTGTCTTTTCTTCTTTTTTTATCGCTTTGATTTATACTTTAAAGTTAATCATAATTAACTGTTTTACAAAGGATTAATTTTTAGAAGTTTCCATATACTATTCCCTTAATACAACGGTCATTGATGAAATGATAAATTTGCTGATGAAATTCAAATAAATCCAACAATCAAAACAAAGATGAACTCAACAGAAAAAATTAAACGAGAAGCCATCCTCTTGGCAATCCTTATTGCACCGTTGTTCGCTATGCTTATTATATGGAACAAGTTACCCGAACAACTACCTATGCATTGGAATATAGACAATCAGGTTGACCGCATGGGTTCCCGTTGGGAAATGCTGCTGATGAATGCTGGCCTCTACGTCCTTTTACTGATCCTACCCTGGATAGATCCGCGAAGGAAAAATTATTCTGCTTTCTCCGGACCGTATTATAATATCCGCATCATTTTAACTCTTTTTTTTAGCACACTTTCTGCCTGCATTATTGCCTATGCTGCCGGTGCTGAAATGAACATCAGTAAAATTGTCCAAATAGGTGTGATTCTGTTGTTCACCGTTTTAAGCAACTATTTTATCAACCTGAAGCCAAACTGGTTTATCGGGATTCGAACACCATGGACAATGGAAAGCGAAATGGTTTGGAGAAAAACGCATCGCTTTGCCTCTAAACTTGGTTTTTGGGGAGGGTTGGCTACCCTTGCCGTCTCATTCTTTATTTCCGGAACATGGCTCGTTGTGTCATTGATTGTTTATATTGTCTTTTTTGCAATCATCCCAGCTTTTTATTCTTATTTTTTATTCAGGAAAGAGGACAAAATCTAAATGCAAATTCACTCTGATATCACTGTAGAAGCATACGGGCCATTTGTTCCAGTTCTTCGTCATGATCTTCTGCCATGGCTTTACCTATTCCGCTATTAAAAAAATAAAACGATACGGCATAAATTCCGGGGCAAACTCTTCAATCTTTTTTGCCCTGTCTTTTAGGGCAGGTCTTTATGGTAAACCGTGTTTGAAGGGGACGAGAGGAATAAGTCGCAATAGTTATCGGCAGGTCATGTAATTGGGGTCCGGTGGCTTAGCAATGGTGCCTGTTAAAATTCATATACCTCAATAGGAAGATGAGATATTTTGCGTATTATTGTTACCCTGTTTTAAGGATCATGCTTTATAATTCAATCAAAACGATAAAATATGTGTTTGCTGCGATATTCATCATGCTGTTGTTATTACTCAAACCATGTTTTAGTCAACAAAAAGACAGCATCATCAATGATTCCCTTGAGCAACTGATATCGGATGCTGTTGACGATTCTGTAAAAGCAAGTCTTACTTTGCAGCTTGCTTCAAGATTGAGAAAGAAAGATCCTGAAAAAATGCTGTCACTTGCACTGGAATTGATTAACCTTGCCAAACAAAGCGGTAATGAATTGCATCTTGGCAATGCTTATCATTTACTGGCTCAATACAATCTGGATATCAACGATTACACCCAGGTAATAAAAAATGATAAGAAAGCTCTTTCAATTGCATTGAAGTATGATGATAAAAAACTGATCGTTGGCTGCGAAAACGAAATCACAATAGCATACCGCACGCTTGGGCAGTATGAAAATGCCATTAAATATGCGCATGAATGTTTGTTATCAGCAACAAAATGGAAGGATACATTGGGCAGCGTATCTGCTTATAACAATATTGCGATAGTTTACTTTTTCCAGAAGGACTTTAAGCAGGCGCTGGAATATTTTACAAAAGCATTGTATTTAGCTAAACAACTTGGAGAGCAACCCCTGATCGCCAAACAATTAAATAACCTGGGCATTGTTTATAAAAACAGCGGGGATATCGAAAGAGCTTTAGAATATTATCTTTTGGAATTAAACACATGGAATAAATTAAATGATTTATACGGACAGGCGGTTACTTTTCTTAATATAGGCAGCTTGTATTCTCAAAAGGAAGAGTATGATAAGGCGCTTGAATATATGGAGAAATCTTTGGTGCTGAGAAGGAAATTAAAAGACAAGAGAGGTTTGTGTGAAACATATTCTGGAATTGCAAATTTAGAACTCAACTTACATCATTATTCCAAGGTACTGTCATTGGCTGATTCCGCATTAATCACAGCAAGAGAAATTGGCTACAAACAATTGATAAAAGAAGCATTGGGTGTGATGTCTCAGGCATATGAGGAAACAGGTCAGCCGGGAAAAGCCTTGCATGTGCTCAAGGAATATTATGCGATAAAAGACTCCCTGGATAATCTCAGTAATAAGGAAGCTCTTGCTCGTATGGAATCAAGTTTTAAAGCTGAGATGAAAGACAATAAAATAAAATTGCTTGAAGAGCATCAGAAACTTCAGGAAGAAAAAATCAAGCACAGTACCACACAAAGAAATATGTTGATTTTAGGGGTCATTATGTTGCTATCTGTAGGATTATTGCTTTTCAGGAGTTTCAGACTAAAGCATAAAGCCAACATCATATTAAAGCAACAGAATCTGGAGATAGAAGAAAAGAATAAAAGAATTACAGACAGTATCGTATATGCGAGCAGAATTCAGAATGCCACCTTGCCTTCGATTTCTCTGATGGAAGAATATTTGGGAGATGGATTTGTTTTGTTTTTGCCAAAAGATATTGTCAGCGGGGATTTTTATTGGTTTGCACAGGATGTGGAAACAGAAAAGAATAAAGAAATTCCGGAAAGAATATTTGCGGTTGCGGATTGTACCGGGCATGGTGTTCCCGGAGCTATGATGAGCGTGATCGGCAGTACCGGATTAAACCGATGTATCCGGGAATTCGGGCTTAAATCTCCGGAACAGATATTAAACAAACTCAATACCTTAGTGGAAGAATCACTTGCTTTTAGCGGACAGGAGTTGCAGGATGGGATGGATATTGCCTTGTGCAGAATTCTTAGCGATTCAAAGAATGGAAATGAAAGCACGCTTGAATATGCAGGAGCCAATAATCCACTCTGGATTATTAATCACAACAGAGACGAATGGCCATCAAACGGAGTTTTATTTGATAATGGGCATGGGGTTGAAATAAAACCGGACAAACAACCAATCGGTCATTTTATTAATCGTAAACCATTCAATAATAACAAGGTGTCTCTTCAAAAAGGAGATAATGTTTATATATTCAGTGATGGCTTTGCAGATCAGTTTGGCGGTCAGGCCGGAAAGAAATATAAAATAGCCCAATTCAAGGAACTGCTATTATCTGTCAGTGATAAGCCAATGAAGGAGCATGCAGAAATGATCAAAGATAATTTTTATCAGTGGAAAGGTGACCAGGATCAGGTTGATGACATTTGCATTATTGGTATTCGCATATAAATATATCTGCTTTTCTGTTGCGCTTCTATTTTTTGATCTGCATAGAGTTTCATTAGTTTTGTTTAAATCATAAGTTATGAAGAGAAGTATTATCTTATTTTTTACAGTGATATTTGTAATTAATCTTCACTCCAAGGAAGGTATGTGGCTGCCTTCATTATTATCTGCCAACGAAGCGGAAATGAAAGCTCTGGGGATGAAGATGTCCATAGATGATATTTATTCCACCAATCATGCAAGTATTAAAGATGCGATCGTTCAGTTTAATGGCGGTTGCACTGCTTCCTTCATTTCTGGTGATGGATTACTGTTGACCAATCATCATTGCGGATATAGTTCCATTCAATCACACAGTTCAGTTGATCATGATTATCTCACCGATGGGTTTTTGGCAAAGAGCCATCAGGAAGAATTGCCAAACGAAGGTTATACAGCTATGATGGTTGTACGCATGGAAGACGTTACAGAACAGGTGATGAAGGGGATTGATGATAAAATGAATGAAACGGAATGTACTGCTGCATTGGATTCCAATATCAGCCAAGTGATTAAAGCTGCTACAGAAGACACAAAGTATGAAGGCTTTGTAAAATCTTTTTATTATGGATTAAAATATTATCTTTTTGTGACTCTAACCTATCGTGATGTGCGGCTGGTTGGAGCTCCTCCTTCCTCAATAGGAAAATTCGGATTTGAAACAGATAACTGGATGTGGCCCCGGCACAGCTGTGATTTTTCTTTATTCAGGGTATATGCCGATAAAAGCAACAATCCTGCGGATTATTCACCGGATAATGTACCATATCACCCGGATTATTTTTTACCTATTTCACTTAGCGGTATTCAGGAAGGTGATTTCACAATGGTGTATGGATTTCCTGGCCGAACGCGGGAATACCTGCCTTCATTTGCAGTTGATTACATTTTGAATAAATCAAATCCTGCAAGAATTGAATTCAGGGAAAAATCTCTTGGGATATTGGATAGGACAATGAAACAAAGTGATGAAATGCGGATTATGTATGCAGCCAGGTATGCCAGTATCAGTAACTATTATAAGAAATGGATCGGTGAAAACAAAGGATTGACCAGAATGCATGCTTTGGATCAAAAAAGAAAGATAGAAATCAAATTAGATTCTGCCATTCATGCGCAGGGACGTAAAGAATATGAAAACCTCCTAAAAGAGATGAAAGAGCTATATGAAGCGAAAGAGCCATATTCATTAAGCAGAGATTGCTACATCGAGCTGATATATTACGGACCACGCCTTTTGCGTTTTGCTGCTGGTTTTGGCTCCTTGGTTGATAAAGTTGCCAAAGCGAATGACAAAGAGGAAATAAATAAATTGTTCACAGAAAAGGAAGAACAAGTAAAGAAATTTTATAGCCGTATTGACCTCAAAACAGATCAACAAATATTGTCATCTCTGCTTCAGATTTATGTGTCTAAACTTGATAAAAGTGTAATACCGCCTATGATTAATTCTGAGATGCAATCAAATAATGGGGATTTAAGTAAATATATTCAAAATGTGATTAACAAATCCTTTTTTACAAACAAGGACAGGATGATGACATTATTAGAAAAAGCTTCTGTTCATAAGATCAAAGTCCTGAAAGACGATCCGCTTTACAAACTTGCCACAGGGATAATTTCACATTATAAAAATACCATTTCTCCGACTTTGCATTCATTTAATATGCAGGGAGAAAAGGTGCAGCAACTCTTTATTAAAGCTTTGATGGAATTACTGCCTGAATATAAACGGTTTTACCCGGATGCAAATGGCACATTGAGAATTTCGTATGGCAATATTCAAGGATATCACCCAAGAGATGCCGTTGAGTATAACTGGAACACTCTTTTAAAAGGAGTTATGGAGAAAGATCAACCCGAAAATCCGGAGTTTGATGTGCCTGATAAATTAAAAAGTTTGTATGCATCCAAAGATTTTGGAGACTATGGTAAGGGAGGGAAAATGAATGTTTGCTTTGTTGCCGACAATCATACCACCGGGGGCAATTCAGGCAGCCCTGTTTTAGATGCAAATGGTTATCTGATCGGACTTAATTTTGATCGTTGCTGGGAAGGCACGATGAGCGATATCTATTATGATGCTTCTTTATGTCGCAACATCAGTGTAGATATCAGGTATGTGCTTTTTGTAATTGACAAATTTGCTGATGCAGGTTATTTGCTTGATGAAATGAATTTAACAAAGGAAACAAACAACAAGTCTTTTAAATACAAGAGGTAAAATCAGAGAAGCAAGTATCTCTGAAATGTTGGTGTTATTTTAAAGAATTAAAACACGATCAGCTTTTTAGTAATCAGATGATTGTCAGCATTGAGGCGTATGAAAACAATATCAGATGATATGTCAATAGCTGATTTATCAAATGAAAAGCTGTAAGCACCTTTATCCAATGCCTTGTTTGCCAAAGTAGATATTCTTTGCCCAAGGACATTATAGACTTCCAACCTGATATCTGATCTTTTTGTAAGATTACATTTGATGATAAAATTGTGAGAACTAATGGTATTTATTTCCATAGACATGATGTCTGAGGATTGTTCAGTAATTCCTGTGCCTGATGAGAGAGTAATATCGTAATCTTCCACCTCACCATGTTGCATCAATGGATGATTAGGATAATTAAGGTATCCGCAGGGTTCAGGTGTAATATGACCTTGATTTTCACTCATATCAGTATAAACTCTCATTCTTGTTGTGCCAAGGGTGGCGGTTCCGGGTACAGTAAAATTTGCAGTTAAAGTACCTTGTGGTTGATTATCCCATGTACATGCCTGTTCTCCATTATCATCAAAATCTTGATCCTGGTTCCAGTCAATCCAAACGCGGCTGTTATTACCAGTGCCGATGATCTGGGTAGAAACAGAAATATTATAGGAATTATTTGTAGTTAAGGTAGGTACATTAACGCTTGTCCAGTAGGTATAAACTTCAGCGCCACCATCATTAATTGTTGATGAGTTGTTTAATGTTTCAAGTGTTACATTGGTGATTCCGGTATATGGCCCGGTAGCCCATGGTGGGGGAGTACAATACTGGGCATTAATATTCATTGTACAATAGCAAAGGCAACTTAAGACAGATAATTTAGTAAAGTTTCTCATGACATTTGAATTTAGGATTATCTTGAACAGACGACAGGAAAATAAAATAGTTGCATAAATGCTAAATATTATATCAAAAAAATCATGCAGAAATAAGCGGCAGTTCGAGGTTAAGTCCTGTTTGTTCAGAAATGTCTGTCTCATCGCAAACCCGTTAAAAATAACCCGGTTGAGCACAGAAGGACAACGAAATATAAGGCCGTTGTCAGATTAATAACCGAAGATTTCGTTTAAATGAAGTTCTTTAACAGTACCCAGTTTTTCCAATGCTTTAAAATCAACAGCACTTCTTTTGCCAATAGCCAGATAGGTATATTTTTTATCTTTAATATGTTTATCGAAAAAGCTGTGCAAATCTTTTAAATCAATCGAGGGTAATTCAGTATAAATATCTTTTCTGATATCATGATCTAAACCCAGCCTTCTTGCTCGCTCCGAACTCCAGAATATGCTGGTTTTGGTTATGCGATCTGTTTCGATTTTCTTCAATGCAGATATTTTAGCAGCTTCAAACTGCTCTTTAGATTCCGGCATGTTATTCATCAGCCCGAGCAAAGTCTCGACAGCTAAACCAAGCTTGTCGCTCTGAGTGCCGACATAAGCACGAATATAATGTGATTTGTCTTTTTCAATCGGGGTGGAGAATCCTGCCCATGCTGAATATGCAAGCGCTTTAGCTTCCCTGATTTCCTGAAAAACGATTGAACACAATCCTGAACCAAAATATTCATTAAACAATGAGATATAAGGAAGTATTTGAGGATCATAATTAACATCTTTGGAAATGAGCATGAGTTCTGTTTGTACCATGTCATAATCGACATAGTAAACTTTGTTTTCCGTCATTGCCAATTCCTCATATTGTGTAGCTACAGGATAGTCATTTAGTTCAGCAGGAGTGTGATGTTCTGCATTGAGCAAGTCAACTACAGTCTCAGGTTTATTTTGTCCATAATAGAAGATGCGGTGTTTAAATTTATTAATGCTTTTAATTTTCTCAACAAGTTCTTCGGGATCAAGTTTGGTTAATTCGTCATTAGAGATTTTATCGGTAAAAGGAGATTTTGCACCATATCTGGCATAATTGTACATGGCAGATTGCAGTATTATCCACTTGTTCTTTGTAGCATCCTCTCTTTCTTTTATTATATCCCTAACCAATTCTTTTAATGCGTTAGGATCTGCTTTGGCATTATTGAGCAATGTCTCAAAAAGCCTGACACCTTCCTGAAGAGATTCTTCCAAACCGTTTAATGTAACATAGGTACGGTCTTCACCAGTGAAAACATCAAAGGAAAGTCCCAGGCGATAGAATTCCTTCTGAAAATCCTCTGCTGACATATCTTCAGTACCTAGATAAGGAAGATATTTTATTGCAATCTGAATCTTTTCATCATTATTGGTTCCCATATCCAACAAATAATACAATGAAAATATATGATTTGTTTTGTTTTCTATGTAGCTGAAAGGAATACCACTTCCCACCGACAGTTTCTTTATGTCTTTTTTATAATCAACAAACACCGGGTTTAATCTTCCAGGTTGAATGGAATCAAAACTTTCGTAAAAAGCGGAATGCTGATCGCGGTTTACATCAATGGGTGTTATATGTGGTTTAGGTACTTTATAAGTTTGTTTATCTTGCCCGTTGCGTTTATAAACAGTAATATAGTTGTTGGTGAAATGTTCATTTACCCATTTTACCAGTTGATCTTTGGTTATCTCTCCCATTTTATCTATCTGGTGAATTTTATCATTCCAGTCTATTTGAAAAATAAAAGATTGCATCATCTGCATTGCCCGGGAAAAATTACTCTCGTTCCATCGCTCCTGGTCAAGTTTGTAATTTTTAATGACAGCGTCCAGCATCCAGTCTTCAAAATCACCTTTTTTAATTAGTTCAATCTGATCAAGAAGAAGAGATTTAACATCTTCAAGTGATTGCCCTTGTTTGGGATTTCCTGTCATCACAAATTGGGAGTAGTCATTGTTTTCATCATAATAGGCATTTGCTCTCAGTAGTTTTTGTTTTTGTAAGAGATTGATATCCATCAGTCCGGCCTGCCCATTAGAAAGCAGATCAGAGACAAGACGAAGATAAGGCCATTCATCCCCATGAATGCCGCTAAACCTGTAACCCATTGTAATCCATTCTGACATAGGGCCGAAAACCTCTGCTTCAACAGGTTCTGTAATGGGATCTTCAACCGGTGATTTAAATTCAGTGGGATTGCCCGATTTTAATTTGCTGAAATATTTATCGATTGATTTGATCGTTGAATCAGGATTAAGATCTCCGGCAATGATAATTGCCATGTTGTTGGGGACATAGTAAGTGTTAAAGAACTTATGAATCCTCACCATTGAAGGATTTTTAAGATGTTCTCCCAATCCAATTGTTGAACGGCCATAGGGATGTTTTGAGTACATCAGGGAATCGAGCATTTGATAAACCTTTCTGTAGTCATTATCTTGTCCGCGATTAAACTCTTCATAAACAGCTTCCAGTTCTGTGTGAAACAATCTCAGCGTAAGCTCTGAAAATCTTTCTGATTCAAGTTTCATCCATTTATCCAGTTCATTGGTTGGCAGATCATTTATATAAACCGTCTGTTCAAGGGAAGTAAAGGCATTTGTTCTTTTTGCTCCCAGCGATGAAACCATTTTATCGTATTCGTTTGGAGCGCAATAAGAAGCGGCAAGTTGTGACAAACTATCTATTTGTATATAGATTTTATCCTTTTGTTCAGCATCATCAGTGGCTTTGTGTTTTTCAAAAAGATCAGAGATTTGTTGTAGCAATACTTTTTCCTTTTCCCAGTTAAGAGATGCAATTTTTGAAGTGCCTTTAAACATCATATGCTCAAGGTAATGAGCGAGACCTGTGCAATCAGATGGGTCATTTTTGCTTCCTGCCCGAACAGCAATAGCTGTCTGTACCCTCGGTTTATCTTTATTGACAGAGAGGTAAACTTTGAGCCCGTTATCCAAGGTATAAATTCGGATACCCATAGGATCATTCTCAAAGGATTCGTACTTGTACTTACTTTCTGATGTGTTGTCTTTAATAGAATCACTGCAAGCATTCATCAATATGAAAGCCACAGGAAGAGAGAACAATATCTTTAGAAACTTTTTTTTCATCTTAGAGGTTTTTACAATTAATATTCAATATCGAGATTTAATTTTTCAGCAAGTGAAAGAACAGCCGGATTTTTCTCTGCAAGACGTTGGAATTTCTCCTTGCCGGTGTATAATAATGGAGCATCTGTTTTTTGGGTAACAGAAACCGTTAATGAAATATGATCATTTTGCAGTTTGTTTCTCAGAAATTCAAGTATCTCCAATTTTTCAGAACGAATAGCTTCGTCCTGTGCTGCATTATCCACAATAAATTCAATTTCATTATCATCTCTTAATATGGGCTCTCTTCTTTTTAATGTGATGAAAATATTGTTCTTTTCTTTGTATAGCTCTGTACACTCTTTCCAGGCATTCAGTAATTGTTGTAACGTAAATGTTTCATTTAGTTTCTTTTGTTGATGATGTGATGAGGTTTCATCTACTTCAACTGTTTCTTCAACTGCTGTTTCACTGAGATATTGACTGATCGACAATGTAGAAGGCCTGGTTTTTACCATTTGAGTACCATGGAATTCTTTATTCCCGGGTTCCTTACTAAGTGATTCTTGTGTGACCTCTTCATTTTTACCGGATTTCTGTGCAGGTCTTAGGTGCTTGTCAACAGTTTCTTGTCTTGCAGCAGGAATTTGCTTTGGGTCATCTGTCTTATAAGTGTTTTCTTCATTATCCTGCAGCAATTTATTTCCAATACCAGGCCCTGATTCATTTCTCTTATCAAAATTATCGGGAATTTCAGGCGTTTTTTTTTGCTCTCCTATTTCTAAAGAGCATAATTTAATCAGGCTTAGTTCAACCAATAATCTTTGGTTTTTGCTGTTACGGTATTGTGTGTCGGTTTCTGCGGTTATCTCAAGACAACGCAGGATGAAATTTTCACTACATTTGGAAGATTGTTCTATATATTTCTGCTTAACAGAATCGGTTACTTCGAGCAACAACCTTGTTCCGGGAGATTTGCTTACCAACAAACTTCTGAAATGATCAGCAAGCCCATTGATTAAATGGTGTCCGTCAAATCCTCTTTTTAAAATATCATTAAACAATATGAGGGATTCTCCAATGTTTCCCTGAATTATCAGACTTGTTATATTAAAATAATATTCATAATCAAGAATACTCAGGTTTTCTATTACGGATTTGTATGTCAATTGATTTCCCGAAAAACTCACCAACTGATCAAATAAAGATAATGCATCCCTCAAAGCGCCATCAGCTTTTATTGCGATGATATTAAGTGCTTCATCATCAGTTGAAATGTTTTCTTTTATTGCAATTTCTTTAAGATGTTTTTCAATATCCTCAACACTGATCCGGTTAAAATCAAATATCTGGCATCTTGAAAGGATGGTTGGAAGAATTTTATACTTTTCGGTGGTGGCGAGAATAAAAATTGCATGTTTTGGAGGCTCTTCCAGGGTTTTTAAAAATGCATTGAAAGCAGCAGAAGACAGCATGTGTACTTCATCTATTATATATACTTTGTAATTACCGGTTTGAGGAGGCACTCTTACCTGATCAATCAATCCGCGAATGTCTTCAACGGAATTGTTAGATGCGGCATCAAGCTCAAAGATGTTGAAATCGTAATTGGAATCAGCATTTTTTCCCGAATCAAAATTGACTTGTTTCGCAAAGATCCTGGCACAGGTTGTTTTCCCCACTCCTCTTGGGCCGCAAAAAAGATATGCATGCGCAATGTGTTCCTGTTTGATCGCATTGTCAAGAGTGGTTGTTACGGCATCCTGCCCTACAACATCCTCAAAACGGGAAGGACGATATTTGCGTGCTGAAACCTGGTACTGCTCCATCTTGTCAGGGAATTTTTAAGATAATAAAGAGATAACAAATTTAATGACATTTTCGAAATGTAAACAAAATTGGTAAATAAAATTATTAACACCGGTAAATATACTTGTGTTCACAATGAGCGGTTTTATCTGCTTCATCACCAACAAGGTGGTGAAACCAAACATCTGCTAATGTGAATCCGATATTAAAATTGATAAAATATTTTAGTCTGAGTGAAGAGAAAAGAAATCAATAGAATGAGCAGCATTCCAAAACAAGCCCTTTAATAATAATGTTGATATTTTCATAATGGTATATCGAAAATATTTCTTTGAAATTGTTCAAAGTCCCCTGTTGGACAAAAGCCAATAGCTTCTTATACAATTTGAATTGCCTTCTGCCCAATCATGCGATCACGCATTGCGCCAGGTCGCTC
>CAZUDW010000007.1:0-23810 GCA_964619305.1 uncultured Flavobacteriales bacterium
TCATCAAATACATGTCCCAAATGTCCACCACACTTGCTGCAAACAATTTCAATCCTCTTAATTCCTAATGAAAAATCTTCTTTTTCTGATACTTTGTCACCGGGCAATGCCTGCCAGAAACTTGGCCAGCCACTTCCGGAATCATATTTACAATCAGAAGAAAATAATGATTGTCCACAACAGGCACAGAGGTAGACTCCTTTGCTTTTTTCATTCAGTAATTTACCGGAAAAAGGAGCTTCAGTAGCTTTTTCTTTCAGCACACTGTACTGTTTCCCAGTTAGTTCAAATCTACAACAGAATTCATCGGTTTTCATAGTATTGGGTTTTGCTTCTTTTTGGTTTTTTTGTCCATAACATGCTGTCATGGATATTAATAAAGGTAGAATAATTAATATTTTCATTGTAGGGATTTAGTAATATACGAATAAGAAATGGGAAAGGATTTTTAGAATTTATATCAATGCATTCTTCGCTACCAGATGTGCATTAGCCATAATACTTAATGTAATTCCTTTAGCAGGAAGATATTTAAAACCAGAACTGTCTGCAACATAAACAGATTTCGTATGATATAACAATCCTGAATCATGAAGGTGATAAGTTTCAGGATTGTCCGAAAAAGGAAGGGTTCCTGCATAATGAATGCTTGATCCATATCCGGGATTAATAAGTTTAACAGGGATACAACCCAGTTTTCTCAACGCTTTATTGAATTTCGTGTTTCGATAAAAAATCTTCTTCTGTTCTTCTTCACTGAGTTTATATTCTGCATTCAGGCAAATACCTGTTTGATTTAAATAACTTTTTGTCAATTGAATGTGTTTATATTTAGTTATAGAATCAGGATGATGAATGCCTGCTATCAATAAAGAAGGTAATAAATATCTGAAGATTTTCCTGCTATCTCTGTAATTCAATGGAAGCTCTTTTAGAACTCTGAACATCATCAATGAACCATAGCTGTAAAGTGAAGCCATGCTCACATCTTCATTTTTTCCATTTGCATCATAAAAAAGCGAAAGTTGTGCAAGGCTGGATTTTTTGTCTAGGTTATTTCCGATTAATGTTGGCTGGATACAAACTGTATAATAATATGGATTACACAACATCGGCAGAGTAGTGCTATAATCATTATTTGATGATAACACCACTCTTGCAGTATTAAATGCGCCACAGGCTAATATTAATTTATGACAATATTTCTTAAAAAAAATGTTTCCTTTTCCAATATGTCGGTAAGTAAGTTCAATTATTCCTTCTTTTTCTTTAAAATAAAGTAACTGAATATTTGCTGAATATTTGAACTTGTTGTTTTTTTTCATATCCTTAACAGTCATCCATGGTCTCCAAATGGATTTGTGCTTGTCAGAATAAAATTCCATGTCCCGGTAATCAGTAGATTTCCTTTCTCCGATGTCTTTGGTTAGTACAGCCAATCCAGGTTTTCCGAGTGTGAATCCTTGTTTATTTAATCTTTTTTTGTGTTTGCTGTAACGTGCAAGAATTTTTTGGCCATTAATATTGGTATATGTAGAAGGTAAAACATTCTGTAAACCGCGAATAGTATATTTTTCACAATCATCTCTTGTTCCGGAAATATGTATTCTTCGCGAGATAACATTGTAGGATGCCAACATGTCTTTATAGTCAAGCCCTGCCAGTGCCATTTCATTCTCAGAAAAGACATAACATCCAGCGCCCCATCCACTTCCCAATCCACCCAATGCAAGACTTGCCATAGGGAAAAAAGTATTTGATTTTACAGGAATATGTGTTTCTACATCAGCAGTAATGTATTTTCTTGATGGAGTAAGCTGGGCACCTGTAGCAGTTTCAGAGAAGTCAATACCTTCATAATTATTTCCTAGAAGATACTTAAACTGCTGATCATCTTTATAGCGAAGTTCAGAATATGATAAATCCGGTATTGTTTTTTCATAACTATCATCAAAATATCCTCCGTCAATCATTTCCACGTTGGCTCCTTCCTCAAGTAAGGTAAAAGCAGCCATACTTCCTGATGGTCCGGAACCAACAACAATAAAATCCTGGATTTTATCCATCTGATCTCAGAATTTTAACGAATAAATAACCTGCAGCTCCCAATATGAGCGATTTTACAACAATCGAAATAAGTTTAATCCTTGATATAAAAGAGAATTCCTCCACAAAAAACAATTTTGTATAAACATCTGATGCTTCTATGATTGCTGTCATAATTAATATCCTCTGGCGAAGCGGGTGATTCTTGTTTGTTGTTGCCAATCCTGCATCGATAATTGCAATAGTTGAAGGATACTTTAATATAAAATTACTTATCTTATCATTAACTGTTGATCTATTCATATTTTTTTTCTCCAGAGCACTAAGATATCTGAGTAATATTTCTTTTTCCGGCTTTTTACCAGTAAGATATAAGGCGATGATTTCTGCAAGTGATTGATCCGGATTCTGATTATTTTGCATCTATCTCCTTGATTTTTTTATCCAAATGATTTTTTAAAATAGCTATTTCACTTGCAAGATCTTTATTCTGTTTATGTAATCGGGAAAGTACGATAGATAAATGCAATAAATAAATCAATATTGCAAACAATGATGCAAGAAACACCATATTTGGTGGTGAATAAACTCCTATCAACCGGGAAATAACAGCTAACCCTTCGCGCCAGAATGAAAATACTATCAATATTGTAGTGCAGCAAATCCAAATGATTGCATATTCCTCCCTTAACTTACCTTTTCTAATCAACTTTCCAATATAAAAAAGAAAAAGAAGGCTTATCGTGATCGCTATATATTGGATACGGGGATTTAGTTGTGTTGCGCTTTGTAAGTCCATAATTATTATGCTTTTTTATTTTTTAAAGATGAGAATATAATAGCTAGAGTGACTTTAAAAATGTAATATATCGATTTTGTAAACCCAATTGAACTTTTTCCTCCAATTCTCTCTCTCATTTTTACGGATACTTCTCCTATTTTTAATCCAGCTTTTGTAAAAAGAACTATGGTTTCAGGTTCAGGATATTCATCCGGGTAATAGCCTGCTGCAACCAGTAATGCTTTCTTATTAAACAGGCGAAAACCTGAAGTGTTATCATTTATCTCAACACCTATTAATAAACGATTCAGTAATTTAAAATAATTGATGCCTATCCTACGCATAAAAGAAGACTGAAATCCATTTTTATCTATAAACCTAGACCCAATCACTACATCAAGATTTAATTCGATTCCTGCCATCAATTTTGGTATTTCAGCAGGAATATGCTGACCATCGCCATCAAGTTGAATAGCATAATTATAGTTGTTTGCCAATGCATATTTTAAACCAGTTTGCACTGCGCCTCCAATACCACACTGAATAGGCATGTGTAAGACTGTGCATGGAAACTGTTCAGCAATTTTACCTGTTTTATCACTTGAGCGATCATTGATTACAACACAATCAAAAATAAAATCTGTCCTGGTTTGTAAATCATTCAACTCATTTAGAACATGAGCTATAGAATCTTCTTCATTGAATGCAGGAATGATTATCGCAACCTTCTCCATCAAAAAAAGTTCTATTTAAATAATTCCTTCTTTAATTATATCATGCATATGGATGAATCCCAAATACTTCTTATTATCTGCAACTATCAGCTGAGTTATTTTATTCTTCTTCATAAACTCCAATGCTTTAACAGCCAAAGCATCCTTATTAATGGTTTTGGGCTTGTTTGTCATGATATTTCCGGCAGTAAGATTTGAAATATCAAAATTTCTTTCCAGCATGCGCCTCAGATCCCCATCTGTTATGATACCTATTAGTTGTCCATTATCAACTACTGCAGTGGCTCCCAGTCTTTTAGAAGAAATCTCCATGATTACGCTTTTAATATTTGAATCGGTTGTGACTTCAGGCCTATCATTTTTTATATAAATGTCACCAACTTTCAGTAGCAGCCTTTTTCCCAGTGTACCTCCAGGGTGGAACATTGCAAAATCTTCCTTTGAGAATTCTTTGCATTCCAATAGACAGATAGCGAGAGCATCTCCCATTGCCAGTTGAGCCGTTGTGCTCGTAGTGGGAGTGAGGTTGTTGGGACAAGCTTCTCTTTCCACACTTGTATTTAACACATAATTTGCCTGTTGCACCAAAAAAGAATTGATGTCACCAGCCATCGCAATAATTGGATTTCCCATTGTTCGGATCAAAGGGAGTAGAAATTTTATTTCTTCAGTTTCTCCGCTTTTAGAAATGCACATGACCACATCCTCTTTTTGAATAATCCCAAGATCTCCATGAATGGCATCAGCTGCATGTAAAAATATGGCAGGAGTACCTGTAGAATTCAACGTTGCAACTATTTTGTTGGCAATATTTGCACTTTTTCCTACACCAGTTATAATTAATCTACCGTGTGATTTGTGGATAAGTTGTATTATTTTAACGAAGTCGTCATTGATAAACTTTGTGATATGATCTAGTGCATTAGCTTCATTTTCAATGGTTTGAATGGCAATTTTTTTAATTTCTTCAGACTTTTTCATATCCGAAAATTTTTTTAAAAAAATAAAACAAAATCCTTGTTATTAATCTATAAAAAAGTTATATCTTGTACCTACAAAAGTATTAAATTTGATTTGACAGTATGGAGCAAATAATTTCAGCAGAATTAACTTTGAAAGAAGCCTTAAAGCGTTTTTTCGGTTATGATAAATTTAAAGGCGAGCAGGAAGATGTTATATTATCGGTGATGGAAGGTAATGATACATTTGTGATTATGCCAACGGGAGGAGGAAAGTCTCTTTGTTATCAGTTACCTGCATTGCTATCGAATGGAACTGCAATAATAATTTCTCCTTTAATTGCATTAATGAAAAACCAGGTAGATTCGATTAGGAGTTTTGGAACAGATGATGGAATTGCTCACTTTTTGAATTCATCCTTATCCAAGGCACAGTCCATGCAGGTAAAGACAGATATTAAAGATGGCAAAACCAAATTACTGTATGTGGCGCCCGAATCACTGACGAAACAAGAAAATATTGAATTTTTCAGAGATATAATGGTTTCGTTTGTGGCGGTGGATGAAGCTCATTGTATATCAGAATGGGGACATGACTTCAGACCTGAATACAGAAGGATTAAAGAAATGATAAAGGCGTTAAATCAAAGCATTCCGATTATTGCACTGACAGCAACAGCAACACCTAAAGTACAACAGGATATAATAAAAAATCTCAGGATGACGGATGCTAAAGTATTCAAATCATCTTTTAATCGTCCTAATTTGTACTATGAGGTAAGGCCAAAGAAGAATGTAGCAAAAGAGATCATACAGTTTATTAAAAAGAATTCAGGTAAATCAGGAATAATTTATTGCCTCAGCCGTAAGAAGGTGGAAGAAATAGCAGAAACCTTACAGGTAAACGGAATAAAGGCACTTCCATATCATGCCGGTATGGATGCTGCTATGCGCACCAGTACGCAGGATGCTTTCTTAATGGAAGACATAGATGTAATAGTGGCAACGATAGCATTTGGTATGGGTATCGACAAACCGGATGTGCGATTTGTGATTCACCATGATATTCCAAAGAGTTTAGAAGGATATTATCAGGAAACAGGTCGTTCCGGAAGGGATGGGGGGGAAGGAAAGTGTATTGCTTTCTATAGTTATAAAGATATTGAGAAACTGGAAAACTTTATGCAGGGAAAACCTGTTTCAGAACAGGAAATAGGAAAGCAACTATTGCTTGAAACAGTATCTTATGCCGAAACATCTGTATGCAGAAGAAAGTATTTGTTGCATTATTTTGGAGAAGTTTATGAAGAAGATAATTGCTCTGCCTGTGATAACTGTTTGAATCCGAAAGATAAATTTGAGATCAAAGACGAGATGTTGCTTATGCTCGATACAATTGAAGCGATAAATGAAAAATTTAAAGCTAAGCATGTTGTGTATGTATTAATAGGCCATTCAACTAATGCAATAAAGTCATATAAGCACAATCTTTTGGAGATTTTTGGAATGGGTAAAGAACAGGATGATAAATTTTGGCATGCGGTGATAAGGCAGGCATTAATACTTAAATTTATAGAAAAGGATATTGAGAATTACGGCTTACTGAAGATAACACAAAAAGGAAGGGAATTCATGAAAGAACCTGTCTCTTTGATGATGGCACGGGATCATGAATATGAGAGCGATGATGAAGATGATATCATCACAAGTGGACAGAAATCTTCATCTGCTGCTTCTGATGAGACCTTGTTTAAAATGCTTAAGGATCTGACACGAGAAGTTGCAAGAAAACACAATCTGCCACCCTTTGTTGTATTCCAGGAACCATCATTACAGGATATGACAATTCAATATCCGATTACATTGGAAGAAATGGAAAACATTGTTGGGGTGGGTAAAGGGAAAGCACTGAAGTTTGGAAAACTCTTTGTTGATGTCATTGCTAAATATGTCGATGATAACGATATTGAACGACCTCAGGACATGAAGGTGAAATCGCCAATCAACAAGTCTGCTCGTAAAGTATTTATTATTCAGAATATAGATAGGAAACTTGCACTTGATGATATAGCTGCTTCCAAGGGAATGTCCTTTGATGAATTGCTTGATGAAATGGAGAACATTGTTTATTCCGGAACAAAAATCAATATTGATTATTATATTGAAGCCAATATTGATGAGGAACATCAAACGGAGATTTATGAGTATTTTAGAGAAGCTGAATCAGATTCTATAGTAGATGCGCTTAATGAATTGGGAGACTCTGAATATAATGAAGAAGAAATCCGGCTGATCAGGTTGAAGTTTATTTCAGAAATGGGTAATTAAATCTAAGTCTCATTCTTTAATTAAATGCGTTATTCTTCTCCGGCTTCTTTTTCAGGTTTGGAACTTTTTTTCGCTTTTGGTTTGGTAACCTTAACCACAATACTTTTTGTTTTTAGATTAAAATCTATTTTAATAGAGTCGCCTTCATCTAATGCTGATTTGACGATTTCTTCAGCCATGGGATCTTCGACATACTTCTGAATTGCTCTTTTCAGAGGTCGTGCTCCAAATTGCTCATCATAACCTTTCTCAACTATAAAATCTTTGGCAGAGTTTGTCATGGAGATTAAAAAGCCCATGGCTTCAACTCGTTTATACAATGATTTTAACTCAATATCGATGATTTTATGAATATCTTCTTTTGTTAACGAATTAAACATGACAACATCGTCAATCCTGTTTAAAAACTCTGGGGCAAAAGCTTTCTTAAGTGCCTTTTCAACTATACTGAAAGACAAATCAGTTCCACTCTCCTTTCTTGCAGATGTTTCAAAACCAACACCTTTTCCAAAATCCTTTAAATCTCTGGAACCAATATTAGATGTCATAATAATGATAGTGTTTTTAAAGTCAACTTTTCTGCCTAGACTATCTGTAATTAAGCCATCATCGAGAGCTTGTAACAATAAATTGAATACGTCAGGGTGCGCCTTTTCTATCTCATCCAACAGAACAACTGAATAGGGTTTTCTTCGGACTTTTTCTGTAAGTTGACCACCTTCTTCATAACCAACGTAACCTGGAGGGGCACCAATCAGTCGGGAGATAGCAAATTTCTCCATGTATTCACTCATGTCAATTCGGATCAATGCATCATCTTTATCAAACAAATATTTTGACAATTCTTTTGCTAAGTGAGTCTTTCCAACACCTGTAGGTCCAAGGAAAATAAAAGAGCCAATCGGTTTGTTCGGGTCTTTGAGTCCGGCCCGATTGCGTTGGATTGCTTTTACAATCTTTGTAATTGCAGTATTCTGACCGATCACATTGTTCTGTAAGGCCTCTTCCATATTAACAAGACGGAGGCTTTCGCTCTGGGCAATTCGTTGAACTGGTACGCCTGTCATCATGGCAATCACTTCTGCGACATTTTCTTCGTTCACAACTTCTCTGTGCAACTTGGTTTCTTCTTCCCATTTTGATTTCTCATCTTCCAATTCTTTGAGCAACTGCTTTTCTGTATCTCTTAGTCGCGCAGCTTCTTCATAATTCTGAGTTTTAATAACATGGATTTTTTTGTCCTTTATTCCATCAATTTTCTTTTCGATGGACATGATGTTCTGAGGCACCTTAATATTAGTAATATGTACACGAGCCCCAGATTCATCCAGCGCATCGATGGCTTTATCCGGTAAATGCCGGTCGCTAATATACCTGTCGGTGAGTTTCACACAAGATTGAATTGCTTCATCAGTATAAAAAACATTGTGATGATCTTCATATTTTTCTTTGATATTTTCAAGTATTTTAATCGTTTCTTCTGGGCTGGTCGGTTCAATCAGAACTTTTTGGAACCTTCTCTCCAGTGCGCCATCCTTTTCTATATATTGTCTGTACTCGTCTAACGTTGTTGCACCTATACATTGTAAATCACCTCTTGCTAATGAAGGTTTAAAAATGTTGGAAGCATCCAGGGAACCGGAAGCACCACCTGCACCAATTATCGTATGAATTTCATCAATAAATAAGATTACATCGGGAGATTTTTCAATTTCATTCATAACTGCCTTCATTCGCTCTTCAAATTGACCCCTGTACTTAGTTCCTGCAACAAGAGATGCCAGATCTAATGTTACTATCCTTTTATTAAACAGTACGCGCGACACTTTGCGTTGCACAATCCTTAGTGCAAGCCCCTCAGCAATTGCTGATTTACCCACACCTGGTTCTCCGATCAGAATTGGGTTGTTCTTTTTTCTTCTACTTAATATTTGCGAAACACGCTCTATTTCAAGCTCACGTCCAACAATAGGATCTAATTTATCTTCTATTGCCATCAAAGTGAGGTCTCTTCCGAAATTATCCAGAACAGGTGTTGTTGTTTTAGATTCACCCTTTTTTTTAGAACTACCATGACCAACTCCACCAGATCCACCATCTTCTATATCATCATCGTCATCAGATGTGCTGTTTGGGAATTCACTACGTGGTGAATTTGATTGCATAACAAGATTTTCTAAAGTCAGCCTCACATCATCATAGTCCACTTCAAATTCACCTAGCGCCTGACTTGGAATGCTATCTTCATCTTTAAGTAAAGAAAGCAACAGATGTTCTGTACCTATCACATTGCTTTTAAAAAGTTTAGCCTCCAAATAAGTGATCTTTAAAGAACGTTCTGCTTGTTTGACCAATGGAATGATGTTATCTTGATTTTGAGTATGCCTAAGATCGGGTTTAACAGATCGCTCAATAATATGCCGCAATTCAGAAAGATCAACACCAAGTATTTTGAGTATTTTAATAGCCAGACCTTCTCCTTCTCTAAGGATCCCCAGCATAAGATGCTCTGTTCCAATATAATCATGTCCCAATCTTAAGGCTTCCTCTTTGCTGAAAGAGATGACATCTTTAACCCTGGGAGAAAAATTAGCGTCCATATTTTTTGCTTACTATGTCTTTCTTTACTAAAATTTTAACAAAGCAAAATAAAGGTATTTTTTTAATACGACTAAAATAAGTTAATAGAATTTTTAAGCACTTTTCAAACCCTTTGTTTATCAACAAAAAAATGTTAGTAAATACGAGCATTTTTACCTTGGGCTCAAGCTTATTAAAGCTACCTTTGAATTCTTTGATTCATTGGTATTTTGCAGCTGAATTAAGTTGAGAATAATATAAATTTGGAATTAATATAAACATGGTTGAAGAAGAACGGATTATACAGATAAATATTGAGGATGAGATGAAATCTGCCTACATTGATTATTCAATGTCGGTGATTGTTTCAAGGGCTCTTCCTGATATCAGGGATGGATTAAAACCTGTACACAGAAGAATCCTATATGGAATGATGGATTTAGGTGTCTTTTCAAACAGACCTTACAAGAAATCGGCTAGAATAGTAGGAGAAGTGCTGGGTAAATATCATCCTCACGGTGATACAGCGGTCTATGATACCATGGTGCGAATGGCACAGGAATGGGCACTTCGTTACCCTCTTGTGGACGGTCAGGGAAACTTTGGAAGCATCGATGGAGACAGCCCTGCTGCCATGAGATATACAGAGGCAAGGTTGAAAAAGATTGCAGAAGAGATGCTTGTCGATATCGACAAGGAAACAGTTGATTTTACTCTAAATTTTGATGACACACTTAAAGAACCAACTGTTTTACCGGCAAGGATACCTAATTTGCTTATTAACGGTGCCAGCGGAATAGCTGTTGGAATGGCAACAAATATGCCACCGCATAATATCACTGAAGTAGTTGATGCAATCATCGCTTACATAGACGACAACGACATTACTATAAAGGAGTTGATGTCATTTGTGAAAGCTCCGGATTTTCCAACAGGTGGAATAATATATGGTTATGAAGGAGTGAAGAATGCATTTGAAGAGGGGAGAGGTAGAGTAATGATGCGTGCACGCACCGAAATAGAAGAGACATCGGGCGGACACGAAAGAATTATAGTGACTGAAATTCCGTACCAGGTCAACAAAGCGGATATGATTGTGAAAACTGCAGACCTGATTAATGCCAAGAAGATAGAAGGCATATCAGATATTAGAGATGAGTCTGATCGTAAAGGTATGCGCATAGTTTATGAACTGAAAAGAGATGCCATTCCAAATATTGTTTTAAATAACCTATTTAAATACACGCAGTTACAGTCTTCATTTAGTGTAAATAATATAGCATTGGTAAAAGGGAAACCACAGATGCTGAACCTGAAAGACATGATTGTGCAATATGTCGCTCACAGGCATGAAGTGGTCATTCGATGGACACAATATGAGTTGAGGAAAGCCAAGGAAAGGGCACATATTCTGGAAGGTTTATTAATTGCTCTGGATCATATTGACGAAGTCATCCAATTGATAAGAGCTTCCCAGACTCCTGAAGAAGCTAAGAACTCTCTAATATCGAAGTTTGGTCTCAGCGAGATACAAGCTAAGGCTATTCTTGATATGAGATTGCAGAAATTGACCGGATTGGAAAGAGGAAAAATAAAAGAAGAGTATGCCCGGTTGATGGAATATATCACTCACCTGAATAATGTTCTTTCGGATGAAACCATGAGGATGGAAATGATCAAAAGTGATCTGCAGGAGGTCAAAGAGAAATATGGCGATGAAAGAAGGACTGAGATCGTTTATTCCGCTGAGGATTTTAAAATTGAAGACATGCTTCCTGATGAGAAAGTGGTGGTAACCATTTCCCATTTCGGGTACATCAAAAGAACGAACCTAAGCGAATACCGTAGGCAAGCAAGAGGAGGAAGAGGTTCACGGGGCAGTGCTGCAAGGGCTGAAGATTTTATAGAACAGCTCTTTGTTGCCACCACGCATAATTATCTTCTTATATTCACAGAAAAAGGTCGGTGTTTTTGGATGAGGGTTTTTGAGATTCCTGAAGGAGCAAAGAATTCTAAAGGCAGGGCTATTCAGAACATGATCAGTATTCCGCAGGACGACAAAGTGCTCACCTGTATCAACCTGAAAAACCTTAAGGATCAGGAATATCTTGATAATAATTTCATCATGATGTGTACAAAGAACGGGATCGTAAAGAAAACTTCACTTGAGGCCTATTCCAGACCACGTTCAAACGGTATTATTGCCATTAAGATCAGGGAGAAGGATCAACTGCTCGCTGCTCGCCTGACAAATGGGGATAATGAGATCATGCTCGCACTAAAAAGCGGTAAAGCCATTCGTTTCCCGGAAAAAACTGTAAGACCGATGGGGCGTAATGCATCAGGTGTGAAGGGAATAACACTTTCAGGAAAAAAAGATGAGGTGATTGGGATGATCTGTATAGAGAATGCGGAAGAGGTTAGTGTCCTGGTGGTATCGCAAATGGGCTATGGCAAAAGGAGCGAGGTGGAAGATTACAGGAGAACGAACAGGGGCGGCAAAGGTGTTAAAACAATCAATATCACAGGCAAAACAGGAAACCTGATAGCGATTAAATCTGTTTGTGATGGAGACGATCTCATGATAATCAATAAATCAGGCATTGCCATCCGCCTGCCTGTATCCGATTTACGAGTGATGGGCAGGGCAACACAAGGCGTACGGGTGATTCGTTTGCAGGAAGGCGACAGTATTGCTGCTGTGGCTAAAGTAGAAGTGGACAATGAAGAAGCCGATTCGTTATTAGATGATGCAGGAGAAAGAATAGATGGTTCTGACTCCAGCAGCAGTGAAACGGATGCTCATACAGATGGCATTGAAATTGATGATAAGGATGAAAGTAATGATTGAAATCAAAATGTTTGATATATTTACATCTACACAAAAAATAATATTTAATGAAGATTAGAATCGTATTGTTTATAGTATTGCTATCGCCCGTCATCGTGGCAGCACAGAAATCAAAAGTTGTAAGCGCATATAATTACCTCAGATATTATTCTCAGGATAAAAGTTCCAAAGACCTGATAAGCGCCAGAGAGAATATAGATGAAGCGGCTAAGCACGAACAGAGCAAAGGATTGGCTAAGACATGGTACTACAGGGGCAAAATCTATATTGAAATCGCCAGGAGCAAAGATCCGGAAATAACCAAGCTGAGTGTCGATCCTGTGTCCATCGCTTTTGAATCTCTTATAAAAGCAAAGAGTTTCGGAGATAAAAAAATAGATAATAACGACATTGATCAGAATCTGCGCATTGTTACCATCATGAGCTTTCAGAATGGAGTTACTGCATACAATGCCAAAGACTATGAGAAATCCCTGATGAATTTTGAAAGATGTATAGCTATAGCAGAGGCATTTAAAGTGACGGATTCCCTTGCGATTTACAATGCAGCATTGTCGGCTGACAATCTGGAGAGTTATGACAAAGCCGTTACCTATTATGAGCAGTGTACTGAGCTCGGTTACGGTGGCGCCAAAGTGTATTCAAACATTGCGGATATATATAAGAAACAAGGTAATGATGCGAAATGCATGGAATTAGTGAAGAAAGGTTTGGAAAAATACCCCAAAGACCAGGCATTGATCACCGAACAAATCAATTATTTTCTGAAAAACGACAATTCTGAAGAAGCCCTGCAAAAGCTAGACATTGCAATTGAAAATGATCCAAGAAACCCAACTTTTTATTATGCCAGGGGGTCTATCAACAGCAAATTGGAGAAACTGGATGATGCCATCATGGATTATAAAAAAGCGCTGGAGATAAAACCTGATTATTTCGATGCTTTATACAACCTGGGTGCGATTTATTTCAACACGGGCGCTGATCTGGTCAACCAGTCAAATAATTTGCCTCTGAGTGAAAAAAAGAAAGCCGATGAATTGATGTCAAAAGCCATGGAGCAGTTTGCGCTGTCTCAGCCTGTACTTGAAAAAGCGCACGAGATAGAAAGAGAAGATAAAGCGACCATGCAATCGCTGAAAAGCATCTATGCACGCACCAAGCAAACAGAAAAATATAATCAGATCAAAGCTGAATTGGAGAACTGAAAGTTTGTAGATTAAAATATTTCTGGGGACACATTGTGCCCCTCCGGTAGCTACACCAAGATTCCAATACAACCCTCCGGATGGTGTCTTAATATCTTGGTTATTTGCCGTTGTGTAATTAATTGTATTTCCTGTAGCAGAAGCTACCAAGGTGCCATTATTCTTAAACAGGTCTCGCTCTATGTTCAGGGTGGCGTTCACATCATTCACCCAGGGAGAAGCCGCTGAATTACCCTTCAGCTTTTTTCAATCGAAATAGTTCCTTGGTTGGTTACTGTAAAAGGACCATTAATTTGGAAGTCAGCTTCCATTAAGTTCAGGTCAGTACCCGGCAATATGGTTCCTCCAAAATGCAGGTTACCGGTCATGGTTTTTTCTCCTGCAGAGCGATTATGAAATTCATCTGCTATTCATACCCTGGAAAATGTACTTGATACAAAAGAGGTTGTTATCAGTGTTGTATCCGGTAAAGTCTGTTCTGCTCTAAATTACTTGAATTGAGTAACGGCCACTATGGCTGCCGGAATAGCGATCACCGCTACAAATCCTGCAGATACCACCACCCCGATAAGGCCGTCAATGTAATCGCCCAGTTTGCTCCAGTCTATTTTGAGTTTCTTTTTTTCTTTGATAGGTGCTGCCACAACTTCTTCCGTTGGGGCAGGAGCTTCCATCTGTTTCCTCGGCATACTTGGTTTGTGGAAATCCTTAGGCATTGTGGAAGGGGGTAGAAAAGCAGGGTGATGAGGTTGAAGATCTGGCGGTTTGATCTCACTAGCTGATCCACCTGCAGGGGCAGCATCCGTTCCACCTGCCGGTGCATTATCTGTGCCGGATGCAGGAACAACAGTTGTATTATCATCCTGTGCATTGGCGATTTGCAATGAGAAAACCAGTAGAAAGGAGCAGAGAGTGTAGCATATATATTTCATAACTTCAGACAGTTTACGCAATTCAAAAATACAAAAAGAAATTACTTCCTATTCTTTTACAAATTTCACTGTGTTTACACAGGTGTTGGTATAGGTTTTCAGGAAGTAAACACCGCTGTGGAGCATTTTATATCAATAATAGAATTGCTGTTCCTCATGTTTTCAGAATGATAAACAATTTGCCCGGTTATATCTAGTATTTCAATCGAAGCCACCGAGGGCTGTTGCTTCATCGCCTCCTTTGCCTGCTCTGATGTCTATTGATATCGAACTTGCACATAAAGGAACAACAAATATTTGTTCTGTGCCGGTGTAGTAAAAAGTGTCAACCTGTGTCTGGGATGTGCTGAATTTTGTAATAATGGTAAGGGAAATTGCGCAAATTACTACTTGGAATTTATGTCTTTATATGGTGGCTGGTTTGATACAAATATATACAATTAGATTTAAAGATCAAGGGGAAATGATAAAAACCTTACTCCTGAATAATGTCATCAATGTCGAAATCTTCCAGGTCGATATCGTTGAGGTCGATACTGCCAAAATCTATCTTGTCGAAATCGAGATCGTTCAGATCAATCCCGTCCAGTTCAAAATTGCTAAGGTCAATGAATGAAAAGTGGGGGTCTTTATCCCTGTTTTCAACCTTGGATTTCTTTCGGGGTAATTTCCACGAAAGACCTGCCTGAAAATAAGCCCCGGGTTCTATCCCTGTTGTGAAGAGGTCGTTGCCACTATTGGATGCTTCGTAATAGAAGCCGAGATGACGGTAAAAGATAGCACCTGCTTCCAGTTTTAGCTTAAGATTTTTGTGCATGGAGATTTGGGCATCGGCACCTGATCTTATTTCGGAGCGTCTTACCTGTATCACAGGGATCAGCCCGTTATTAAATTGTATATCCTGCAACTCGTTGTTGAAATTGTTGAAACCGCCCCAGGGTTTGATGAAAATGGAATAACGGTTTTTTTCTTTATTGGAAAGTATGAAAGACAGGGATTGAGGAAATAACATGCTGATGCTGAACTTATCAGAAAAACTTTTTGTAAAACCAGCAATTGGAAAAGGAATACCCCTGCCCAGTATGTAGGTATAGAGACCACCAATCTTATAACTGAGCTTTTTGTCTTTATCGTAATGATTGATGAATGCAAAACCACCGTAGCGTATGTCCGGATTTTCGTATGTCAGTTGATCTTCTCCGGCAAATGAATAAACCCCACCGAGTAGTGTGTTGTTCTTTCCAAAATAATATAGTCCGGTGAGTCCGGCAGAACCATTATAAAGTGTCCTGGGGCGGAATGTGTATTCCAGGTTGATCTCAGGTACACCAACTGTAAAACCTGCACTGAGAAATACTTCCCACATTCCGGGAGGCGTATTCCTGTCTTTTACAGTGAGTCGTCCGGCAAGTGGAAGAATGAGTCCTGCACCGAGTTGATCATAGGCATAATTACCCGAAGTGTCGGTAAAATCGGAAGGAGGGGTGTAGTATGCAGAGGTTGTAATTGTAGAAGCAAAATCGTTCTTTTTTGAAATGTATTGTGCATCTGCAAAAGTCGTTACAAACAAGGGAACAATAAGCAGAATAAATTTGATTTTTTCTCCTGACATGACACTTAGACTCAGGTTTATAAAAATAGTTTAAGGCATTTATTTTTCTACTTATATTTACTTGAAATACTGAATTTTCGGGACAATACTTCACCCTGTTCATCCACAAGAGTGATGAGGTGTTCTCCTTCTACCGGGTTGATCGCTATCTGGTGAATCCCTGAGGTTTCTCCGATATATTTTTCATCAAGATGCCAGTAAATTGTTGATTCCCTGTTTCTGTGGGCTGCTTCAAAAACAGTTTTCCCGGGTTTCCCGTCCATTTCATAGGGAATATAAATGAAGGCTCCTGCTTTAGGGTAGATAAGTTCCATATTATTGTTTTCTTCTTTTCCTTCACAACCTGCTTTATATGGAGGTAATGAGCGGTATGATGCATTTTTAGATTTATAATACCATTCCTGCAATGGTGGTAAAACAAACCAGGAGATATGCTGCATGTCTTTAACATCACAGCAACTGCTGTTCACCCTGTATCTTCCGGAAGGATCCAGGTGGATGAGGCGGTGATAGGGGCAGGTAGCGGTTTTCAGCCCGCTATTCTGTAGCCATACAGTATCAACTGGCTCGCAGACATCTGAAGCCCTGTAACCACTCATTCTGCAAACAGGTATTTGCTGCATTTCATCATATGGTGGGTCAAACCAGTGATCATCGGGTTTTAGTTGATTGAAAATATCAAACATAATGGGAGCTGCCGTTGAAACACCTACAAGGCCGGGTCTGCCTTCACCATCTGCATTACCAACCCACACCCCAACAACGTAATCCGGAGTTACTCCAATCGCCCAGGCATCCCTGAAACCAAAACTGGTACCTGTTTTCCATGCAATCCTGTGTGAAGAGGAGAATTCCTGCCAGCCTGTTTCTTCTTCCGGCCTGTTTACTTCAAGCAGTGCTTTGAAAGTAAACCAGATGGAAGCAGCACTCAACTCTGCCGTGGTATTACCTGGTTTTTCCGAATGATTGCCTTCTGTATTAATGATATATTCAGGAGCATGAAAATCATGTGGGTCATAGAGATCACTATAAGTGATAAAGTGCTTTAATGTGCGTGCCATAGAAGCATAGATTCCGCTTATATCCCACAAGCTACCTTCAGCACCACCGAGAATAAGGGATAGTCCGTAATGACCGGCAGGTTTTGTAATAGTTGTCATCCCTATACGCGGCAAGAGGTAATGGAATTTCTCTAATCCGTATAACTGTAATATACGGACAGCAGGAATGTTGAGAGATCGTGAAAGTGCCTTGCGTGCAGGAACCGCTCCGTCATATCCTTTATTGTAATTCTGAGGATTGTAATTCCCGATTTTTGTAGGAATGTCGGGCACCATGGTATTTGGTAATAAAATCCCTTCTTTTAAAGCAGCTGCATACAAGAATGGTTTCAGTATACTGCCTGTGCTTCTAGGAGCCCTGATCACATCCACATCGCCACCATATTCCGGGTGCCCTGTGTTGAGTGTGTTCCCAATGTATGCCAACACATTGCCAGTTTCAACGTCAAGTACCAGGACAGCGGCATTGTGAATCTGGTTTCCCCTGAGCTTTGCATGATGTTGTTCTACAATTCGATTAACTTTTTCCTGCAATACTTTATCTAAAGTTGTTTTCACTACCTGACCATTATGACCTTCAGCATAAGCGCGATCAAGTAAATGTGGAGCGTAGTGTGGTAGTGGGTGAGGTTTGAGTGGAAGATGCTCCTCACATGCTAAAGCAGCGCTTGTGTTGTCAATTATTTTCTCCTTTTCAAGCAAGTGGATTAATCGGTTCCTTTTTTTTAGGAATTTTTCCGAAGATTTACCCGGATAGATCATTGATGGTGCATTCGGTAAAACGGCAAGGGAGGCTGTTTCACTCCATGTGAGTTGATCAGGGCATTTGGAAAAGTACCGCCAGGAAGCCGCATCCAATCCTACCACATTGCCTCCAAAAGGGGCATTGGAGGTATATAAAGCAAGTATCTGATCTTTGGTTAGAGCCAGCTCCAGTCGGGTAGCGAGAATGCTCTCTATAATCTTTTCCCAAACGGTGCGAGCTTTTCCTTTTCTCCACAATCTGACTACCTGCATAGTGATTGTGCTGCCTCCACTCTTTATGGTACCGTGTTTTAAATTCAGATATAATGCCCTGATAATTGCCACCGGGTTGATTCCAGGGTGGTAATAGAAATATTTGTCTTCATATTGCAAAATACAGGATTTGAACTTGTCAGGAACTTTATCATTGTATGGGAATCTCCATTGTCCGTCATCCGCAATTCTTGCTCCAAGTGTAATTCCGCTGGAATCCTCAATAACGGTGCATGTCGGATCACTAAACAGAGGTGATGGAAGGGAAAAATAATACCAGCAAAGTCCAAATACAAGTAGTAAAGTCACAATTGCTTTGGGGAGAGATGTATTATTTAAATATCTACTTATTCCGGGAATTTTCAAGCCAGTTAATTCAGGATTGGGATTTCTATATATGAAGCATGGTTAACAGAGCGGTAAACCCTGTGAACAGCTTTTTCAAAATCTTGATCTTTTGCTTTATAAATATTGGGAACCCATTTTTGTGGATTTCTATCAATGAGGGGAAACCAGGTGCTTTGAACCTGCACCATGATGCGATGTCCTTTTTTAAATTTATGTAAAACATCCTGTAATTCCAGGTTGACAGTTGTGATTTCGTTTGGTTTAAAAGGTTCCGGAATCTCATTGCTGTTGCGGTAACGCCCCCTGATCACTTCACTGCGGACCAGAAGTTCATAATTGCCTAATTTTTTATCGGGTTGGTGTGGGCAAGATGGGGCATCATCAGGATAAACATCAATAAGTTTTACAATCCAGTCGGCATCTTCATGATCTGTGCTTACCTCCAGGTGTGCATTGACCATACCTGCAAGCGTAATGCTTTCTTTAAATGGGTCAGAGCTATAGGTGATCACATCGGGTCTTCTCGAAGCAAAGCGCTGATCGTCTGTCATATACTCTCTTGTCATTCCTGTAGTGATTTCTTCCGTATAAGGAACAGGGATATCCGGATCGCTGACAAATTGATCATACTCATCCTTTTCGGAAGAGGGGTTGATCCATTGAAGGGTATGATTGCCAAAATAAAGTTTGCGTTTTATTACACCATCAGGCGGCCATGAGTTAAATTTTCTCCATGTATTGCTGCCCGTTTCAAACATACTTGCTTCCGGAATGTTACTTATATCTCCTTTGCCCTTCAAATGGTACATAAAAAACGGGAATTCTAATTCTTTTAAGAAATATTCAGATGGTTTTTCAGGAGCATTAAAACAAACATTTCCCAGATATGTTCCGTCAGATCTGTGCCAACCTCCATGCATCCATGGCCCCATAATGATGCGGTTATCACAATTAGGATCCTGCTTTTCAATGGACTTATATGTGGATAATGCACCATAGAGATCTTCTGCATCGAACCACCCACCAACGGTTAATACTGCCGGAGGCATATTTTTTAGATGAGGTAAGATATTCATGCTTTGCCAAAATTGATCATAATCGGGATGTTCAATGACCTGGTTCCAGAAAGCGATTGTATCGTGATAAAGTAATGGGTTTACATTGCTTAGCGCTCCCAGTTTATCAAGAAAAAAATGATAGCCATCGGGTGTTCCGTGATTGAGTCTCTTTCCCCATTTGGTTGTTGGTTTGGGTCTGGGTGGTCCAAAGACATAGAAAAAATTCAATGTGTGTGGCAAAAAGAAAGCCCCGTGATGATGAAAATCGTCAAACCACCAATCTCCGATTGGGGCCTGGGGCGAAATGGCCACAAGGGCTGGATGTGCGTCAATGCTTCCTGATGAAGTATAGAATCCGGGATAGGAAATACCCCATTGACCAACTTTCCCGTTGTTATTTTCAATATGTTTGATTAGCCAATCTATAGTATCCCATGAATCAGTACTCTCATCGATTTCATTTTTCTTCTTATCATCTTTGTTCGGGGTCATGTTGATAAATTTTCCTTCGCTCATAAAACGTCCCCTCACATCCTGGTAAACAAATATGAATTTCTCCCTAGCATATATCATATCCGGGCCGAGGGATGATTTGTAATCCCTGCCATATGGTCCGACCGAATAAGGGGTTCGCATTAATATGATCGGGTATTTTTCTGATTTGTCAATAGGAGAATAAACTATAGTAAACAGTTTTACTCCATCACGCATCTTAATTTGATATTCAGCTTTTGAATAATTTGAACTGATCCAAAGCGAGTCCTTATTTTTTGATGGATCCGGATGCCATGTATAAGGCCCGTTAGAGGAAAAGAATAGTATGCTGCTGATTGCAACAATAAAGATGATCAATTTTTTCATATGCCTGTTAATTGATTCAAAGTAATAAAATTTGATTGATTTGATCTTTTTTTAGATTGCTCTCAGGATAGCAATTTTATTAATCTATCAGAAAATGTTTTATATTCGAATTTTAAACAAAACACTGCACTATGGATCAAAACAGGAGAAAATTCATCAAAACGGTAGCAGGAACTGCCGGAACACTTGCAATGATGCCCTTGGTAAAATCCACCTTGGCTTTGTCGCCTACACTCAAGTTGAAGGATCCTCCAGATTTAACTTCAAATCTACCGGAAAGCGGAGAAGATTTCTGGGGATGGGTTCAACAATCCTATTCGGTTTCGCCTACCATTCACAATCTGAATAATGGCGGAGTAAGCCCCCAGCCCAAAGTTGTGCAGGAAGCTTTTGAAATGTACAATCGTCAGTGTAATGAGGCACCATCTTACTATATGTGGCGGGTGCTTGACAAAGGGAGGGAATCGCTGAGGGTAAAATTAGCGGAACTTTCAGGATGCTCCTCTGAAGAGTTAGCAATTAACCGGAATACTACAGAGTCACTTGATACGATCATTGCAGGATTGCGTTTAAAAAAAGGAGATGAGGTTGTGCTGTGCTATTATGATTATCCGAATATGAGACAGGGTTGGGAACAACGCGCCAAACGTGAAGGTATTGTTCTGAAATATATTGATCTGCCTATGCCGGTAGAAGACGATGAAGCTATCTTGAAAGCATATACCGACCAGTTCACATCAAAAACGCGCATTGTGCACATCACTCATATTATCAATTACACAGGACAGGTACTTCCTGCCAGAAAAATAGCAGATGCTGCACATGATAAGGGTATTGATGTAGTGATAGATGGTGCTCATTCTTATGCTCACCTGAATTATAAAATTCCTGATCTTGGAGGAGATTATTATGGTACAAGTCTTCATAAATGGCTTTGTGCACCTTTTGGTACAGGACTTTTATATGTTAAAAAAGAGAAAATACCCGGCTTGTGGACAACTTTTCCCAATCCCGATCCTGAGTTAGATGATATAAGGAAATTTGAGAATCTTGGCACTAGGTCATTTCCTGCTGAAGAAGCAATTGGGCATGCAATAGACTTTCACAATATTATTGGTGCAAAACGTAAGGAAGATCGCCTGAGATACCTTACGCATTATTGGGTTGAGCGAGTTAAAGATGTCAAAGGATTAAAGTTATACACTTCTTTAAAACCGAAGTATGCATGTGCACTTACCACATTTGGCATTGAAGGGAAAACGGGTAATGAAATCAGTTCTTACTTATTTAAAGAACATAGAATTCATACAACAAGCATTAAGTACAGGTCAGTTGATGGGGTGCGCGTTACTCCACATATCTATACAACCACTACCGTACTGGATGAACTGGTAAAAGGTATTCGTAAATATGCTGCCGGTTGATATGAAGAGAAACTTCTTATTCAATATATTCATTTACTTTTGGCGTTTTTGAGATTCTTATGACAGGAAAAGTAAAAACGAAAGAAGATATTCAAGCCAATAAGTATGAAGACAATATGCAGCTATTGGTTTCCCGTCTCAATCAGCAGTTGGAGGTAATAAAAATGGGAGGAGGGAAGCAGAAGATTGCGAAGCTGCACAAAAAGGGCAAACTTACAGCAAGAGAACGAGTTGAATATCTGCTAGATGACGATAGTGAATTTTTAGAAATAGGTGCTTTTGCCGGATTCAATATGTATGAGGAGTATGGGGGTTGTCCCGGTGGTGGAGTTGTTGCAGGAATTGGTATCATCAGTGGTCGTCATTGTATAATAGTTGCAAATGATGCAACCGTAAAAGCCGGTGCCTGGTTCCCAATAACAGCAAAGAAAAATCTCAGGATGCAGGAAATCGCAATGGAAAACCGGTTGCCGATCATTTACCTGGTTGACAGTGCAGGCGTATTCCTCCCGATGCAGGATGAGGTCTTTCCTGATAAGGAACATTTCGGTCGCATTTTCAGAAACAATGCTGTAATGTCTTCGATGGGAATTAACCAGATAGCTGCGATTATGGGTAGTTGTGTAGCCGGAGGAGCCTATTTGCCAATTATGTCTGACGAAGCTATGATTGTAGAAAAGACAGGTACGATCTTTTTAGCAGGTTCCTATTTGGTTCGTGCTGCAATTGGGGAAGATATTGATAATGAAACTTTGGGTGGGGCATCAACACATTGTGAAATCTCCGGTGTTACGGATTATAAATGTAAAAATGACCAGGATTGTCTCGACAGAATAAGGAAGATCATAGATAAACTAGGTGATTATGAAAAAGCCGGCTTCAACCGTATTGAACCCGTACAACCAAAACTTGATGAAAAGGAAATCTATAAGCTAATACCTGATTCGAAGGAGAAACCTTACGATATGCGTGAAGTGATAAAACGCATAACGGATAATTCGGAATTTGAGGAATATAAACAACTGATTGGAAAAACAATATTGTGCGGATACGCAAGAATTGACGGGTGGAGTGTTGGCATTGTTGCCAATCAAAGAGAAATAGTTAAGAATAAAAAAGGCGAAATGCAGTTTGGCGGTGTGATCTATTCAGATTCTGCAGATAAGGCTGCCCGTTTTATAATGAACTGCAATCAGAAAAAGATCCCTCTTGTTTTTCTGCAGGATGTTACAGGTTTTATGGTTGGATCAAGATCAGAACATGGAGGAATTATCAAAGATGGAGCAAAGATGGTAAGTGCACAGTCTAATTCTACCGTACCTAAATTTACCGTGATAATTGGTAATTCAAATGGAGCCGGTAATTATGCGATGTGCGGCAAGGCATATGATCCACGTTTGATTTGTGCATGGCCCACAGCTAACATTGCTGTAATGGGTGGTGAGCAGGCAGCTAAAACTTTATTGCAAATACATGTAAGCACACTCAAAGCAAAAGGAGAGAAAATTACCCCTGAAAAAGAAAAAGAATTACTCAATACGATAATAGAAAGATATAATACGCAAATGTTACCATACTATGGAGCATCGAGATTATGGGTTGATGCAATTATAGATCCACTTGAAACAAGAAGATTCATTTCTACAGGAATAGCGATGGCTAATCATGCTCCGGTTGCAAAATTTAATCCTGGGATTATACAGACCTAAAACAGTTGTCCTGCTCTTTGTGCCTGTTGCACAACTCTGTTAACAGCTAACAGCTTATAACTGATCAGTTACGAATAACTAAACAAAACAGATGATAAAAAAGAATTTTTAGTACCCACTTTATGTTATTTACATAAAGGAGAAAGAAGAAAAAGAAGATGCTCGAACTCAAAACCTAAAAACAGATAAACCCCTCAACCGGCTTGATGCCTGAAAAAATCATAGACAGCTTCCCGTTGATGACTGAGGAGCACTCCCCGATGACTGAGGCGGTTGCCCCAATGACTGAGGCGGTTGCCCC
>CAZUDW010000007.1:23910-48391 GCA_964619305.1 uncultured Flavobacteriales bacterium
ATTTTGTCAGGAATGAGTGCAATGCCAGGCTCGCTTGAACAATGCCGGATGACGACACAAAATCACTGAAAGTAGATTCTTCAAAAAAGACAGCTTCCCGATTATAGTGCCGGCTAGTGCATCAGTTACCTTAGTTAAGAATAAAACGTTTAGTCAGGATGCCCGAACCGGTAGTTATTCTGAGGAAATACACCCCACTGTTATATGCTGATGTATTTAGATTTATTCTGTAAACCCCGGCTTGCTGATGTTGTTCATTTCCAACCGGTATTTCACTTCCATTTTCATTGATAATGCAGATTTTTACAGAAGTGTTTTGTTCCATGGAGTAAATTACTTCAATATTATCTTTACCAGGATTAGGTGTAATTAACAAATTCATATTAGTATTGTCGGATGTGCTTATTCCAACAGGATTAATGGTTATAGTTCCAAAATATGGCAGTTTATTAAAAGCCGTAGCTGTAACCTTTATATCGCTTAGTGAAGTTAAGGAAGGAAATGAAATATTTGTGCTGCCTCCATTAATAATTCCTGTACCTAAAATAACACTATCTTGCATCAGGCAAATAACAGCATCTTCAGTATTACAACTTACCAGTGTTGA
This sequence comes from uncultured Flavobacteriales bacterium, assembly GCA_964619305.1. GTDB lineage: Bacteria > Bacteroidota > Bacteroidia > Flavobacteriales_H > CAZUDW01 > CAZUDW01. The sequence goes on from CAZUDW010000007.1 coordinate 24,518, forward strand.
TGTAGCACCAAGATTCAATGAATTTACATGATTTACCGTCATGGCAACAGGAATATCAGTTCTGATAACAACAGAAGGATCGCCAAAAACAGTCCATGTATCAGTCATATCATAGCCTTGTTGTCCATAATCATCATTCATTTGAAGGCAACCGTTCAATGCAATGCCTGAAAAAGTTCGTTTTATATTGTTAGTTATAAGTTCAGTTAAAATATCATCCATCTCATCTTCTGCATCCATTGGCGGATCCCAATACTGGTTAATGGTTGACATCATTGCCCCGATAGCACCTGTTGGTTCCCCTGTGTTATTATCTTTGGCCCTTAACCATTTTTCTGCAAAGCAGGTCTGCCCGACAAATTCGCCATTAACACAAGCTACGGAAAATATGAAAGGATACATATTGACATTTGTCAACAGATCAACATCATTGCCACTAAAACCACTTGTTCCGAAAGAATAAGAACTGCCATGTCCGCAATAATTAATAATACTAACACCATTGTTTATAGCATTTGCAACCATAGACGGAGTTGGATTGCCAGCTGCGTCCAATCCACCCTGGCTTCCATCATACATTTCCAGCACATTATTATAAGTAAATCCCAGAAGGTCTGTGCGAATATTACGTATATGTTCAAAATCTATTTCATTATCGTCTCCGGGCCCCTGGTCAGATGCTATGCCCAGACCTGTGGTGTACCAATTACCGGAAGTGGGAGGATTCTTTTCATAACGAAAAACCCTGTCAATCATAGTGATAACCTCTGCATTTGTTTCACAGGAGAAACGACCAATAAGGATTTCAGGATATGAATCATTTCCTGTCAGATAGGCATATTTGTTATCAGAATCTCCTGCACCGGTGCTGCTGCAAGGCACAAATTGTGCATCTCCAACCAAAAGTACATAAGCCAGGTTGTGATTGGTATAATAATCTGAAATAAAAGATTCAATAGCAGTTGCATTGCCAATTGTAGCAACATCTGCCATTTCTACATGGATTCCCTTTTGTTGTTTCCAATATACAAAATCCTCCATTTCAGCCATAAAAGGACCATAGGAAATGATCAGCATATCTCCTACTTCTTCAATAGGTGTATATCTTGAAACACTTTCTTTGTAATTAAGGAATTGACGGTTATAAATGATATTGAAGTCACATTGTACTTTATTGAAGGGATGAATCCTGTGGAACGGATTGATACCATTATTATCAGTTTTGTAAATTCTTACTGTGATCTCATTATAAACACGTAATACTTTGGTAACAGGGTTGTATTGAAGAGGGTAAAAGGCAACAGTTTGAGCACGGAAATCTCTCAGGATGTAAGGATCATTTAATTCAGATAATATTCCCGGATAAAAAGAATTCTGATGATACTCATCGCCTTTGATGTATGGGATAGAAGCGGGATTCTGATTCCTGAGTACAAATCCTTTTGAAGGAGCGATTTCAATATTGTTGTAATCAGTATAGGATGTTCCAATTATTTCAGAAGACATGCGGGCTAAATCCGGTATTATTATTGAGTTAGTAAATTTCGCCAGATCAGGAGCTCCATACTTAATTAATTTAGTGGATCCTTTAAGATTTGGAATTGTTGCCTGCCCCCAATCCGTTTGCACTTCTTTGAAGGCGATATCATTCACAGATAGTTTGATAACGCTTGAATTTATATTACTGCTAATCAGTTGAATTTTATTCTCATTGAAAGCCTGGAAACTGCATGCAAGCAGAATGGCTGTTGAAAATATAAAAGACAATTTACGTTTCATATTGGTTTCAATTAGACTATTATAATTGAGATAAAAATAATAAAATTAAATTATATTGATTAAAACTGTGTAGCCAAATGTTTCTCATTATCAAATTCCCATCTTGTAATTTAATTAATTTAGGTTTATTGCTATGTGTTTTCATATATTCGCAACAAAACAAAAAAATATATTATGAATTTGAAATGCTATTATTTCGGAACAGCACTGTTGGCAATTTTAATTTTGTTGTTCTCATGTGAAGACGGAGGGAATGAAGCAGAAGAACAAATTGCAGATACTACACTAATTGAGGTTCAGTCTAATGATGAGGTGTATTCATTTGTTCCTCCTTCTCCATTGCAGATTGCTTCTATTTTTAGACGTTCGGGACTTGAATTTGTAGACGATGTCACAAATCCTGTTGAAAATATATCAGTTTATTCTTCAAGTATAAAGAAGCAATTAAATTTTGGCGTTTATTCTGCAGATTTATCTTATTGTGTTCTAAATAATCAGTCTCAGGATGCATTAAACTATATGAAAGCAGTCAGGCAATTATCAGATGATATGGGGATGTCTACAGATATGAACAGTGAACAATTATTTGAGAGTTTCAATGCTAACATAGGAAATGAAGATTCTATGATCAGTATCCTTGCTACAGTGCAGGAAGGAATGGATGATTATTTGCAGGATAGTGAGCAACAATACCTGGCAGCTATTTTCTTTGCAGGTGGATGGATTGAGGGTATGTATATTGGAGCTAATGTAGCCAAGACCATGAATACCGAATTGGTAAAACGGTTGGTTGAGCAAATGAATATTCTTGATGGCCTAATTAGAGGGCTGCATAATTATCCTAATGCTAATGAAGAAATTAAAAAACTTATTGTTGATTTGGAGTTGATTAAAGACATTTATGAGAACTTTTCAGCGATAAAGGGCATAGATGTTGAGGCAGATGAATTTTCTTATGATACCGTTAAGATATCAGAAGAAGAATTAAATACTCTCAAAACAAAAATCAATGAAACAAGGAATTGGATTGTTGAAGTATAATTATCCGGACAGAAAACCTAAGATCAGTAATATTATTAAAACATGAAGAAATTTATTTTAATCATTATATCGTTCGCAGCATTAATTTATGCAACAGCGCAATATGAGGATGTTAAGGATTATTGTACTTCTTCTGAAACGAAGAGCAAATGCAAGGGAAAACTTTCTCCATTTAAATATGATGCTTCAAAGCTAACAAGAATAACATTTAAAAAAGAAAAACAGTTCAAAGAATTGGAAATTCCTCTTTACTTCGGTGAAAAATATAGATTGATATGGAATACTGAAGGATGTCCTCAAAAAATCACAATCAATGTTTATAATAAAAAGTATGATAGCAAAAAGCGCCAGTTAATTTGGAGTAGTAAAGATCAAAGCGGTGGTCATGAATTTATATGGGAACCTGAAAAATCAAGAAAAATGTACATTGATTATGTGATTCCGGCAACAAATGACATAATTAAAAAAGGATGTGTGGTCTTTGTGCTCGGTTATAAGATCAAATAGCTTCACGTTTCTTTCCTCTTTAAAAAGAGCTATATTTATTATCTTTGCAAGTTTAATTTTTCTCTAAATGGTAAAAATAACTTTTCCTGACGGATCAAAACGATCGTTTGAAAGTGGTATTAGTGTATTGGAGATTGCTAATTCAATTAGTGCAAGCTTAGGACGTAATGCACTTTCAGCTAAAGTGAATGGAAAAATTGCTGAACTATCCGATATTATCCAGGAAGATGTTGAATTGCAAATATTTACATGGGACGATGATGACGGTAAGAATGCATTTTGGCATTCTTCTGCTCACGTTCTTGCCCAAACGCTTGAAGCATTTTATCCAGATGTTAAATTAGCGATAGGTCCACCAATAGACAAAGGCTTTTATTATGATGTGGATTTAGGTGATAAAATAATTTCAGAACATGATTTTGAGAAACTTGAGAAAAAATTCATGGAATTTGCCAGGCAAAAAAAAGAATTCCAGAAAAGAAGTGTTACAAAAGATAAAGCATTAGAGTATTACAAGATTAAAAGGAATGAATATAAATGTGAAATGATTAATGAACTTGAAGATGGAAATATTACATTTTGCGATCATTCTGATTTCACTGATCTATGTAGAGGAGGGCATATACTGAACACAGCATCTATAAAAGCAGTTAAAATTACCGGAATAGCAGGTGCATATTGGAGAGGGGATGAAAAAAACAATCAATTGACCAGAATATATGGAATAAGTTTTCCAAAACAAAGTATGCTTAATGAGTACCTTAAGCAGATGGATGAAGCCAGGAAAAGAGACCATCGTAAACTGGGGAGAGAACTTGAAATATTTGCTTTTGATGAGGATGTTGGCCCCGGACTTCCGCTCTGGTTGCCCAATGGAGCTTTTATAATCGAGCGAATTGAAGAACTGGCAAAAAAAATAGAAACCAAAGCTGATTATTTAAGAGTAAAAACTCCGCATATTGCTAAAGAAAAACTGTATTTGACAAGTGGACATTTGCCCTATTATAAAGACAGTATGTATCCCCCAATGGAGTTGGATGGAGCGATGTATTATCTGAAGGCAATGAATTGTCCTCATCATCACAAAATATTTTCTCACAGATCCAGAAGCTACAAGGAAATGCCTGTTAGACTTGCTGAGTATGGAACATGTTATCGTTATGAAAAGTCTGGCGAATTATTTGGACTGATGAGGGTTAGGTCTCTTCAGATGAATGATGCCCACATTTATTGTATGCGTGAACAATTTGAAGATGAGTTCAACAAGGTAAACGAAATGTATTTAAATTATTTTAAAATTTTTGGGATAACTAAATATAATATGAGATTCTCAACTCATGATCCTGAAAAACTTGGACAGAAATACGTTAACCTACCTGAGTTATGGCAGGAAACAGAAGAAATGGTTAGAAATGTATTGAAACATTCCAATATCCCTTTTACCGAAGTTTCGGATGAAGCAGCATTTTATGGACCTAAAATAGATGTACAAGTATGGAGTGCTATCGGAAAAGAATTCACATTAGCAACAAATCAGGTTGATTTTGCCCAACCGCTTAGTTTCAATCTTATTTATACAAATGCTGCAAATCAATCGGAACATCCAATTATTATACACAGAGCACCTCTTTCTACTCATGAGAGGTTAATTGGTTTTTTGATTGAGCATTATGCTGGTAAGTTTCCCTTATGGTTGGTTCCGGAGCAGGCGGTTATTATTCCAATAAGTGATCGATTTATAAATCATGCAAAAAATATTTTCAGGTTGCTTAAAAATTCCGATATTCGCACCTCAATTGATCAGAGAAATGAAAAAATGGGTAAGAAGATACGGGATGCTGAATTAAGGAAGATCCCTTATATGCTGATCATTGGGGAGAAAGAAGTAGAGCAGGAGACAATGTCGGTTAGGAAACAGGGAGAAGGAGACGTTGGACTATTCAAGATAAATGAATTTATTAAGTTGATTAAGAACCAGATGCATGAAGTTTCAGATATTTTTAATGTTTAACTAATACTAAAATCTATAAAAAAGAGAAGTACATTTAACAGGCGAAGAAGGAGGATTGAAGATCCCCATAGAATCAATAATAAAATTTCGGCTCCATTTGTCAGAGTTGTTGGAGAAGGGATTGAACAAGGGGTTTTCCCTTTAGATAAAGCTTTAATGATTGCTGATTCAAAAGAATTAGATCTTGTAGAAATTGCTCCTGAAGCAAATCCTCCGGTTTGTAAAGTGATGGATTACAGGAAATTCTTGTTTCAGCAAAAAAAGAAACAAAAAGAAATAAAACAGAAAAGCGCAAAGGTAGAAGTTAAAGAAATTAGATTTGGGCCAAACACGGATGAACATGACTTTAAATTTAAACTTAATCATGCAATGAAGTTTTTATCAGAAGGAAAGAAATTGAAAGCATATGTTTTTTTTAGAGGAAGAACGATTTTATTTAGAGAAAAAGGGGAAATTCTATTATTAAAACTTGCAACTGAAGTGGAAGATTTAGGGATTGTGGAACATATGCCTACTATGGAAGGAAAAAGAATGATAATGATAATAGCTCCAAAGAAAATTAAATAAAAAAGAGATAAAATCAATAATGAAAAACAGTAAATATCATTTAATAAAATAATTTGAAATTATGCCTAAAATGAAGACAATTTCAGGTGCCAAAAAACGATTTAAGTTCACTGGTACAGGAAAAGTGAAGAGAAAACATGCTTATAAAAGCCATATTCTCACAAAAAAAGAGACTAAGCGTAAGCATCGCTTAGGGAAGTTCACAACTGTTCACAAAACAGATATGAATAATGTGATGCTGATGCTTGGGAAAAAATAAATATATCTTATATTTAAGAAGTAAGTTTTATTAATAATAACCATTATAAAAACAAGATATGCCAAGAGCGACAAATGCTGTAGCCTCAAGAAAAAGGCGAAATAAAATCCTCAAATACGCAAAAGGTTATTGGGGTAGGAGAAAGAATGTCTATACTGTTGCTAAAAATGCTGTTGAGAAAGGTTGGAGTTATGCTTATCGTGACAGGAGACAGAAAAAAAGAGACTTTAGAAGATTGTGGATGCAAAGAATCAATGCAGGTGCCAGATTAAATGGCATGTCATATTCGGTGTTTATTAATAAATTGCACTCAAAAGGGATTATTCTCAATCGTAAAGTGCTTTCTGATCTAGCAATGAATCATCCGGAAGCATTCAAAGCAGTTGTGGATGCTGTAAAATAAAAAGAACCTCTAAAATAAAGAGTTAATAATTCTTTTAAGGCAATCTATTTTAAGTGGAGGAATAATCCTACGCAAAGAAATTCAGGTTTTCTCTTCCCAGTTGAATTTGTCTTCAATACGGCCTCTTTGTCCTATTTTGTGCGCAATATGAACGCCAGAAAAACTCACTACTGATAATCAATCAATTAAGATTTACAATTTGGAAATTTGGGTGACCCATTGCACAAAACATGAAGACGGCTGTGCGAGAATTCAAAGTAACTGTGTGAGACACCAGTGGCAAACATCAACACTCAAGTGCAAAATGTTGCTAAAAGTTGCGTGACTTCAGCGTATAGTTTCGCCACTTCTTTATCACCTCATTCATATCATCTGGTAGTTCGGAATTGAATTCCAACTTCCTGCCACTCATCGGATGCACAAAAGCAATTGTTTTGGCATGAAGCGCCTGCCTGGGCAAGAGTTTAAAACAGTTGTTTACAAATTGGTTGTATTTCCCATATGTCGTTCCTTTCAAAATACGATTTCCACCGTATTGGATATCTCCAAACACAGTATGCCCAATATGTTTGAAATGAACTCTGATTTGGTGTGTTCTTCCTGTTTCTAACCTGCACTCAACCAATGTTACATATCCAAAGCGTTCCACTACATTAAAATGCGTAATCGCGGATTTGCCGACACCTTCTTCTTTACTCACCGCCATTATTGTCCTGTCCCTGTTGTTGCGAACAATATTTCCCTGAATCATACCTGAATCATCATTGATGTCTCCCCAGACAAGGGCATAATATCTTCTATCTATTGTATGATCGAAGAATTGCTTTGCCAATTGACTCATAGCAACTTCTTCTTTAGCAACCACCATTAAGCCGGTTGTGTCTTTATCTAAACGATGTAGAAGACCGGGTCTTCCGGCTTCACCGGGAGCATCACCAAAATGGTATTTTAAAGCATGAACCAATGTCCCATTATAATTACCATGCCCCGGATGAACAACCATCCCTGCTTTTTTATTCAGCACCAACAAATAATCGTCTTCGTAAACAATATCTAAAGGAATATTCTCCGGTATAATCTCATATTCTGTCCTTGGGTAAGGTAGTACTACTGAAACTGTATCACAGGGTTTGATTTTATAACTTGGCTTTACAGTATTATCATTAACAGATACTGTTCCTGCTTTTATCGCATTGATGATACGGTTTCTGGAAATTCCCGGTATTCTGTCATTCAGAAATTTGTCAACACGAATCAATTGCTGACCCGGATCTGCAGAAATAGAGTAATGCTCATAAAATTCAGATTTATCGATGTCTTCAGCTTGTCTCAAGAATTTTAATAAATGATAAGTTTCCTGATAACAGGGATGTTATCATTTATTGTAATATGCACAAAATAAACACCTTCAGGCAGATTAATTATAGAAAGTTGACATTTTTGAGTTGCTTTTTTATGCATTAAAACTTTTCCCTGCATGTCCTCAAGTAAAATATCCGCTTTATACCCATCAAATTCAACATTCAGAACATCCGATGCCGGATTTGGATAGATTTTTATATCTTGTGTATTCCTGTTATCCTGCGAAATATAAATTGGAAATTCTTCCGAAATGCCGAATGATGGTCGTAACATGATTGATCCCGAAAATGAGGTATTATTCCAAACACCTGAGGTATTATACCATATTTTGTCACTGTTGTCAATATTAACATCAAACCCAACATATATTTTATCTGCAAGTATTTGCTCCCAACCAACATAATAAGTGCCATTGAGGACAAGAGTAGTATCATTTATCTCATAGTAATGAAAATTATTCATGCCGTTGGTGTACATTGGGTTATATAACTTACTCTGATAAATAATATCCCCAGGTAAACCGGAATTTTGGTTCCAAACCGTTAATTTAAATGAACGCAAACTGACATTCTCCAACATCGGAGGGAAATACATTAAAATTCCCGTTAATGTATCCTTCTGTAAAAAAGAGAATTTATAAGCCAACTTTGCTCCTGCACCCACAAGGGCATATCCTTTCTCTGATGAGCCATCATCATAGGAATAATAAGTATCAAACACCTGGTTTTGTATAATCGTGTCATTGCCGCGGTTGACATCAGGGGTTGTGTTTGTAGCATGTACAATGATAAATTTATCTTTTGATGTTATCGTTGGGAAACTGTATGTCAATGAATGCTGCATTGAAAAAGGTGAAGCTGCTGCAGCGCTGCCATTGGTAATCGGTGTTGAGGTGAATAATAAGGAATTATTTTTATCAAAAACAGAAAATGCATTTGTAACAAATTTTGCTGATAAGCTGAGGTTATTTAGCTCTTCAGTGTTTGAAATAGCCATCTGAGATGATGAATAATGTCTCCATGGAATAGCAGTATATGTTTTGAGAAAGGATGGTGGGTCATATTGAAATGCAATATCATCAATCTCATCATTTAAACTTCTGTTTTCATCCATCCTGATATAATCGATATTCCAATGGTCGAGAGCTCCTGAAAGAGTTGCATAATTCCTGAATCTGATGCGAAATCCTGGTTGCAGAAAACGGCTTTGATCTACCAGAATATAAACTTCGGAAAAATCCTTTGATGCCTCTCCGGCACTGCTCCAGCGCCAGATCCATTTATTCTCGGAAGGAGCATAAAACTCCAGCACTAAAGAATCTTTTGCCTCAGGAGCATTGCCATTACCTTGTGGTTGATAAAAGAAGCTTAAATAAACATTGTTCATCATCTGATCTAGTTGAAATGGTTTGGATGTTAATACGTCCGCCTGGCCATTGCTACCCTGAGACATACCAAAATTATAAGGGTAACCGGTGCTGTCAAGTCCATCAAATGTCGCAACACCAAATGTTGGTGGGGCAATAGCATATCTATTATTAATATATACATTATTGTCAACCCAGTAAGAGAATCCGTCATCCGGCACAACTAAAAATGTATCTATTTGATTAATAAGAACTGTATCAGCAGGAAGTTCTACAGTTTTTATTATATCGCCTAAAGAATAAATGCTGCTTGCAGGCCACGCATTGAAAGCTGTATCCAAATTAAAAGGAAAAACCGGACTAAATATTTCTATTTGCACCTGCGCATTTGGAAAAGAATCATACTGCTGGGTGTTAAAATTATAATCATATGAATATGTAGTAGAAAAACTCAATTTCAAAGTATCCAAATACACACTATTATATTTATAATGCATCCAGATAACCTGCACCAAATTGCTGTCATCATTTTGAGCATTATATTGTTTAAGCCTGTTCATGGAAAAGTCTTCAATAAAAGGTAAAACCAATGTATCCACCTGGTATAAAATAGAAGAACTTCTGTTTTGGAGCTTTGATTGCTTCTTAATATATGGATTTGACATCAGATCACTTATTACCTCAGATTGACAAAATAAAAACTCTGACAATCCTGTTAAAATAATGACCGATAACATTATTTTAATTATCTTCATCAGATATCCGTTTTGTTTGATTGCTATCCATTACAATTGTAGTATCATAATCTTGAAACCTCAATTTGGAAGAATCCAATGTTAGATACAAATCTATTGCTTTGCCAAGATTTATCATATTATCTCTATAATATGCAGGATTTTGTTTGAACACAAGCGCGATTGAAGAATCTTCTTTTGTAAGACAATTTTCACATACAACAACAGCACCAACATCCAGTGCTTTTGATTTCAATAACTCCTGTGCTTGTACCAAAGTGAGATTCAAAAGTATTGGAACCGGAACCATTTCGCCACTTTTACCTCTGCCTAAAACCAGATCAATTTTTGACCCGTTTTCTATCAGAGTGCCTGGTTCAATGGATTTTCCCTTATATTCAACATCTAAAACACATTTAACACATTCAGCAGGCTTATAACGTAATTTACCTGTTTTTAATCCATATGTTTCCATGATCGCAATGGCCTGTCTTAATGTAGCATCAACAAGATTGGGCATTCTTTTCATTTCCCGTTTTTTAGATACCACTGTTAAATAAATCGCACGGCCTTCTTTTACCTGTGATTCTGGAGAGGGGATTTGCTCTGCCACTGTACCTCTTTCCTTTTTTAAATCATAAATGGAATCAATAATTACATACTTTAAATTATGAGAAGATGCAAACTCATCCAATTCTTCTATTTTAAATCCTTTGAAACTCGGAACAGTGACAGATTCTCCATGATTTGTATAGAAATCCAAAAACTTAATGAAAAGCCAAAACAAAACTACTATCAATAAAAGACCTGCTCCGGCATTAAAAAAAAATGCTCTACTCTTTAAGAAAGAAATTAAATTGTGCATTATGAATTAAAATTCGCATTCTGAACTCTAAACAAAGATAAAAATTATAATTCTGCTCTTTGATTTGGAAATTAATTATTAATTAGTACAACAAATAATTCAAATCAATGTTACATGATCATAACAAATAAGAAAAGCATAGCGGTAGTTACCGGTGGGTATTCCGGTGAAGACATTATATCATTTTTAAGTTCAAATGTTGTAATCAAACATATCCCTTCTGATAAATACGAAGTCACAAAAGTGATAATAAACCGAAAACGTTGGTTATTTGAAAAAAATGGAATTAAAGGAGAAGTTGATAAAAATGATTTTACTATTACGATTGATGGTGAAAAGTCAGGATTTGATTGTGTCTTTGTTGCTTTGCATGGCACACCTGCTGAAGATGGTAAACTTCCTGCGTATTTTGACATGATAGGAATACCATATACATGCTGCAAGCCATCAGTTTCAACAATGACATTCAATAAGGGCTATACGGTTTCTCTTTTAAATAAATATGGTGTATTGACAGCAGAATCCATAATATTAAAAAAAACAGATACAGTTGATCTGGATGAAATAATTAATAATGTAGGTTTGCCTTGTTTTGTAAAACCAAATGAAGGAGGTTCCAGCATTGGTATCTCAAAAGTCAATTTAAAAGAAGATTTAGCACCCTCAATTGAAAAAGCTTTTCAGGAAGATGAAACCGTGTTAATTGAAAAATTTCTGGATGGAACCGAAATCACCTGTGGGGTGACTAAAATACATGGAAAGATACAGGCATTGGGAGTGACAGAAATCGTGACCCAAAATGATTTTTTTGATTTTGATGCCAAATATAATGATCAAAAGACACAGGAAATTACACCTGCAAGGATTTCCAACGACATGATTGAAAAATGTAAAAAGGACTCTGAATATATTTTCAAAACATTGGGTTGTTCTGGCATAATTCGTATAGATTATATTCTCTGCAAGGATAAATTGTATGTCCTTGAAATTAACACCATCCCAGGTTTATCTGACAAAAGTATTGTGCCAAAAATGGCTCAATATATTGGATTGTCATTGGAAGAACTTTTCACTGAACAAATCATCAATGCAATTGCATTTTCACGTTGAAGAAGTCTATTAACTGCCTTATTGCCATTGCCCTATGACTGATCAAGTTTTTCTCTTTTAAGGTCATTTCAGCAAATGTTTTTTCATACCCGACAGGCTGAAAAATAGGGTCATAACCAAACCCTCCTGTTCCTGCAGGTTTCTCTTTAATTATACCTTTTACTGTGCCTTCGAATAAATGTTCTTTACCTTCCATTATCAACGCAATAACTGTCCGAAATCTTGCCATTCGCTCGTGAACCCCTCTCATTTCCATAAGTACCTTATTCATGTTTTTCTCAGAATCACATTCCGCACCAGCATAACGTGCAGAGTACACACCCGGATTGTTATTCAGAGCAGCTATTTCCAAACCCGTATCATCTGAGAAACAACTTTTACCGCAGTATTGATAAATGTACCATGTTTTTTGTAATGCATTCTCTTCCAATGTACTTCCTGTTTCAGGAATTTCAGATGTAAAGGCAATGTCATTTAATGTTAGGATATGAATAGATTTTGGGATCACTCTATTGATTTCTTCTAGTTTGTGCTGGTTGTTTGTTGCAAACACGACCTTTTTTGCAAACGCCATATCTTTTAATTTCCTAGATTTGTAAATAGTTAATTGCGGCTAATTTATTCAAAGTTACAATGAAATCATTCGTTTCTTTCATTTTTATTGTATTCTATTTTATTGCAACTTATTCCCAGTGTCCTATTGCTGATTTTAATATAATCGACACTGTTTGTGCCGGAACGGCTGTCAATACCAACAATACATCAACCAATGCTGCCACATTTTTTTGGGATTTTTCAAGTGGAGACCTTTATCAACCTCCGCTTGTTACAGATATTGGCACTATTGGAGGATCCTTTAATAACCCCACTGGAATTTCATTGGTTTTTGATGGGAGCAACTGGTATGGATTTGTAAAAAATTATGGTACAAGTAGAATTACAAGGCTATACTTTGGCTCTAAATTAACGAACATCCCTGTAGCTACAGATATCGGAAATCCCGGAGGTTTACTGGGAAGTTCATTTGGCAGGTTTGGATTTCATAAAGAACACGGCAATTGGTATGCATTGACAACTACTGTGAGTGCTCTAATACGGCTAGATTTTGGAAATAGCCTGTCAAGTATTCCTGTTGCAACTTCTCTTCCCACATATGGTTTGCTTAATAATTCCAGAGATCTTTATCTTATCAATGATCAGGACACGCTTTATGCCTTGGTTCCGAACCTTGTATCCAACAATATCTCCGTTTTTATGTTTGACTCTCTTTCGGGAAATATGTTCAATTATTATAATATAACTACCGTGGCAGATAGCGGGTTTGCAAATGGGTTGTATTCAGTTGCAGCCATAAAAGAATGTGACAGATGGATTGCTATTTCTGCCGGATTCTCAGATAACAACATTGTAAGGCTTGATTTTGGTTCAACAATTAATCCCAAACCTGTTGCTGATAAACTTGGAAGCCTAGGCGTCATCAATTTCCCGGTAACTATCCATATTAAGTTTGAAGATGCAAATTATGTTGCATACATTCAGAACAGATCAAGTCAGGGTCTGAGCAGAATAATATTCACGGACAGCATGATGACTACTAACCCCATAGCTGCCAGTTTAGGTACATTTGGGAGTCTGTTGTCTAATACTGATGCGCTAGATATTGCATCAGATAGCTCAAACTGGATAGCATATGGCATGAATAAAACCGCAAATAGTTTGATTCGAGTGGCATTCCCTGACACATTACCATCAACTCCATTGATCGCAAATACTGCCTCTCCTACAGTATATTATAATACTCCCGGGACATTTCATATCACCTTGATTGCAACCGATTCAAATGGAAATTCAAATTCACATGTGGACAGTATTTTTGTGAAGGAATCTCCCAAAGCCGGATTTAATATCAGCAATATTTGTAAGGGGGAGATATCAAGTTTTACTGATACATCTACATCCGGAAGTAACATTGATTCCTGGTTTTGGGATTTTGGTGACGGAGATACTTCAATTGCACAAAATCCAACTCATTTATACAGCGATACAGGGATTTATACTGTTACTCTTATTGTGTCAAATTTAATTGGCTGTTATGATACGTTAATTAAAAAGATAGTGATCGCAGCAAACCCAAATGCCGGATTTTCTGCGTTTGGATTTTGTTCATCTCAACCCACAATATTTACTGATACATCATCCGTTGCGACTGGGACGATCAATTCCTGGATATGGGATTTTGGCAACGGTGACAGTGCTTTTATTAAAAATCCCGTTTATAATTATTCTTCAGGAGGTAATAATAATGTCAGATTGATTTGTTCTTCCAATTATGGGTGTTTTGATACCACTTCTGCTTCTATTCATATCAATACCTCACCTTCTTCATATTTTAACACATTTAACACATGTTTTGGAGATACAACATTCTTTGAGAATAATTCGTCTATAGATTCAGGTTCCATTTCCGGATTCACATGGTATTTTGGGGATGGTGATTCTTCTTATTTTCAAGATACTTCTCATTTATATCCGGATACCGGTGATTATGTGGTTTCTTTAATTTCTGTTTCAGACAGCGGATGCAGTGATACGGTATTTCAAACAATAAATATAGGATTAAAGCCATTTCCCGGATTCTCTTATAATCCATTATTTATATGTGAAAATTCTCAAATTTTATTTACAGACACTTCAATTATTCCCGGTGGAGACACCATAACAAGTTGGATATGGGATTTTGGAAATGGCGATTCAGCATATGTTAAAAATCCTTACTACACATATACAACAGCAGGTACATACAACCTGACTTTAACCGTTAATGCAGGTACAAATTGTGATACAAGTATAACTACCGCTATTAATGTAAATCCTGCCCCATCTGCTTTATTCTCTGTCAATGGATTGTGCATCGGAGACAGCACTTATTTTACGGATCAATCCAATGGCAACATAGTCTCCTGGAACTGGAACCTGGGAGACAGCACCATTTCAACTGATACCAATATAGCACATCTTTATGCAGATACAGGCAATTTTCTCATCAATCTCTTGGTTACTGCAAGTAATGGTTGTTCAAATGAACTCAATCAGAGTATACGGATACACGATTTACCTGTAGCCGGATTTGTTTCCTCACAGGGGTGTAGTGATCAACCTGTTGTTTTTACTGATTTATCGTTTTCTTCTGATGATACCATTACTTGGTGGACATGGCATTTTGGTGATCCAGGAAGTGGCGCTTTTGATACCTCTTATTTGCAAAACCCAACACACATCTATTCCTCACCTATTAATTATTCTGTTGAACAAATCGTTTCTACAAGCAGTGGATGCAAAGACACAATAACATTGCCATTAAATATTTTTCAATCACCCGTTGCACAATTCTCTTATGATAGTATTTGCAATGGCATTCCGGTAAATTTCACAGACAACTCCATTGGTACAATAACAAGCTGGAAGTGGGATTTTAATAATGGAGATACCTCAAACCAAAAGAATCCAACATATCTTTTTGACTCCTCAGGCTTTCATTCGGTAACTCTTACTGTAACTGATTTAAATGGATGTCCAGATACAACAATGAATGATGTTTATGTTAAAAGCAACCCGATTGCTGGTTATTATGTTCAATATCCTTGTGATAATACCACCTCAATATTCATTGATACAAGCAGTGTTAGCAATAGCACTATTGTTAACTGGAACTGGGAAATTGATTTTAATGATTACGCAGTGCAAAATCCCATCTGCACATTTTCCGATACAGGCATCTATCTGGTTAAACTGCTTGTAACATCAGCAGAAAATTGCAGTGACTCTTTTGCCAGTATTACAACAATACACCGGTCACCTGTATCCAGTTTTTCTTTTGATCCCCTATTTGGTAATCCTCCTTTAAAAGTAGAATTTACAAATCAATCTCATTATTCAAATTCTTATAGATGGAAAATCGATAATACTGATTTTTCAACAGATGCTAATCCTAATTTTACATTTTTGACCACAGGTACTTATACAATCAAGTTACTTTCAATGAATGATTACGGATGTCTAGACTCTAATTCCAAATCCATCAAAATAATGAATCCTGTACTGGATCTAGCGGTAAGTAATGTAACGAAAAGCATTGGGAACAAATACCTTAATATACAATCTCAAATAATAAATCTTGGCACAAGGGATGTTTTTAATTTCGATATTATTACCAGTATTGCAGATGGTTCAACTATTAAAGAATCATGGAATGGATTTTTAGCTTCCGGGACATCCTTGAATTATATTTTCAATGCATCATTTGAAACTCAATCAGAGATTGGTCCTGAATTTATATGTGTCAAAATAAAGAACCCAAACGGAGAAAACGATGACGTTCCACAAAATGATGAACAATGTATCACTACAGAAAACTTTCTGTTATTGGATCCAAATCCGAACCCAGCCACTGGAAAAATATTAGTCAGGTTTATTATACCGGTTTCAGGTCATGTTAATATACAAATAATAGATAATCTTGGACAAATAGTATATGTCCCATATAGCGACATTGCACCGCAAGGGCTTAATGACTTAAGTATTAATATTGATAAATTTGCAAATGGAATCTATACTATTCAAGCCGTTTATAAAGGATCTTATCTTTTCAAAAAGTTTACAAAATTTTAAATTTTGGATGCATAGCGATGTAACCATCGGGAAGCAGATATATTAAGATGGGAAAAACACTACTTGTTCTTACAACTGCTAATCAACTTGAATACACAAAAAAAACAATTCAATCATTTAAATTATCTGCACCTGACTTTGTCGATTTATTGGTAATAGATGATCACTCAATTGACGGAACTCCTGAATACTGTAAGAACAATGATATTCAGTTTATAACCAAGCGTGTTTCAAAAGGTGTAACTCATTCATGGAATATCGGTTATTCCGTATTCAAAGAACGAAACTATAATTATTTAATTTTAGCAAACAATGATATTCTTATCCCTTTCGGTGCAATTAAAAATTTTATCAAAGTATTAGAAAATCACGTTATTACTAGTGTATTATGTAATAGATCAGGAGTGCCGTTTGATATTATGCAAGCTATAGATTATAATTTTGATCTGTCTGATCTAGGATGCAATCCGGAAGACTTTGAGAACTACCAAAAAGTTCAGGATTTCCTCTCAATGAAGCAAATGACTGTCAATTATAAACTGGTACATAAAGTGAATGGATTCTTTTTTGGTGTTAACAGGAAAATATGCGAATTTGAACTTGACGACTCCAATCTGTTTAATCCCAAATTATTAAATGTTGACAATGAATATGAATTGTGCCGCAGAGTGAAGAATGATATTGCAGTATGCTTAAATGCCTTTATTTTCCATTATAAAGGAATCTCATTTAAAGATCACGATATTGATTCTCGTTACAATTTCGGCAGGCAGCTGACATGGCAGGTTGCTAAAAAATTAAAAGAAAGCAAGCTGAAAAGATTTTTATATAGGTTACGGATAAATACAGATTTAAGATTTGGAAGAAAGATTTAAAATAACACTTTTCAAAAACTTCTTAAAGATTGGATTATATAAATACTCCGGCCAATTAATCATCTTCTTATCGTCAATAATAGTGTCCAGATTACTTACCCCTTCTGAGTATGGAGTTGTAGCATTAATCACTGTTTTCTCAAGCTTCATTATTTCTTTTCTGGATGCTGGGTTTCGCTATTCAGCCATCAGAAACAAATTTGACAATGAATATTATCAAACTCTGCAGTTTATTGTAGTAGCTTTTGGAGCATTACTTGGTTTGATAATGGTTGTATTAAGCATACCCATTTCCTGGTTCTATCACAAACCGGACCTTATATTACCGTGCATTTTGTTTGGTTTAATCATTTTTTCGTCCTCTATCAGGATTATCCCTGAAGCGATATTAGATAAGGAAATGCAATTTAATATTACTGCCCGAATCACTTTAATAGCTAATCTTATCGGAATAGCGTTGGTTATCATATTGGCTATGCTTGGGTTTTCATTCTGGTCATTAATAATTCCACAATTATTCATTCATTGGATTGCATATTTTGCGTATAAGCAAAAAATAAACATAGCAATTGTAATTCCATCAAAACATCATTTAAAAGAAACAATCGGAAAAGTGAAATCTTTAGCAAAAAATGTTAGTTGGTTTACTTTTTTTAATTACTGGCAAAGAAATGTAGATAATTTACTTATTGGCAAAGTGTATGGTGAACATTCTTTAGGACTATATAGTAGAGCATATGCTCTGTTGGAAATGCCTATTCATCTTATAAGCGGGGTTTTACAACAAATTATGTTCCCATCATTTCAAAAACAGTTAGATGAGAATTTGGATATTAAACCCGATCATATTGATCTTATTAAAATCCTAAATATTATGATTTTTCCTGTTCCGGTTCTATTAGTCTGCCTTCCATATACAATTTCAAATCTATTATGGGGTCAGGCATGGTTACATGTAGGTGATTTTCTTCCTGTTTTTGGTACTTTAATTATTCTTCAAGCACCATTTTTCAGTGTAGGGCCCATGATGGTATTGCTTAAAAAAGATAAATACTTTGCTGCTGTTGGAAGTATCAATGCGAGTGTTTTGATAGCAGCTATTGTTATTGGAATGCAGGTTTCATTGATGTCAATAGTATATGCTTACGGATTGGCATATATATGTTTCTGTGTGCCCTTTACTGCGTATTGGGGACATGTACGATCATTTTCATTTACATTGAAAGAGCTGGTTCTTACATTAGGTTTCGAATGGATTTGCAGCTTTAGCTTGATGATATCCATTATATTTTCTCAAACTATTTTGATGTATTCAGTAATCGCATTTTATGGATGTGTCAAATTCAGCCAGGCTATTATTAAACTGCTCTATTTAAAAAGGAATTTGATTTGATAATGGATACTTCATCTTCACATTTTAACAGCAAAAATTATTGGGATAAACGATTAATTACTAATTACAACTTAGGTGGTGTTGGCTATTACGGTCTTGGAAAGTGTTTTAATTACTGGATGTATTATATCAGAAAATATATATTCATTAAAAACATTAGGACAATTATTTTACATTTTAATGACATTTCAGTTCTTGATATTGGGTCAGGTACAGGATTTTATATCAGTTTATGGAAACAATTAGGAGTGAAGCGCATTATAGCTATTGATTTCTCTGAAACCGCCACTAAAAATCTTAAACAACAGTTCCCTGCTGTGGATGTACATTGCAAAGATATCAGTGATGAGATTACCTTTGATGAGAAGTATGATATTATTTCAGGGTTTGATGTCTTTTTTCATATTGTAGAAGGCAATAAATTCAAACAAGCTATCAACAACGTTAGCAAACAGCTTAAACCTGAAGGCTATTTTATTTTGTCAGATAACTTCATTCACATTGAGAATAACAGGAAATCTACTCATCATATAAACAGAACCTTAAAAGATTATAAAAATATCCTGGAGGATAATGGATTTAGAATTATTCGAAGAGTCCCAATGTTTTGTATCATGAATGAACCAGTGGACACAAAAAGCAAAATATTAAAAATTTATTGGAAAATGATTTTAAGAATTGTTCCCAGGAATAATACTTTAGGGTGTTTAATCGGGATGCTTTTATTGCCATTTGAATTATTTATATTGCAATTTTTAAAAGAAGGACCCTCTACCGAGCTTATGATATGCAGAAAGATTGACATACCAAATGGCACTTAAATCCAAACAACTGAAAATACTACATATTACTCCCTGGTTTCATGATCAACAAGATAAACATGAGGCATTATTCATCCAGGAACATATTAATGCTTTGAATTTATATTCTGCTAATGAAGTTTTATGTATTAAAATCAAACATAACCCAAAACGTTTTTTATCCTTCAATCACATCAAAAAAAAACAAGGAGTTGAATACATCTATTGTGACACTAAATTCAGACGATCATTCATTACCGAATGGATTGGATTTGTATTATTATTCTGGATGTTAGTTTTAAAAAGAAAACACAAAGAATTTGACATTATCAATATGGTCATTGCTTATCCCCTCTGTGTTTATTTAAAATACATCCGAAAATTCGTTAACAAACCTTTTTTGCTTACTGAGCACTGGAGTGTCTATAAGTATGGTTTTTATATTAACAAAAATACTAAGGGATTAGCTCATATAAGAAAGATATTTTCTCCTGAACTGCCCATAATAACAGTTTCTGCTTCATTGATGAATGACATCAATAATTTCTCTAATTGTAATGAATTAGAACATTTTGTAGTGCAAAATGCTGTGAATGTTGAAATTTTTCACTTTAATCCTGATTTTATAATACCAGAAAATCCTGTCTTTTTTATGATAAATAAATGGAACTATATTAAAAAACCAATCATTGTGATAGAGGCTTTTGAACAATTCCTAATCAAATATCCGAAAGCCAGGCTTATTATCGGAGGTTATGGCCCGATGTGGGAAGAAATTAAACTCATCATTGAGATTAAATATTTAAGTAAGAACGTTAAACTTACAGGAAAATTAGATAAAAGCGAGATTGCTAGGTATATATCTGAAAGCACTGCATTATTACAAGCATCTGATTATGAAACCTTTTCCGTTATCTGTGCTGAATCTATCTGTTGTGGGATACCTGTGGTTGCCTCTGCTGTAGGAGGTATCCTTTCTATAATTGATGAAACAAATGGAATTTTGCTGAATAATGAATCCGTAGAAACATGGAGTAATGCGATGGAAGAGATATTTAAGCACTCAAACGCATACGATAGAAAGAAAATCTCGGCTCGGGCAATGGAGAAATTCAATTATGAACATGTTGGAAAGAAATATATAAATATTATTTCTCAAATAATTAAAAAGAATGAATCTAAAAACCAGCAATAGTCATGCATCATCTCATTATTATGACTGGGAAAGAACAGATGCAATCGACTTTTTGTTAAAAAATGTCGGGGACTCAAATTTAATTAAAAATGTTCTTGAACTTGGTTGTGGTACAGCAAAAACAGCCAGTTTATTGATGAAAAGCTTACCAATAAAATCATATAAAGGAATTGAAAAAAAAACAAATGCTGCTGAAAAAGCAGGAGAAATATTAACACAGGTCGTGATGGCAGATTTCGAGGATATGATTAAAACCAAAGATTACCAAGGACTGAACAATGACCGCTATGATCTGATAGTACTTCTTGATGTCCTGGAGCATCTGATTGATCCCTGGACAGCAATGAATATTTTAACAAGTTGGCTGAATGAAGGGGGATATGTGCTTTGCAGCATACCAAATGCGGGGAATTATTATGTTTTAAAGAAGTTATTTTTAAATCGCTTTGATTATGAAGACAGAGGGATTCTCGATAAAACGCACCTTCGTTTCTTCACATTTTCAACGATTAATAACCTATTCAACCAATGTGGGCTTACAATTGAAAAAAGGACAACAAATTCAGATTTATATATACTTAAACTTAAAATTTTCAATATACTTACCTTTGGAGTTTTTAATAAACAGTTTGTCCGACAGTTTATTCTTATTGCGAGAAAAGCAGCACATTAAAGAACAAAGCGATCCATTCTAATACCTGAGATGGATAAAACATCATATACTATAATATTAACTTCCAATGAACCATGGGGAATTATCTGGTATTCAAAACATCATTATGCAAATGAACTTTCAAAATCTCATTTGGTCATATTTCTTAATCCCCCTGTTTCATGGAAAATACAGGATATTATACATCAACCTTTCAGTACCCTAAAAATCTCAGATAATTTGATCGTTGTCAATTATCGCAACCGTTTACCTCTTAGATTATTTCACAGATTATTCAGATCAATAAACAACCTGTCCATACTGAACAAAACCAGGAGATATATCCGTTCGCTTTCTGATAATCCTGTTCTTCTATGGCAATTTGATCCATTCAGAATTATTAATGTTCCAAAAAGATGGAAATGGAAGCGTATTTATCATGTCGTTGATCCTTACATACATATTCAGACAGACAAAAGGATTGCACAAAACTCAGATTTAGTTATCACTACAAGCAAAAAATACATGTCCTATTATTCTAAATTGAATAAAAGAGTTATCCACATTCCCCATGGTACTCCCAATGAAAAAACGCATATACAACCACATATTTTAAAGGAGATAGATGAAACATATGGAAAGTTCAGCATTCTGCTCGGCACAATAAATGATGATATTGATTTATCATTGCTTGCAGATATTTCCCAAAACTTTAACAGCAACCTTGTCTTAATTGGGCCTTTAATCCTGACTTCTCAATCTGATATTCTTGCTTTTGAAGAATTGACCAGTAAAGAGAATGTCTTTTGGTTAGGGGCATTAAGTCAATTGCAAGCAATGCCTTACATTGCAGCAGCCAACATTTGTCTTGTCCCGTATAAGTTTGACTTAATCAAATCAATTGGCAATCGCTCTCCCCTGAAAATCCTCAATTATATTAAATTCTTCAGACCGGTTATCACTTCCATAGATGCTGAGATCAGTTGCCTGGAACAGGATGGAATTTATTGGGCACGAAGCAGGGAGGAATTTCTATCATTATATGAAAAAGGAATAGGAAGCAAATTGTCAGTAAACCATTCAGCATTAGAGGAGTATTTGAAAAATGTTAGTTATCAAACATTATTAAACAAAATTTTTAAAAACTTAAGTGAGTAGCTACCATAAACATATTGTTCATATCATAGCCAATAACTCCACTGTTCCCTACCTTAATTGGATAGCAGAACGCTCGATGAAAGAAAAAGACATTAAATTCAGCTTTATTTGTTTATATCCCGAACATCCTGAGATGATAGAAGAAATGGCTGATTTCGGATGTAATTGTTATTGGATAAAATATAATTCAACAAATAAAAAGATCGATTTAATAAAAGCCGTGTTCAGGATTCGTAAACTGCTGGTGAAGATTCATCCAGATGTGGTTCACACCCATCTTTTTGAAGATTCGTTTTCAGGTTTGCTTGCAGCTAAATTAGCCAAAGTGCCGATGCGTATCATTACAAAAGGAGATGCAGGTTATCATTGGCATTATGCACATAAATGGGTTTGGATTGATAAATTGAATAATTGGTTAGCAACTAATATAATAGCCATTTCAGAAGAGAACAAGGAGTTTATTCTTCAAAAAGAGAAAGCACCTAAAGATAAAGTTACCATGATTCATCACGGTATTCCTTCAAAATTATTTCTCTCCAGAGATATCACAAATGAGAAAGAGTTAAAAGAAAGATTTAACCTGAACAATAAAAAAATAATCGGAACTATTTCCCGTTTAATACCATGGAAAGGCTATCAATATATTGTTAGGGCTGCAGCAAAAGTGCTGGCACATCACCCGGATGCTGTTTTCCTTTTCACAGGTGTAGGAGATCAGAAGCATGAACTCTTATCAATGAGCAAAGAACTTGGTGTTGCTGATAATATCATTTTTACAAATTGGATTGAACGAAAACTGATCCCTTCATACTATTCAATTCTTGATGTTTATCTTCATGCATCAGAACTGGAGCCATTCGGATTCGTAATTGCTGAAGCAATGATGAGTGGAGCCATTGTGGTTTCAACCCCTACAGGGGCAGCAAAAGATGCCATTGAACATATGAAAAACGGTTATCTCACCAAACAAAATGATGCGGATTCCATTGCAGAAATGATCATTTTTGTTTTGAATAACAAAAACCCCGAAATTGGAGCAAATGCCCGGAAAAAAGCATTGGAACTTTTTGAGTTTGAAATCATGTGGAAAAATTACACCAAACTATATGAAAGTTAGTTATGGTTATAA
>CAZUDW010000008.1:0-9323 GCA_964619305.1 uncultured Flavobacteriales bacterium
TGCACAGAACGCGGTGCCCAATTACTCCTTTGAGGACACCATCAAATGTCCAACAAATAGCGGATGTGATCAGAAAAACATCACTTCGCTGTGTTTGGCGCGATCGTGTTTGCCAATGCTTAACCCTGCTCTGTAGGTCAGAGAGATCTCCGGGCCGCCAATTCCGGAGTTGTAATCTTTCAGATGAGACAAAGTAAGATCATAGGAAAAATCAAGGGTAAAGCCGGCCCATTTCATGGAGAGGTGTGGTGCCAAAGCATCAGCAAATCTGTAATATGTTCCAATTGCTATCGAGAGATCGTGTAAATAGTTGGTGATTTCTGATCTGCCCTTCAAATGAAAATTAATATCGTTTCCAAGCAAGATGATGCGGTTTTTCCCCTGTTGCATAAAGTAGAATTTAGGTAAGAGGGAAAGCTTATGTTTCTCAATAAATATATCACATATGCCATGAATGGAGAACTTGCGATAAAGCTTTTCCCGTAAACCGAGAAAATTCACATCAGGATTATGTAAATGAGACATAGACAAGCCAATAGAAGACTTAAATTTGTCATTAGGGGAGAAGAACCAGTGTATTCCGCTGTTCATATCAAAATAGGAAGAAGTTTCATTCAGGGTTAATTCTCCGTTGGGTAAATTGTTATCAAAAGCTGTTCCTGTCCACTGGTTTTCAAAATTTATTCCACTGCTTGAGATCGAACGTTGAGCCCAGCCACCCTGAAATCCAAGTGAAAAGTAATTATCATCTTTTGGTGACAGGGATTTGCTGTATGCCAATGTAAGATAACCCTGGTTTGTTGTAAAAAGCGTTTTGCCTGCCATGTCGTTGATAAAACTAATCCCTAATGCGAAAAAGTCATCCTGGATTATATTCTTTGCAACGGGAAAATCTACAGATCCGTATAGTGTCTGGTACATGTCGGTCATGCTTGCCCATTGTTGTCTGACAGAAGAGTTGAACCTGATATCACCCCTAAAAACGCCAGCCAGTGCCGGGTTGATATCCAAAGGCGTTGTTTCGAATTGTGAAAAGTGTACTTGTTCCTGAGATAAGGCAAACAAAGCTAAACTCAGGAACCCGGATGATAAGATAAATTTAAGTTTCATCATCGTATCAATGTCACGTTGCCTTTTAGTTCCCTGATTTCACCTGTCTTAAATGTAACCAGAAGATGATAAACAAAAACGCCCGGATTTTCAGGTTTTCCTTTAAAGGTTCCATCCCAACCTTCCTGAATCGAACGGGATTTATAAACCTTCTGCCCATACCTGTTGAATATCTCAAAATCAATTGTTTTAATTCCACCACCCAACACGTATAGAATATCATTACTGCCATCATTATTTGGAGAGAAGGCATCAGGCACACCTAAAAATACGTTGTTTTCGACAATGACCATAATTGTATCCCAGGCGGGGCAATGGTTCTCATCTTCGGCTCTCACGACATACTCTGTACTTGTTTCAGGGTTGGCAAATGTGCTCTGACAAAATGTACAACTCAGGTTGGTATCCGGGCTCCAGAAATAATACATACCGCTTCCGGTTGCACTGAGTGCCGCAGATTCTCCAATGTTAATCGTTTGATCAACTCCTGCATTTACCCATGGATAGCTGTTGACATCAATATACATCTTATAAAGGGTATCTGAACCATAAAGATTTGAAACAATTAGCAAAACGGGAAACACTCCGGTGTCAGGATAGCAGATGGAATCCGGATTAGGATCGGTTGATGAAGAAGGTGAAGCTCCCTGGAATACCCATTGGTAATTTAATGAACCAGGGCTGTTGTTGATAAACTGTATGCAATTATCCTGGCAAATAGCACTGTCCAAAGTATAGAAATCTGCAACAGGCGGTACACATTTCACCACGGATATATAGCCGGAGAAGGTACTGTCATTGCTCCCGTTGGCATTTGTCGCTTCGAGTGTTACGTCAAATGTGCCGAGGGAATTGTAACAAATATTCTGAGGGTTTTGTGATGTGGATGAGTTGGGAGTCCCCCCGTTAAATGTCCAGTTCCAGGCAGTGGGATTATTTTGAGATAAATCTGTGAAATTAACACATCCTCCCTGGCATACCATTGTGGTGTCAGCTGTAAAATCGATCAGTGGTGGGGCTATCATTGTCCCGTTTAACTTTATATCATCAATAGCAATTGAAGGATTACTCCCTAATGTGTCATTATTGGTCCAGTTAAAACCTATCTGAATATTTTGGTTGTCGTCTGCGCTGGAAGGCAATGCTATACTGAAACTTGTCCATAACCCTTGCGGAGCACAGCTACCGACAGTCTGGTTCAGCACTCCCAATGAACTCCAGTTGTTCCCATCAAAGTAGAATAATTCACATTCATCTACACCGTTTTCTCCATTCATCATATAAGCGAAATCCAACTGTATCGTTTCCCAACCCTGGCAATCAATTACAGGGGATTCAACTCTCTTGTTTGTAGTCACACAGATATTCTGGTTGCTGCATTGCCATGGACCGGTTTGCAGATATGTCGCTCCTGAATCCACCAGACCGTAAGTAGAACCTATGTGTAAAGTCCGGTTAACATCCATGAGGGAATTAAGACAACTGTTACCACAATTGCCAATTCCCATTCCGGCTTCTGTTGCACTTATATACCATTCATTTGCCTGGTTGTCATTTGTGCCGGTAGTTGTAACGGTCCAGAAACCGTTTGGCCCGACATATGAAGTGGCAAGCTGACCCTGACTACAACCTGCAAGAAAAGTTTCAGTCCAGAACTGGCAGGATGAGGAAAGTGGTATTAACAAGCATACAATGCACAGGGTGTTAAAAACAGGGTAAGAAATTCGATGAATCATGAAGTACAATACAGCAGAATGTTAATAAAAATCAAAAGTACTAAATTCAGGATAACTGGAAGAGAAATTTTAATGTATCTACACCATCAGCATAATCATGCAATTCAGGAAACTGGCTCATGCCAAAATTTATCTTGTTCTTTGAAACAACACACTGGATTTTACCGAATAACTTCTCTGTTAGAAATTCCAGATCATTGGTGATGTATTCAAAATGCAGAACTGCTATTGAAGAATAAAGGGTTTTCATTTCTTTCAGCAATAAAAAACCATTGTCAAGAAAGGGTTCTCTATTTATAGTGAATATGGATTTATTATTAATGTAATTTGCTGAATACCCTCTATGATTCAGCAGATGCTCAAAGGTTGAAATTGCTTTAAAAAAAGTGGTGAAATCATAACCGGGAGGCACATATAACTTTGATATGCTGCGACATCCCAGTCCAAAATATAAGAATATGTCTTTGCCGAGTAACTTGAGTTCTTCTTCTGTTTCCTTGCCATTAAGAATGGCTATTGAGTTCCGGTGGGAACGGATAATGTTTGGATATTTCCCAAAATAATATCTGAAATATCTTTCAGTATTGTTGCTCCCTGAAGCTATAACAGCATCGCTCATATGTACTTTTCCCTCACGGAAACTGATGAGTTTTTTGAATACCGGTTCAATTTTCTGTAATATCTGCGCAATGGCAGGAAGTAAAACATTGTCTGAAGAGGATAAATAACCATAGAATCGATTGCCTGTGATGAGCACACAGATGAAATCGTGAAATCCTGCACAGGGAATATTACCTGCCATTATTACCGATATATCTTTTCCCCCTTCATACTTAACGAGAGTATCTGTGTATGGATCAAGCCATTTTATAAGTTTATCCTTTGTCAGGCATTTTGTTATGGCTTGCAACGCAGTTAGTACATTGTTGCGGGTGAACCAATTATTTTCAGTGCATGCTCTTCTGATGCTTTGCCTGATCAGATCGCTGTATTTTCCCTCTCCCTGCATGGCAGCAGAGATGTTTTTACCCAGAATTGCAAATGCTTCAATTCTTTTTTCTATACTAATCGTCTCATTCAATTCAGTTAAGAAATATTATATTTGCATTATTGAACAAAACTAAGGATTAATAACCTCAAAATTTTGATATTATGGCGATAATGATTACTGACGAATGCATCAACTGTGGTGCTTGTGAACCAGAATGTCCAAACAATGCCATTTATGAAGGTGGCGCGGAGTGGAGAATGTCTGATGGCACTAATCTTAGTGGAAATATTACAACTCCGGGCGGAAATACTTATGATGCTGATGCTGCTAATGAACCCAAATCAGATGAGTTTTACTACATTGTAACAGATAAATGTACGGAATGTAAAGGTTTTCACGATGAGCCTCAATGTGCAGCTGTATGTCCGGTTGATTGCTGCGTGGATGATCCGGATCACCGGGAATCTGAGGAACAGCTTTTAGCTAAAAAGGAATCTATGCACGATTAAGGATTGATCTTTTCAATCGGAACTGATTTTCTGTATCTTCTTGGTTTATCCTTGCACTGATTAACCTATATTCGCGCTGGATAGAATGAGAAAAATCTTACTAATAGGAGCAGGGCGTTCTTCATTTGCTTTGGTGGATTATCTTCTGAGCAATGCAGAAAAGGAGAACTGGCAGCTACATATTACCGATATTGAGATCGGTATATTGAATAAGATGTTCGGAGATCATCCGGCATTGACTACATCTGCTATAGATATAAGAACGGAAAATGCGATTAATGATCTGATCGCCCAAAGTGACCTGGTCATATCGATGGTCCCTGCACATATGCATGCCACAGTAGCTGCTTATTGCATTGCTAAGCAGAAACACATGGTAACAGCTTCCTATATTTCCAAAGAGATGAAAGCTCTGGACGATGACGCTAAGAAGGCAGGTGTTATCATTATGAATGAAATTGGTGTGGATCCGGGCATTGATCATCTGTCAGCTATGAAAGAGATAGACCAGATCAGGAATTCGGGAGGGGAGATACAACTGTTTGAATCATTTACCGGAGGTCTTCTTGCTCCTGAATCTGAAGGAAAGAATCCATGGAAGTATAAATTTACCTGGAATCCCCGCAATGTGGTTCTTGCTGGGCGGGGAACTCCTGTGATGTTTATTCAGGAAAATAAATATAAGTATATCCCATATCATCGGCTGTTCAGAAGGACGGAAAAGATAGATATTGAAAACTATGGGCGTTTCGAAGGATATGCAAACAGAGATTCCCTGAAATATCGATCAATATACGGCTTAACAGATATTCCTACTATTTACAGAGGTACGTTAAGAAGGCCTGGGTTCGGTAGTGCATGGGATGCATTCGTTCAAATCGGTTGTACTGATGATAGTTATATTCTCAAGGGGTCAGAGGAGATGAGCAACCGCGATTTCATTAATTCTTTTCTGGCATATAATCCGCATGATTCGGTAGAGTTGAAACTGATGCATTATTTAAAACTGGATCAGGATTCAGATGTTATTGAGAAATTGAAATGGTTAGACATCTTTGATGCCAATCAAAAACCCGGACTTAAGAATGCCACACCGGCACAGATGCTGGAATGTATATTAATGAAAAAATGGAAACTAACTCCTGATGACCGGGATATGATCGTGATGTGGCATAAATTTGGTTATAAAATAAATAATGAACTGCATGGCAGGGAAGCATTTATGGTCCTTGAAGGAAATGAACCTCCTTATACTGCTATGGCTAAATCTGTTGGTTATCCGGTGGCTATTGCTGCAA
Source organism: uncultured Flavobacteriales bacterium (assembly GCA_964619305.1). GTDB lineage: Bacteria > Bacteroidota > Bacteroidia > Flavobacteriales_H > CAZUDW01 > CAZUDW01. Next base: position 5,645 of record CAZUDW010000008.1, read on the forward strand.
AGATGATACTCAATGGAGTGATTAGAACAGAAGGTATTCAATTACCTGTTACTAAGGATATCTATCAGCCAATACTTGATGAATTGAAAACGCTTGGAATTGCTTTCCGGATTAAAGAAACTGAATACAATGGCTATTAAAATTTCCTGTTCAGGTCAATGAGTCCTTCCGGCAGATCAACATAGACAACTCGTTTCAAAGAGTTAATTTCAATCACAAGCTGATCATTGAAAGGAATCAGTATCTCTCCATCATCAGTTTCTATTCTGATCAACTCCTGATTACCTGAATTGATGATAGATTCAATAGTCCCTAATGAACCATAATGTCTGTCACAAACTTCAAATGAATAAATATTGACCTGATCTGCTGTTTCATTTTCTACGACATATCTGATATCTTTTTTTGCAATGTATACCTCTTTACCACAAAAAAAACTCGCTTTTTCTACAACACACACATCTTCAAGTGTAATCAAGGCAGTATCTGATGACACATTTCGGATGTTTTGTATGAAGAAAGGGACAAGCAGTTCATCAATATTAATGAATATTACTTTTGGATGATCAGGACCAATTTTAACGGAACAATCCAGAACGATTCTCAATTCACCTTTATAGCCATGTGTCCTGGTGAATCTCCCAAGATATAGGCATTGGTGTATATCCACATTCAGGATTTCTTTTCTTCGTCAGAAGTGTCTTCCTTTTTCTCCTCAGCAGCTACTACTTTTGAAGCATTGCTTTCCTCAGTTGTGGTTATGTCAGCATCATCAACAGGTGTATCTACAACATCCACCTTTATTGGGGTGTCACCGGTTGCATTTTCTGATTCAGATTCGGTATTGGCTGTTGTATTGCCTTCCTTGGAAGTCTCAGCAACCTGATCTTCATGCTGCGCTGGTTTTTCATTTACGGCTTCGGTTACTTCGTCATTCACTTCTGTGGATTCAACATCAGGAGTATCTGTTGTTTGTGTATCCGTTTCTTCGGCAATGTCTTCTTGTTCAGAAGTTGCATCAACAGCATCCTGAACAACTGTCTCAGCTTTTGTTTCTGGTACATTTTCCTCCGGTGTTTTTTCACTTAATTCCTCAACTTCATCTGCAACCTCTTCATTTTTTGATTTTTCAACCTCAGCAGCAAGAGCAGCCTGTTTAGCAATTATTTCCTTCTCCATCTGTTCTTTTTTGGCTTTTTCTTCAGCTAAACGATTTTTCCTGTCTTTTTCCAACTCTTCCTGTATGGCTTTTTCTTTAGCTTGAATCTTGCTTTCTTTTTGTGTCATCCATGCATTAAACCTGCGATCTGCTTCTGCCTGATCAAAAGCTTTTTTAAGTACACCTCTATCAAGGTGATCTTTCATCAATACTCCTTTGTATGAAAGAATAGCACGGACTGTATTTGTGGGTTGGGCTCCTACTTTTATCCAATGCAAAGCACGGTCAAAATTAAGATCAATACTTGCCGGATTGGTGTTTGGATTGTATGAACCGATTTTCTCAATTATTCTGCCATCGCGTTTAGCTCGGCTATCTGTAATAACAATGTGATAATAAGGATACCTTTTTTTACCACTTCTTGTAAGTCTGATTTTTGCTGGCATTTTTTATAGATTTTATTACCCGTAACAAATTCTACGCCCCACATCGGGGGCTGCAAATATCGTAATTAATTTTTAATTAAAAAAACTTAATAAACTATTTATGAGTGAAGAACGAATAGGATGATAAAGCAACTGTTTATGCCGGTTTCTCTAATAATATATTACAGTATAGAAGTTTTGGTATCCTTGCAACCGCAATCGTCCACAACACCTAAAGCAAGCCAGGTTTCGCAATTGTCTTCATATTCTTGTTTAAAATCTCTTACTTCTTTTTTTGATCCACATTTTTCTTCGGTTGTTGGATCACTGCTTGTTTGAGAACATTCAACACAGTTCTTACATCCTGAAAAAACGACAGTAAAAAGACTTGCAAAGAGTAAAACAGAAAGTGATTTCATTTTCTTCAATTTTAGATTATATAATGTAAAAGTACAATTATCTGAAAAATCGCACAAAAAATGATTTAATTTTATTTATCCATACATCCGCAGTCATCCACGCTTCCACTTGCAATTAAGGTTTGACAATCTTCTTCATAACGTGTTTTGGTAGTGTCCATTTCGGATTTAGTTCCGCAATACTCATCAGCAAATGCCTGAACACCACCTACCGTGGTATAACATTCTATGCAATGCTTACAGCCAAAACCAGGCATCATAACAAATAAGCCCACGGATAAATACAAGTTAATGTGTTTATGCTTTATATATTTTAATCTATGTGTTCTCATCTTTTTGAGCTTCTTTCTTAAGATTAATTATATCATCAGCCGGCACATCCTGACCACTCCAGAAATGATAAACCATACCGTCTCTGACATACAGCAGTGTCGGCAATTTTGGCCCGCTTATTTTAAAAAAGTTTTTGTCGTTAAATATTTTATATGGAAATGGCATGCTTGTTTTTTTTAGGAAGTGGTCCAGCTTTCCCTCGTCTCCTATAAAAAGAACATACACATCCGGGATGTTTTCCTGTTCACTTAAAATGGTAAGTTTGGTAGCAAGAATTTTGCAATGTGGGCACCCAAGACTGAATAAAGCAAGTAGCTTTTCTCCTTTATTGAGATCAACTGTCTTACCGCTGAAAACCATGTCCGGTAAATATTCAAAAGGAGCCCTCACAGGTAAGTGAGCATTTTCTTTATGGATAGCTGCATTCAGACTTACAGGATTTATAATAAAGGGGGTTGCGATTGCAATGCAAACAACTATTACTGTGATGATCCATTTGTAGCGCCAATTCCACTGACTACCTTTTTTTAATAACAGCAATAACAATAATATAAGAAGTATGTTTTTTAAAATTGATTCTGATGTGGACATTTGTAAAAACGTTCCAAAACAACCACAATTGTCCTTGTTGCCCTCTGCTATCCATGCGATGAGAAGATATATAGTGAATAAACAGAGTAATGTAAGTGCACTAAATATTGTTGCTTTCCTGTTTGCATTGATGATGAGCATTAATCCCAACAAAATTTCAAATGCGATAATTCCTCTTGCAAAAAAAGGTGCAATCGTCCAGTTCGCAATGCCAATATGAACAAAATTGAATTCAAAAGGTTCAATCGGATGTAGTTTGATCCATCCACTGAAAACAAACAATAATCCAATAACAATTCGTAATATGATGAAAACCCAGCGCATTTAAAACTTGTAAAATTACAAAGTAATATGCGAATGAAAGAACAGGCAAAAAAAAACGCCACATGAATTATGTGACGTTTTTATTCCTGCAAATATACGCTATTCACATTTTGCTGATCCGCTCCAGAGTAAAGCAACTGAATTCATATCGTCTTCAAGTTGTTGCATGTCTTTTTTTGACATTTTTGCTGTAGCACATCCATAAATTCCTGTTCCGATCTTTACACCTGCAGAATCATAGTAACAACATTCATATTCTTTTTTACATGCAGTGAAAACTGCAACAAAAGCGATAATTGCAAATAAAGCAAATGACTTTTTCATTTTATTGATTTTTGTTAGACAATTAATTTCGATGCAAATATATTAATATCTGACGTTATGCAAAGATTGCGATAAATTCGCGAAATGGTTGAATGATTATTTCC
>CAZUDW010000008.1:9423-10868 GCA_964619305.1 uncultured Flavobacteriales bacterium
AGCTATTATCTTTTATTTTAAATTTCTCCATAATTTTGATCACTTTTACAGCATGAATGTAAAATCGGTTTTCAGGCCATTTTTTGTTGCAATAACCCTGATTGCATGTAATAACAATGTCCCATGTGATTATGACATTCGTAAGTTTCATGCTGAAGTGAAAGAAATAAAGCCGTTTGAAAGCAATGAATATGATAATTCTGTTGAGATGGCCGGTAATAAATATTATCATGTATTGATGGAATTCGATCAAAGACCTTTATCAGAAGAATTGCAATATCTTGATAAATTGGAAAACATACAATTTGATTCAATATTACTTGATCTCAACCACATCCAGCCTGGTAATATATACTCAGGTTTGCTAAGTGTGAGGACAAGTGGCCGGTGTGAGAAGATGTTTGTCAGTTTTAATCATGGATTTATTAAGGATTATAAATAGATGGACAGACCCGGTTTAAAAGTTGAACAATATTGTAAAAAGATATTGGCCGGTGACAGGCTTGCACTTAGTCATGCTTTAACCTTGCTTGAAAGTGTGAAACCGACAGATCAGCAGGAAGCCAAAAAACTTATCACGGCTTGCCTTCCACACATAGGCAATTCGGTCAGGATTGGGATTACAGGAATCCCCGGTGTTGGTAAAAGCACATTTATCAATGCTTTTGGCAGTTATCTTACATCAATAGGAAAGACCGTTGCGGTAATGGCAATTGACCCCAGCAGTTCCATTGGAAAAGGAAGCATTCTGGGAGATAAAACCAGGATGAAAGATCTGGTTGGGGATAGAAATTCATTTGTCAGACCAACACCATCAGGAAATAAACTCGGAGGTGTTGCAGATAACACCAAAGAATCTGTTGTCTTGTTTGAAGCTGCCGGTTTTGATATAATCATTATTGAAACGGTTGGCAGCGGCCAGTCTGAAACAGATGTTTATTCACTGGTTGATTTTTTTATTCTATTGATGCAGGCAGGAACAGGAGATTGGTTACAAATTATGAAAAAAGGAGTGATAGAACTGGCAGATGCAATTATTTTTAATAAGTCTGACGGTAACAATAAAGAAGTGACAGAAATAGCATGTAAAGAAACAAGGCAAATCGCAGGGATGTTCACAGCCCGGAATAATGGATGGGAAACAAAAGTGCTTCAATGTTCTGCTCTTTATATGCAGGGTATGGAAGATTGCTGGCAACTGCTTGTCGAATATTTGAATTTAACGAGATCAAATGGTTGGTTTGATAAAAATCGGAACTTACAGAATAAACAATGGATGAAGAATTGCATCACCAAAGGGCTGGAACAGGATTTCTATCAAAATGTAAAAGTGCAAAAATTAATGAAAAAATTATATGCTGATATCGAACGGGATTTAATCAATCCACTGATGGCTGCCGAACAATTGCTTGATTATTATTTCAGCATTGAAAGGAAGAAGAAAA
>CAZUDW010000008.1:10968-48316 GCA_964619305.1 uncultured Flavobacteriales bacterium
CTATTGGGCGCCTGTTCTGCCGGAGTACAAAAAGATTTAACTACAGGCTTGACTGTTGGCAATAAAAATCTCACGTATGAAAAGGCATACATAAAAAAAGATGGAGTAAATATGGATGAGCCCAATGTAAATGTAGGTGCAAAACTACAATTGATGATGGAAGGAGTAAGTGGTTTTAAGGAGGAAAATAACCGGGCATTTCCGGGTTGCTCTATATTGGTAACAGACAAAGAGGGTAATGTTGAGATGAAATATGATGATCTTTTCGAACAATATAATAAAGAAGGTGTCTCTCCTGATGACGTTGCCTATTTAAATTCTAGTCTAACGATAGGTGACCCACTGGTAGCCGGTAAGACTTATAAATGGACTTCCAGATTTTGGGACAAGAAAGGGGATGGTGAGATTACTGCTGCAATTGAATTGTCCGTTATTGAATGAATAATCGTTTTATTGAATTGACCGCTTATCCTTTGCTGGTGTCAATATCATTTTTACTCTATTGGTATTTAAGCTCTTCCGGTACAATTAGAAGATTCTTTATTGATAAAATAGGTCAGGAGAGAGCTCTTTTCTGGCATGTTTTATATCAGAAACTTACAGGGTTTGTCATACTCGGTATTCTTCCCGGGATTTGCATTTATTATACTGATCAAGCATCTTTCAGCGATTATGGTATAAATACCATGAACATTAGGACATCATTGTATTGGGTTGGAATTCTTGGTGTTGTTATTTTTTGTGTTAATTTTTTTCTGGCTCGAAGACCGTCCAATCTTGAACAATATCCACAGATCAGGAAAAAAGAATGGAGTATAGGAACATTAATCGGTGGTGGTTTTGGGTGGTTGATCTATTTACTTGGGTACGAATTCCTTTTCAGGGGAGTATTGCTGTTTGGCAGTCTTAAAGTGATGGATTCCTGGCTGGCAATAAGTCTAAACGTGTTGCTATATGCCATTGCTCATCTTCCAAAAGGGAAGCTTGAAACTTTTGGTTCTGTTCCATTTGGTCTTCTGGTTTGTCTTTTCACGGTTAGTACTGGAAATATCTGGACTGCCTTCGGTCTGCACGCTTGTATGGCTCTTTCAAATTTTTATTTCTCTTTTTACTATCATCCTGAAATGAAACTGGTAGTTGGAAGAAACCGAAAATAGCAAGTTATATTTGCTTTATTTCTGCTTTAATTTTTCCGAATGCAATTTTAGCATTTCCAACAACATATCAATCGTATCTATGTGGGTACGAAAAGCCAGGGCTGCCAATCTAAGAGTAAATATTCCATCAATCATGGTGGATGAAATAAATACACGCCCGTCTTTGTGAATTTCATCGATTAATTTGCGGTTAAATTGATTTGCATCCCCTTTTGAAGGTAAATACCTAAAAGTGCAAACCGATAATTCCGGATCAGGGCCGGTAACAAATCCTGGGATTTTTGCTACTTCACGGTGGAAATAACGAGCTAGTTCTAACTTTTCTTCAAGACAAGCTTTGAAAGGTTTCAATCCATGTAGTTTCAGTGGCAGCCACATACGCAAACCTCTGAAGTGTTTCGTTAGCTCGGGTGAAAGTTCAGCGGGAGATAAGTAGTCCTGCTCGGTTTTAATTGCATCCTGCATATAATTGGCAGTATAATAATGAGCTTTATTCAGAGCTTTTGCATCTTTCACAAGCACTGCACCTGTACCGTATGGTAGAAAAAGACCCTTATGAGGATCCATCACCAAGGAATCTGATTTCTCAATACCTTTGAATATGGCTTTGTAACCATCACACAGTAAAAAGAAAGCCCCGTATGCTCCATCCACATGCATCCACAAACCATTTTGATTTGCAATATCAGCAATGTCGTTGAGGGGATCCACTGCACCTGTGTCTGTAGAACCTGCTGAAGCGATAACAAGCCAGGGAAGAAGCTCATTTTTTTTATCATTTGAAATCATGGAAGACAAAGCAACGGTATCCATTTTATAATATTCATCCATAGGGACATGACGAATGACGCATTCTCCCATCCCGCAGATGCGCAATGCTTTATCAACTGAATGATGTGCCTGGGCAGTCATATATGCAACGCATCGATGAAAATCCCTAGCCTTTAATTTGTGGGCATCCCTTGCAGTAACAATACCGGTGAGATTGGCAATACTGCCACCGGAAGTAAGATTACCTGCTGTCCCTTTCGGATACCCTGCAAGTTCTGCCATCCAGGCAATAAGCTTATTCTCAAGAAGAACTGCACCGGGACCTGCAAAGAATATTCCTGCATAGTTGTTGCTGATGTCGGCCATGTAATCGCCAAGAGATGAGGTGTAGAGTCCACCCCCGGGAATGTAACCAAGATGTCCTCCCGATGCCGGATTCAGGCCAGGAAAATCGATACTCTTTGATACAAGAGATAATAAAGCGTCAATATCTTCCCGCTCTTCTCTGATCTTATCCTGTTCGATATCCTCAATGGAATTGTTGTTGATCTCGAAAGCTTTTCTCTGATATATCTCGTTGAGAAAATTTTCAGTATAATTGATAACCCTCTCTCTGATTGCAGCTCTTCTGGTTTCGTCAGGTTCCAGTTCCAGTGCTGCCCGCTCCAGCTCTTTTATTTTTGTTCTCACATTAATTCATGAAAATATTGCAGTTCCAATCCTTATCATATTGCTTCCTTGTTTGATGGCAATCTTATAATCTCCTGACATCCCCATAGAAAGTGTATTGAAAGTATTACTATTCAACAGATCCTTCATCTCACTATAAAATGCTAAAAGCTTCCTGAATTCTTCACTTATCATGTCGTTATCATCTGTGAAAGTAGCCATACCCATCAAACCATTTATTTGTACATGTTTCAGACTTGATATATTATCAGATAAAAGATAGTTCTTTAGTTCATCATATTGGAATCCGTATTTTCTTTCTTCCATAGCAATGTGTACCTGAAGTAAGCAAGGAATGATTCTATTGTTATTTTTAGCTCTTTTATTTATTTCCACAAGTAACTCGTGGCTGTCAACCGAATGGATCAGATTAATAAAAGAAGCAATATATTTTACTTTGTTTGTCTGCAGATGACCGATAAGATGCCATTGGATATCTGCCGGAAGCAGGGATTGTTTTTGCATGAGTTCCTGCACCCTGTTCTCTCCGAAGATTCTTTGTCCTGCATTATATGCCTCCATAATTTCATTGTTGCTCCTGTGCTTGGAAACAACGACAAGGGTCACATCAGGTGGAATTGAAGATTTGATTTGAGCTATATTTTTAGAATTCATGGTGTGTGTCATCCATACCGTATACAAAAAGACCGCTTCTAAGTTTTGGCTCGAACCAGGTAGTTTTTGGCGGCATAATCATATCATTATCTGCAATTGACATGAGTTGTTGCATGCTTACAGGATACATGGAAAAGGCAATTTTCCATTCACCCTTATCCACCAGTCTTTCCAGTTCTCCCAATCCCCTGATACCACCGATGAAACCGATTCGGTTATCGGTTCTCAGATTTTTAATATCAAATAGAGGTGAAAGAATAAAATCAGAAAGAACGGTTACATCCAGAGATTTTACGGGATCATTGTCATCATAAGTGTGGGCTTTGGCTTTCAGCTCATACCATTTCTCTTCGAGGTACATCCCAATCGTGTGTAGTGTTTTCGGTTTATACCTCTCGTTGCAAGGCGTGATCTCAAAGTCGTTTTTGATCCTGTCAATAAATTCTTCAAACGCCAGACCGTTCAGGTCTTTAACAACCCGGTTATAATCAATGATCTGTAACTGATTATCAGGGAAAAGCACTGCCATAAAATAATTGTATCCTTTATTCCCGGAAGGATGGAGGTCAGCATCTCTCATCTCTTTGCCGACCAGAGCGCCTGCAGCCGTTCTGTGATGCCCGTCTGCAACATATATGGCAGGTACTTCCTTTCTGAACAGATGTACAAGTTTTGTAATGACGGCATCGTCATCAATCACCCATAGCGTGTGTTGTATGCCGTCATCAGAAGTAAAATCATATTCAGGGATGGATGAAGTCGCATGGTCAACAAGATGATCCACTGCCTGCAGATGTGGATAGGCAAAGAATACCGGCTCATAATTTATTTTACTGTATCTCACATGATTTTTTCTGTCCTCTTCCTTATCAGGCCTTGTGAGTTCATGCTTTTTGATTACATTGTTGAAGTAGTCATCAATTGAGCAACATGCAACCAGGCCTTTCTGCGTATGCCCGTCCATAACCAGCTTATACAAATACATGCATGGCTTATCATCTCTTTTAACTACTCCCTTTGCAAGTAGTTTATCAAAAGCCTGTTTACCGCTTTTATATATCTCAGGTGCATAATGATCGTGAACATCAGGGAAATCCATTTCCGGTTTGATCACATGATAAAAGCTCATATCATTCCCTTTTGATTCAATTCTTGCTTCCTGCGTATTTAAAACATCATAAGGACGGCTTGCTGTTTGTTTTACATTTTCTTTTTTTGGCCTGTAAGCTCTAAATGGACGTATCTCAGACATAATTTTATTGTTTTTGTTTATGCGGAGAGAGAGGGATTCGAACCCCCGGTCCCGATTAGTCGGGACAACGGTTTTCGAGACCGCCCCGTTCGACCACTCCGGCATCTCTCCGCTGCGAAGTTATTTTATTCAGGTGAAATGAAAATTAATTCTGATCTCTCTTAAATTTTTATACCTACCTCACCCGACTTGATATCGCATGCTGCATCCCGGGCGCTGATGGGTTTGTTCCATGAACTAAACAAAACAGATGATAAAATAAATATTTAGAACCCGCCTTAAGCAACAACTGGCACAAACCCCGCCACAGTGTCTTCTGAATCAATAAAAGAGTTCTATCGTGCTGCGGTAGAAACGTTTTTGTACTTAACGAAAGGATTTTTCAGGAAATATTTGGTTTTATAATATAAAATCAAGTAAATTTGGATAAAATTATTCATATAAACATGAAGAATTTGCATAATTACATAAGACTACTTATCTTGCACCTAAATCTGATACATATGAAAACATTCTACACCTTAATAGCTGCAATACTTATTTCATTTCCGGGCTTTTCAACCAATAAACCATGTGCTGCCACACCCAAAGTGATGAGAGGGCCAGCGGCCGATCATCTGATAAAAGGTGCTGCCGTAGTGCGTGAAGGGACAGGCACTAAAATTCCTTCCTATGTACAATTTAAAGAAGAGTATGCAATATCTTATTCTCAGTTTAGATCATGGATCAAGGAGAATTATAAAACTGGAAGCGATTATGACCTCCTGATGTATAAAAAGAGCCATGTTGATGAATTGGGGCAAGTTCACTATCGTTTTAAAGAAACATATAAAGGAATTTACATTCTGGGTGCAGAGTATATTGCTCATTGCAAAGACGGACGGCTGATTTCAGTAAACGGAAAGTTATTTGATGATATTAATTTGCCGGCTGCCGGTGCTCTGAGTGAATCAGAAGCATTGGATGCTGCTAAGAAATATGTGGGTGCAGACGCATATAAATGGGATATTCCTGAAGAAGAAGCTAAACTGAAATGGGAAATGAATGATGCCAGTGCAACTTATTTTCCCAAAGGCCAACTAATTTATGCGCCTGTGAATGGGAATTTTAATTCATCAAGGAATTATAAATTATGCTGGAAATTCAATATTTATGCCCATCAACCTATGTCCCGGGCAGAAATCTATGTGGATGCGATAAGCGGTGAAGTCATTTTTACCAATGACCTTATACAGGAAGCAGATGTGCTAGCAACTGCCGAAACACAATATAGCGGCATGAAGACAATCACGGCTGATGACCAGACCGGTCCTTACAGACTCAGAGAAAGTGGAAGAGGAAACGGGATCAGAACATACGATTTAAATAAAGGAACAAATTATGGTGCAGCAGTAGATTTTACAGACAATGATAATTACTGGGCCAATTACAATGCCAACCTGGATGAATATGCAACGGATGCACATTTGGGAACGGAGACAACTTATGATTATTACCTGAACATCCACAACAGAAACAGCATAGATGACAACGGTTTTGCTTTATTAAGTTATGTGCATTACAGCAACAATTACGTCAATGCTTTCTGGGATGGACAGCGAATGACTTATGGTGATGGAAACGGTGGATCTATCACTCCTCTTACAACACTGGATATTTGCGGACATGAGGTAACACACGGACTTACAAGCAACACTTCCAACCTGACCTATTCCTACGAATCCGGTGCTCTGAATGAATCTTTCAGCGATATTTTCGGAACATGTATTGAATGGTATGGAGATTCCATCAACCCGGACTGGTTGATCGGTGAAGACATAGGAACTTCATTCCGTTCTATGGCTGATCCAAAGTCCAAAGGGGATCCTGATTGTTACCAGGGTGTTAACTGGTACACAGGTAGCGGAGACAATGGCGGTGTGCACACAAACAGCGGTGTACAAAATAAATGGTTCTATATTCTTACCGAGGGGGAATCAGGCACCAATGATAATAACAACAGCTATAATGTAACAGGTATTGGTATCATAGATGCATCTAAAATTGCATTCAGAAACAATACAGTATATCTCATAGCTTCTTCTCAATATGCAGATGCCCGCTTTTATGCGATCCAGTCTGCCCAGGATTTATTCGGCCCATGTTCTCCAGAAGTGATAGCTACTACTGATGCATGGTATGCCGTTTGTGTTGGGGCTCAGTTTTCCGCTAATGTAACTGCTGATTTTACAGAATCAGCAAATACCTCATGCAAGGTGCCGTTTACGGTTAGTTTTACAAACCAAAGCACCAATGCAAATAGTTTCTATTGGGATTTTGGAGATTCAGGCACAAGCACACAGCAAGACCCGACTCATGTTTATACAACACCGGGGCAGTACACGGTGACCATGATCGCTGATGGCGGTAATTGCGGAGCAGATACAATCGTTTACATAAATCTGATAGATATCACCTTGCCTGCCAACCCATCGACTGTTGGAGATACACGCTGTGGCGCAGGAACTGTGAACCTCTCTGCATCCGGTAGCGGGCAGCTTGACTGGTATGATCAGCAGACAGGTGGTACCTGGCTCAATACAGGAAACACTTATTCGCCTGTGGTCAGTTCCACTACGAGTTTTTGGGTTGAAGATTTGCAGTTGCCCACACCTCAATTTGTCGGACCTGTGGACAACACAATAGGTAGCGGAAATTATTACAACAACAATCAATACCTGATTTTTGATGTCTATTCATCCTGCTTATTGAAATCTGTTTGGGTGGATGCCAACGGTGCCGGCAACAGGACCATTAGACTAATGGATGATCAGGGTAATGTGCTTCAAAGTACAACAGTAAATATTCCTGACGGGCAAAGCACAATTCCTTTGAATTTCTCATTGACTCCGGGTACAAATTTCAGACTTGGGATACAAGGTACAAATAACGATCTGTTCAGGAATAACGGAGGTGTAAACTATCCATATACCTTAAACGGACTGGTTTCAATAACAAGTTCAAGTGCAGGAGGTGGATATTACTATTTCTATTACAATTGGGAAATTATTGGTGATACATGCATCAGCGCCAGGGAAGAGGTAATCGCAACCGTGCTTCCGGCACCTTCTGTTTCTATTACTTCTACTGATTCTGTGATCTGTGCCGGAGATACGGTTACACTTAATTCCAATGGTTTGAATGTTACATCATACCTGTGGAGTCCCGGAAACCAGACCACTTCATCAATCACGGTTACACCATCTGCAACAACTACATATATGGTTACTGCTATCAACTCCTGCGATACGGTGACAGATAGTTTGACAATTGTGGTTGTGCCCGCTCCAACAGCGGCATTCTCATCCAATCCTATAGGTTTAACAGTTGATTTCACCGACCAGTCAACAAATGCAACAGGTTGGTACTGGGATTTTGGAGACAGCAATAACAGCACATTGCAGAATCCTTCTCATACCTATGCTTCTAATGGAACTTATCAGGTAATGCTTATTGTTAGCAATCAATGCGGTAGCGATACAATCATACAGAACGTAATAGTGATCTCAACAGGATTGGTGGAAATGAGCGGAGTCGGGCAGGTATATGTTTATCCTAATCCCGTTTCGGGAATACTAAATATTTCGTTTGGAAAACCGCTGACTTGCGAAACAACATTCCGTTTACTGACGGCACATGGGCAAATGGTGACCACAGATATGATCAGGCTTTCAAAAGGGAATAACAATTATAAAATTGATGTATCAAAGCTGGCAAATGGCTTCTATTTGCTAGAGTTGTATAGTGAAGGAGCAAAAACGGTGTTCCCTGTTTCAGTTATTAAAAGATAGATTGTCAACAGTTTGCAGCAAATCATCTGCCGTGCAGTTTTGTAAAAGAAAGGATGTTCATGATAATTGAGTAAATAAGAGTTATATTTTCTTTGTTTAGTTAAACCTTATATGGGAAAGAAAATAAACCTGTTTATCATCCTGTTCTTGGCGAATACTTTAATTGGCTGTTCGTGGAATGAATATTTCTGCATATTTAATACAACTAATTCTGAAATAATTGTAGAGTATAAAATTACCGACCCAGATAACGGTATAGGTATATTTACTGCCAAACCCTATGGTTATCTTCTGAACAAATCGGACAAAACGGATTGGGACAAAGCTGTTAAAATAATTGATAAAGACACAGCAGACATGATAGTCAGGATCACAATCAAATCCCATAGTATGGCAATAATAGGTATTTTGAGTAATGATACATACCACAACAGCAGTCAGAAATTCATCAACGGAAGGGTGTTCAACATGGATGAGTTAAAGATCAATACCCCAAGTGGAACAATAATAATCAACCCCGGGAATTTTGATGCCAAATTTCTCAAAGAACAAAGGATGATAAAGTTTGTTATTTGAAGAGTGTAATAAATCATTCCCAAATGGTCTGTTAGCAAAAAAGCATGTTGTAATTCCAGTGATTTAAGAACTTTGTATTTCTACAATAAAAAAACAAAAAACAGAACACTGAAAATTATGCATTATTTTAGCTGATCAATTTTATAACATTGGGGAAGCGTAAACCGAAAAAAGTAGTTAAAAACAGCCTGCCTTCCAGGGACGAGATCAGGGAGATTGGCAGTGTGATAGAGTGGCCTTCCTTTGGCTGGAAACAACTGCTTTTTGCTTTGCTCCCTGTTGTTGTCGCATGGTCTGCATACCAGAATGCACTGGATAACGGCATCACCAACTGGGATGATGAGAAATACCTTGTAAAGAACGAATTGATAAGGAATTATTCTCAGGAAAGGATGGCATATTGGTTTGATCATTTTTATTTTGGTAATTACCACCCTTTAACAATGATCTCTTATATGTGGGAATATAAAAATCATGGCGAAAAATGGGAAACTTATCATCTGCACAACGTGCTACTGCACTTGGGTAATACCTTCCTTGTATTCCTGTTGATGTGGCTGATCACAGGCAGGCAATGGGTATCTTTGGTCGTATCTCTTTTACATGGCATTCATCCTATGCATGTGGAATCTGTTGCCTGGCTAGCTGAACGCAAAGATGTGCTGTTTGCATTCTTTTACCTGGCTTCCCTTTGCTTTTATATGATGATGATCAGGCGCAACAAGGGCAAAGCAATATGGTATTCTCTGGCAATTATCATGTTCCTGGCATCTCTTTTTTCCAAAGCGGCTGCCGTGCCTTTATCGCTCTCTTTATTCCTGATCGATTACATCAGCGGTCGTAAATTCAATACGAAGCTTATCATGGAGAAGATACCCTTCCTGCTCCTTTCATTCCTGTTTGGTTACATCGCCATCAAGGCGCAGCAATCTACAGAATCCATCGCATCATTTGAGACATTCACCTTATTCCAGCGCTTTATGTTTGCTTCTTATGGTTTCATTATGTATGTCCGGATGCTGTTCATTCCAACCGCTCTTTCCTGTTTCCATCCATACCCATTCTTGCTTGCAGATGGCAGCTTGCCACTTATTTATTATCTTTCTCCTTTTGTTGCACTCAGCTTTTTTGTAGCCACATGGTTCAGCAGAAAAAAAACACGTATTTTGGTTTTCGGTATATTGTTTTACCTGGTTAATGTGATGCTGGTGCTACAGTTTCTCTCGGTTGGCAATGCAGTGATGTCTGAACGTTATACTTATATTCCATATTTAGGTCTATTTTTTATAATTGGAATGGGAATAGATTATTTAATATGCAGGAGCAAACAAGCGAGAATGATTGCTATTGTACTGGTTCTCATCGTATCAGGTTTGTTTGCTTATGCCACATCTGAACGTTGCAAGGTGTGGAAAAACAGTGAAGCACTCTGGACAGATTTTATCAATAAATATCCCACCCATGAAAAAGGATACACAAGTAGGGCAAATTACTATGCTCAAAATGAGAAATATGATCTTGCATTTGACGATTTCAGTATGGCGATAAAACTGAAACCCGATCAGGCAAGACCGTATGCTATGCGAGGGAATATTTTCAGCATGAGGGGGCAACTTGATAAAGCTATGGAGGATTATAATACAGCCATCCGACTCGACCCGGATTATCCTGATGTATATTTCAACAGGGCTGTCACTTATTCCATAAATAAGGACTATGTCAATGCCTTTGCCGATTATTCAAAAGCAATTGAACTGGACCCTGGGAATATGCAGGCATATCTGAACAGGGCATACAGTTATATAGAAACATCCAACAATGAAAAAGCCATTAAAGATTGCAAAGCGGTTCTGGCTGTTAATCCCAACAACAAAGAAGCTCATATGTACAGTGGCCTTGCCTACTTCAATCTAAAAAGATATGATCAGGCAATTGAACAGTTTAACATGGTTTTGCGACTTGATCCGAACAATGCCAATGCATGGTATAACCTAGCTGTGTGTGCCGAACGGAAAGGATTAAATAAGGAAGCTCTGAAAGATGCGAAACAGGCAGCTAAACTCGGGTATAATGTACCGGCATTTTATATTGAAAATCTAAAAGCCAAATTTGCCAGCAGCAATCAATAGTTAGGGATTATCAGAGTGGTGTCGAAGAGGATACAATAAACCTGGTAATCAAAGGTGCTTGTAGCTATGTCTTTTTTTGAATAATCATAGACATGAAAATCTCAGCACTCTTTATTTAGAATGTTGGATGCTAGTAATAAATTTGTTATAGTAGTATTAAAATATTACTATTGCATGATACTTAAAACAAGTGGAGAATATTGATATTACACTTTCAGGTAATAATATTCTGGCATGAATGTTGAAGGTTGAAATTAAATTTCAATTCTAAAATCTAACAAAATGAAAAAAACATTTATTACAATAACAATGATCCTGTGTAGCGCTTATTTTATTTCAGCACAGGAAATAGCAAAACCAGAAGCTGCGAAAGCATCTGTAAAACCTGCAACAGTAAATAAAAT
This sequence comes from uncultured Flavobacteriales bacterium, assembly GCA_964619305.1. Taxonomy (GTDB): domain Bacteria; phylum Bacteroidota; class Bacteroidia; order Flavobacteriales_H; family CAZUDW01; genus CAZUDW01. Next base: position 22,432 of record CAZUDW010000008.1, read on the forward strand.
TAAAGTTAGTAAAGATAGGGAAAAACCTGCAGCAGTTGCTGCTCCCGCAACAAGACCCAAGGCAGTTTCAACCCCGGTTAATTCAAATGCAAGCAAACAACCTGCTCTTTCCAGCCCTGCATCACCACGACCTGCTGCTAAAAGTGGTGCTGTATCCACACCTGCTGCAAAATCACAATCGAAACAAGTAAAGGAACAACCTAAATCTTCAAAAGTGCAGGTTAGGCCGGCAAGGATAAATAAAGTAAAGACAGTACCAATAAAGGAAGATAAAAAAAAGAGCAATTGAAATAATTCATTAAGATCTATTGCACTGTAATTCTGAACAGGGAAGATATAATGTCCTTGTTGATGCAAAAAGTATTTAGCTTGCCTATCTGTTCATGGAATGCCCCTTTTTCAAATGAGTAAAAACCATAATTTAATTGCTGTAGCATATCTATAATGTCAGTTGAGATGTTTTCGATCAAAATAACCGGTAAAAATTCGGATATTGTCTTCAATCCACCTTTAATGGCTTCATATTCAAACCCCTGCACATCAATTTTGATGAAGCATGGATTGAGCTCCAAATCATCCAGTTTTTTGATTTTGCATTTCATTTCATAAATACTTTGCTTTTTTTCATTGAATCTCCATAATCTTGGTTGAAGCCATGATGTTGCTTCATTTTTCTTGAATGAAGATAAGCCATCAAACATCCACTTTCTGTAATATGGTACATACAGCACACGTTCAGTATTCTCATCCCCAAGCCCGTAATTATAAAGAACTATTCTTTTGTTATGACTAAAGCCGGACAGCAATTTCTTAAACACTATCTGATTAGGTTCAAAAGCAATAATTTGGTTTTTTAAATGAGGATAAATCAAAATAGATGATATGGTTTCACCCCGATTGGCTCCAATGTCAATAAATAATTTATCAGGATCAGGGTGGAAATATTTAAAAGCTTGGAAATCTTTTTCATGCGGTTGCCTGAAAAAGGTAATGGTGAAGAATTTGAATCTGAAACGAAGATCATGAAAGCACGGGAACAATGTCTGTATTGATCTGAAGATTTTTTTCATCCTTTTGCTTCTGGATGCTAATGTAGCCTAATCTGTTGATTTTAGGTTGCAGGAATCCAGACTATCATTTCTTTAATACAATTCTGAATGTTGTTCCCTTTGCAGGTTCGCTTCTTTTTACAAAAATCTTTCCATAATGGTAGGTCTCAATTATTCTTTTGGCAAGTGATAACCCAAGCCCCCATCCTCGTTGTTTTGTCGTATAACCTGGTTCAAAAACCGTCTTATGCTTGGATTGAGGGATACCTTTCCCTGTATCTGATATATCCACATAAACCAACTGAATCTGATCAGTAATCTGAATTTCGATTCTACCGATTCCACCTGTAGCATCTATGGAATTCTTCAACAGGTTTTCAATAACCCATTCAAACAATGGTACATTAAGCCTGACAGAAATCTCATCCTGATTTGGAATTATTTTGAATATGATTTTATCTGATGTCCTCAATTTTATGTAATTAACGGTATTGGTGATAACCTTTACAAGGTCGTATGTTTTCAGATCTGGCGCTGAACCAATTTTAGAAAAACGCTCGGTAATTGTACTTAATCGCTTGATATCTTTCTCAAGTTCTGTGATCATAATGGGATCGTTATTGTTGCGTTCTTTCATTAGTTCAAACCAAGCCATAAGGGAAGAAAGCGGTGTGCCCAGCTGATGAGCTGTTTCTCTCGCCATTCCCAGCCAAACCTGATTTTGTTCTGCTTTTCTTGAAATACTGAACATCCAGTAACCCAAAAGAATAAACAATGCGATAATAATGAACTGTACTAAAGGGAAAAATTTAAGTTGTGTGAGTAAATAGGAGTTATTATAAAATATATAATGTGTATCTCCTTCTCTCAAATGTACTTCAATTGGAGCATTCTGATTTTGCATTACAGCTATTAATCTTGCAACTTTTGTTTTGTCATTGATAATAGATGAATCAATATTGCCGAAAGCAACTATGTTGTTTTTCTTGTTATCAGTAAAAATCACCGGAACGGATGCAGCATTAATGATCACTTCAGAAATAAATGACTGCACAAAATCATCTGTCATTCGCTTAAGTTCAGTGAACAATCTGGAATCTTTATAATACAAATATTGCTTTCTTCCTTTATAAACTTCAATCTCAATAGGGGGGTGAACTTGTTTCATCAAATTCAGTTGTTCTCTGAGCGATGCAGTATCCTGAATTTCTGCTGAGTCTAAGTTGCGATGACTGAGGATATGATCTTTATCATCTGTAAGTATTACAGGCACTGTGGTGTTATCTGCGACTACTTTAAGTGCAAATGTATAGTCAGAAAGTTCCTTGCTTAATTCTTTAGTTGCTGAAGCCCAAAGCTCAACTTTTTTACGCTCTTCCCTGGCAAGTTTTTCAAATACTTCATTAGTGTATCTCATAAGAGACTCCCGTTTTTGAATAGCTTTTACCCAAAGCTGAACCCGCATCCTTTCACCATCAGCAATCCTGCCGGCTATCCTGCTGGAATACCATAGAGAGGTACTGACAATGATAGCTGCCAGCAATGCCAGAATGAACTTCCAAATCTGTTTTTTAATATAGATATTCACTGAGAATCCTAATATTTGCGAGTATAACCAAATTTTCAATAATCATCATCTTCAAAATCAAATTCTTCGTTATGCTCTTTCTGTTGTTCTAATTTTTGGAACATTTTTTTTATGGTTGCTTTTTTCTTCCCGGAAGAATCAGTTTTATCCGATGCTTTTGCTTCATTTTCTAATTCTTCCCATTCAATAAGAAATTCGGTTTCAGGTTCACTCTGATCCGGCTTAATAACGTTAGTATCATTCTTAAATAAACCGAATTCCTCATTTAATATTCCTTTAATGATTTTGCTTTCCTGTTGTTTCTTATTCTTAAGATTGAGCAACATCCCTTTTTTATCCAACTGAATATCAGGGTCGTAGAATTTCCCTTCCATTTTTAAAAAGATCCGCGTCCTTCCAAGACCATCATCCTGTATATAACCAATATCTTCTTTTTTGGGTTTTTTATTCATGGTTAACAAATCAGTGAAATAAAAGTTCAGATAATAGTCAACATTATTTTCGAAAGAATGTGTTCCTGAAATTTCTAAATCCAATGCAGATGATTGAATCTTCATGTCGGGTATAGTGATCAATTTATTCTGTATTTCAATATGGTTTGCAAGTTTTGAAAAGGAGATATGCTGAAGTTTTTTGTCCAGTTCATCTGCTTTGACAATTGTTGCCAGCAATTTGTTGTTTCTGAAATAATTCGCAATTTCTTTCATTGGTTCAAACTGTATAAGTTCTCCTTTTCGAATTTCAATATCTGCCGAGACTTTTACTTCATCCGGATTAATGGTAAGATCATCCCTGATTGGAAATGAACATTGAATTGAAGCTGTAGTTTTACCTTTAAGGTGATGTTCAGTAATAGTATTCTGTCCGAAATTCTCAAATTGATAAAACAGTTCTTTTACATCAATATCTTGTGTGTTTGCCACCGTACTCAGTTGATACTGATTATCTTTAAGTGGTAATAAATAACAAACTCCCTCAGTTGTACCTTGCATACTCTTGAATGATATTGGTTTGGCGGTTAATCCGTTGTTATCAAGTCGCACAATTCCGTGAACCATTTCGCATCTAAACCTTCTGAAGTTCAGATGCCCTATATCAATATTGAAATTGATATGGATGTTTTGTGGTAATTTTATTGTATATTCTATATTGTCATTACTGTCGCTATTCATTAACAAACTGTCCAGATCAATATGATTTGATTGGAAAGTAGCTTCAATGGTCAGTAATTCATTTTCTCCGGTAATAAATGGAATAGCATTTCTGCAAATACCCTTCAGATCAAAGTCAGAATTAGATATTTTTCCATTGAGTTTTTTAATTATTATATCCTTGTTATGTAATTCTAAAATACCTGCACAATTTTTCCAGGTATTGTTACCGGCTTTTAATCTTAGATACAGGCTGTCGAATTTAATCTTTCCTGAAATTTGCCCTTTTATAAATTCTTCCAGTCTGAGATCGGATAAATTTTTAAACTTACCATTATATTTTGCATTTATTTTAAAATTACCTGTTGCATTTATTATGGTGTCATAACCAGTAAAATTGATCAGATCGGATATTGAAAAATCACCTGTAAGAGATCCGTTCACCTCCGGGACAGGTAAATAGTTAATGTAAAGAGAACCGTCAAAGTTTCCGTTGGCAAAATGCCCTTCCATTTTCTTGATGGTTAATGAAGGAGATGCCCTTTTCTTTGTTCTTCCATTTGAATATGTTCCTTTCATGCTTAGTAGTTCCAGCTTGTTCCCATTGTTGATCTGTTCAAAATATCCATTTGACATCTCAAAGGTTGCAGTAATCAAGGGGGTGGATGTTTTTCCTGCATTGCCGGAGATATTGCTTGTGAAATTGACAATTCCCCCACTTCTGTATTTTTCAAAACCTTTTGTTAATTTATCCGGTAAAAGTTCCAATACCCTTGAGAGAGATAGATTGTTGCTGCTTATCTTCATATTAACTGATACATTATCTCCTTCATCCGCAAAACTACCGCTCAATTTAAATTGCATACTATGATCAATTGTAACTTCCCCATCATCAATCATGTATGAATGCGTTTTTCTGTTCACAGCAAATCCGGCTTTTAATTCTATCGACCTGGTTACCAAATAGTTGACAGAATTGATATTGATGAGATTTGCCATAAACTCACCCTTTATTTGGAGTTGGTAAACCTTGCTTGAAAAAGCACCTTTAGCGGTTACTTCATCAATCAAAAAATCAAAACGATCCCTGTTCAGTTCATTATTATAAAAGACTTTAGTATTTCTCAGGGAGAGTTGATTGAGTTGCAGAAAGAAATCATTGGTTTTACCCGATGATTTTATAATATCAAAGTTATTCAAGCCCGATTTATTGATCTTTATGTTGGCAAAGCCATCTTCCAGGTTAATTCTTTTAATCCTGTAATTTTCTTGAAGAACATCAAAGATGTTGAACTTTAACCATCCCCTGCCGAAATAAAAAAGAGAATCCTTAGCGGTTTTATCAAATGAATCAAGTGCCAGAATATCATTAAATTGAAGTGATATAAAAGGAAATTGCCTGAATACGTTCATTTCGATGCTATGTATTTTAAGCTCAGTCTTCAAGTTTTTATTCAATTCATTGATAGCATACTGCTTAATATCGCTTTCATAAAAATACACAAGCAGCATTCCGCCAATTATACCCAATATGCCAAATGACGCTATTATGATACTTATTTTAACAGCAATCTTCAATTATGAAAAAATTAGAATAAACAAGCAAGATAAACCGGGATGAAACAACAGCATCTATGATATGGTTCGTTTTACCAACAATTTGGATGTTAATATTGTTAACGGAAATTATAAGCAAATAGTATCCTGAACATTTAATTCAGGTCTTCTGCTTGGCAACATTGCTTTCATGATGTTATTTAAGCACAATGGAACAATCGTTTGCACTTCATTCCAAACACAGTGAGAGATCATAATAAGTTTTGTTGCCGGTTTGGTCATACAAAACAGAACAGGGACTCTATTCTCTTTCATGTTCTTTTCCCCTGATGCAAAAGAACCAAACCCCACATACAAAAACGCGAGCAGGAAAAACAGCCCTTTACCCAGGTGCAGAAACGTGCTTCGACAAAAACCCCTTTGGGGCAGCTCGCCCAACTTTGCACCCATTCTTTCACTATATCCGAGAAACCCGGCACATGACCCCGGGAAGCTCAAAGAAATAATCTCTTTATTCTAACCATAAAAACTAAAAACAATGGCAGACTGAAGCAGAATCCCACAGGCAGAGGATGAGTTCAACACCTACATCAATGCTATTACCGACCACCTTTTCATAGCCGATACCGTTTCAGGCACCAACTGGAAGCGGCTGTGGCTTACCTCTGCCGAAGCCACCTGGTGGAATCAGATCAATAATCTGGCGGATTAGCGTTTTTTGTTATTTTTGGTGCTTCGGAACAGTCCTATACGGGTAGGTTTTGGTTATTCCTGACCAAAAGCATGGGATTTGTTCTGTTTTTATTAAGTTTCGGATAGTTGTGAATTAGATTATGAACGATGGGCATATAAGAGTAGGTGGATTCTCCATACTTCCAACCGTAGTTAAAAACCTGTTGATCATAAACGGGCTTATGTTCCTGTGCAAGATTGTTATCTCCATCAACTTCCACTACGACCTTGATGATCTGCTGGGCTTACATTATTTCAGTGCCCAAAAATTCAGGATATTCCAGTTGATAACATATATGTTCATGCATGCCAACTTTTCTCATATTTTCTTTAATATGTTCGCTTTGTGGATGTTTGGAAGTGCTATTGAAAACATTTGGGGAGCAAAACGTTTTCTTATCTATTATCTTATAACAGGACTTGGTGCTGCTTTAATCCATTATACCGTGCTGTATTTTCAAATCTCTCCTGATATAAACCTGATGGAGGCATTTATATCAAATCCCACTTCCGAAAATTTGGACATCCTGATTACTCATCATCGTTTTATGATCGATGAACTACATTCCCCTGAACTTTATGATGGTTTTACCAGATTGAAAGATACCCTTCTTGTGTTGAGTTCAGATCCATCAAATGCGACTGCCTTGAATGATGATGCTGTTTTTATTTCAGAATACCTTGCTTATTTTAAAAATTTACCAACTATTGTGGGTGCATCTGGTTCTCTCTTTGGTATTTTACTTGCATTTGGAATGATGTTCCCAAATACACGTTTGTTCCTGCTTTTCATACCTGTTCCAATCAAAGCCAAATATTTTGTGATAGGCTACGGAGCATTGGAGCTTTATTCTGGTCTGCAGAATAATCCCGGAGACAATGTGGCTCACTTTGCACATTTGGGTGGAATGCTGTTTGGATATCTGCTGATTAGATACTGGCGAAGAAAACGAATCCCATAACGAGAAAATCATGGTTGAAAATTATATTAAACTAAAGAGTTTATGGGCTTTATTGACGATTTAAAAATACAATATAAATCAGGCACAACCCTGATAAAATTGCTATACGTGAATATCGGTGTTTTCCTTTTTATCAATTTATCCCAATTGTTTTTCTTTCTTTTTAAAATAAACGGACATCATTATTTGTGCGGACAAGCTGTCTCTACTGTTACGTACTGGATATCCGTTCCTTCCAACATACACCAACTAATTTACAGGCCATGGACACTATTCACATACATGTTCGTCCATGAAGGATTCATGCACATCCTTTTTAATATGCTTGTCTTTTATTTTTCCGGCATCTTGTTTTTACGTTATATGACCGGCAAGCAATTATTAAGCACCTATGTCCTTGGAGGACTTTGTGGCGGTTTGCTTTTTATCATTTCATATAATCTCTTTCCCATATTCTGGAGCAGCTCTAATTGTGCCATCTGCCTGGGTGCTTCTGCCTCCGTGCTTGCCGTTCTGGTTGCTATCGCTACCATGGTCCCGAACTATGCAGTAAATTTCATTCTCATCGGTTCTGTTAAGCTGAAATACATTGCTATATTGCTCGTCTTAATGGATTTTCTCAATATTAAATCTGATAATCCTGGTGGACACATTGCCCATATCGGTGGTGCATTGTTTGGTTTTATCTATGTGAGTCAGATGAAAAAAGGGAAAGATATATCCAAAGGTTTTAATCGTCTCCTCAACATTATTGTTTCTCTGTTTAAGGCTCAACCACCAAAAATGAGAACCATTTACAGTAAAAAACCCAAGACAGATGAGGAATACAACTTTGAAAAAGCCCGGGAACAAAAGCATTTAGATAATATTCTGGATAAAATATCTAAATCCGGGTATGAAAGCCTGACTAAAGAAGAAAAAGATTTTCTTTTTAATATCAGCAATGATAAGAAGGAATAACACCTGTGTATCTGACTATTAAATTCATAAAAAAAACTGCCCTGGTTATTAACCTTGTTTTTGCTTTTTCATTATTGCTGGCATATATAGCAAAATTTATAGATCCCAGACATGCAGAGGTTTTAGCAATCTTTGGTCTTGCCTATCCTTATTTTCTCATCATCAACTTGCTATTTCTTCTTTTCTGGCTTGTCTATTCAAAAAAAACTGCTATTATTTCTCTTGGAATCATTATTCTTGCTTTAACCGATATGCCAAGACTTATCTACTTTTCCAATAAAAAAGACTGCAATCAAAGTGGATCATCTCTAAAAGTGATGTCATGGAATGTCCGATTGTTTGATCTCTACAACTGGTCTCATAATACAGAAACAAGGAACAGGATGTTTGACCTTATCAAAAATGAAAAGGCGGATGTACTGTGCCTACAGGAATTTTTTAATTCTGATATTAAAAATTATTTCACTACACTTGATACATTACTGGTATTGCAGGATGTCCGCTACTATCATGTCGCATATTCTAAAACGGTTAAAAAAAAATACCATTATGGTCTTGCTATTTTTTCCAAATATCCAATCATTAGAAAAGGCCATGTAAGGCAAGATGGAAAACCACTCAGTTCAAGCAATGACTGTATATATGCTGACATAAAAACAGCTGAGGATACCATTCGCGTGTATAATATGCATCTTGCCTCTATACGGTTTGATAATAAAACATACAGTTTTATAGAAAACATAGGAAGGATGAAAGAATCGGAAAGAATACATGGGTTCCGGTTTATCATCTCTCATCTCATCCAGGCATTTGTTCAACGTGCTGCACAACTTGACCTTGTGTTGCGTCATATCAACAGCTCTCCATTCCCCATCATTGCCTGTGCCGACCTGAATGATTCACCCACTTCCAACGCTTATCAGCGACTATCAAAGAATCTTACCGATGCTTTCACTATATGCGGATCTGGAATGGGTACTACATATCACGGGAGTTTTCCTGGTTTCAGGATAGATTACATCATGACAAGTAATGAACTGCGTTCATCTTGTTTTCAAACCATCCCGGATGAACTTTCTGACCATCATCCCATCTCATGCAAGGTACTGTTAAAGAACTGACACACTTCATCAGCCAATTACAAAATTCCAGATATTAAAAAATTTGCCCGAAGATGTAGCGTTACACTTCTTTTGTTTTTTATTGTGTAATAATACTAAAAGACAAATAGCAGTAATGTGATGAATGCCATTATCAACAAAAATGTGTTTGTAAATAATTTCATCTCCAGCACAGCTGGAAATGCTAAGAAATAGATTTGTATGCAAATTAAATCAGTCTCATCATGATCAGGTATCTATTCTTAGGTCTGAATTTTCTTTTTTTCTATTTTCTTGAGTTGTTTTGGGGCAGTATTATAATCACTACAGATGTTCCCAAAAAAGCCGATCCTGGTTCTGATTTTATCGTTAAGATCACCATCGAAAAAGGAGATATCAGCGGTTTTGCCAAACTGAACCAAGTATTACCCGAAGGTTTTACTGCTTCTATCGTTGAAGCTAACGGGGCTTCTTTCACCTTCAATGACCAAACGATCAAATTGATTTGGATGAGTATCCCAACATCTGACTCATTCACCATATCATATAAGGTAAGTGTTGCTGCAGATGTAAAAGGCACATTCGGTTTCGGTGGCAAATTCTCTTACCTTGACGGTAACCAAAAACGGACCGTACCGATTCCAGATAAACAAATACAGGTGGGAGAGGGAGAAGCCACAGCTACCACAGAACCTGTCAAGGTGCCTGCAGAAGCAGTTTGCTCCCTTTCGTTTACAAAACTAAGCGACAAAGAGTGGAAAGCCGAGGTGAGTATTGTGAAAAAAGGCATAGAAGGATTTGCGAAAATCGAAGAATTTATTCCAGATGGAATTAGTTGCAACGCTGCAAAGTCGGATGATTTTGTTGCCTCATTTGTTGATCAAAAAATGAAATTCGTTTGGATGAACCTGCCTCAAGATGAAAAGATACAGGTAACATATAACCTCACACTAGATGATGATGTTTCACCTTCCTTGCTTAATAACATCCGCGGGGAATTCTCTTTCCTGGAAAATAACGAAACAAGAAAAGAAATCATTAATATCACTGAGCCCGTTCCAACAGAAGCACTTGCAACCAATGAAACAACAATTACAGAAACGCAAAGACAGAAACAGGAGGATTCCCTAAAGGCCGATGAAGAAGCGAAAATAAAAGCATCAGAAGAAGAGGAAAGATTAAGAATGGAAGAAGAACAGAGATTGGCTGCAGCTGCCGAAGAAGCAAGAAGAAAGAAAGAAGAAAAAATGGATAGGAACAAACTGAAGGCTGAAGACAGCATTGCTACCATCACTAATGTTACTCCCCCTGAAACAGGAATCACATACAAAGTCCAGATTTGTGCAGGTCACAAACCCGTTCCGGGTTCACACTTTGCAAATCATTATAAATATTCAGAATCCCAAGTGAATATAGAACATAATGAAGGCTGGCTGAAATATACTATCGATAAATATACCATCTATAAGGAAGCTTATGACAGAAGGAATCAGGTTACCAGTGCATATAACTTCCCTGGACCTTTTGTTACTGCATATAATGAGGGTAAAAGGATAACCGTGCAGGAAGCCCTAATGATAACAAAACAGCAGTGGTACCAGTAACCGGAATTTTGTTTCCTGCAATTTTATTATTTTTATATCCACATTTAACCTTACAAAATAATTGAAGCCATTTTCTGATGACATGAAAACGCTGGTTCATATACTCTTTATCCTGCTGATATTGTGTAATAATTGCATTGCTCAGATAGTTGCAACAGACAGTTCAGAAAGTCAGAAGTCTTTTAATTTTAAACCGTTGCTTGGTCTTGGAACAGGAATGTTTACCTACTACGGAGATATCAGTGCTCCTCACAAACTCGATCAACCATTGGTCAGCCGTATCGGTTATGATTTAAGTGTTTCACAGGAAATCACAAAAACTATTTACCTGAGATTTTATGTTTTTGTCGGAAAGCTGGGAGCCAATGAACGTTCACTTGAAAGAAACCTCAACTTTGAATCGCGAATCACCACAGGGGGAATTGAACTGAACTATAATTTCAATAATTTTCTAAATACAGATCATCTGGTAGAACCTTATATTTCAATTGGCATTGAATCCTGTGAATTTCTTTCGAAAACAGACCTGAAAGATACTAATGGCAGTATCTACTACTATTGGAGTGATGGATCGATCAGAAATATTGATGAAAATGACCCGAATGCAGAGAACGCCATACGCCTGGTCAGAGATTATACATATGAATCCGATATCCGAGAACTGAATTTGGATGGATTCGGTAAGTATGCAGAAAGAACATGGGCTGTACCTGCAGGAATTGGAGTGAACCTTCACCTGAACAATCGCTGGTCTTTCAGATTAGGTACGGCCATGCACTTCACTTTTACGGATTATATAGAAGGCATCACTGAAGAAAGTATTGGTAACCGCAAGGGAGATGCTGCAAATGATCGTTTCCTGATGAGTTCATTCAGTCTTAACTATCATTTTTTCTCAAAGGATAAGAAGAAACAAGAAGAAGCGGAACGTTATAAAGATGTTGATTTTACAGCACTAAACGAAGATGATCAGGATAACGATGGCATAGCCGATTTTTCTGATGATTGTCCGAATACACCTCAGGGAATAACGGTGAACAACAATGGTTGTCCCGATGATGAAGATCGTGACGGAGTGCCAGATTACCTTGATGAAGAGGCAGAAACTCCTGATTCAGCTGTTGTGGATGAAAATGGTCGCACATTACCTGATTCCCTTATTCAGGAAAGTTACCTGAGATATACTGACTCAACTGGTTTATTTGCACAGGTTACCCATAAGGTAGATGCTAATGAAGTGCAGAAAAAAAAGGTTTCTCACAAATATTATATTTCCATGGGTTCTTACTCAGAGGAAATATCACCTTCTGCAGCCGATATATATCTGAACGATCCTGATGTTAAAACGATAATGAAAGGGAATGATACATACTTTGTTGTGAAACAAAACAAAGAAACAGAGCAAAATTCAGCGGAGAATATAACCCCTAAAGAAAAGACTGCACATCATGAGACAAATATTGTAGAAAATACCCTGAGCAACAACTCAACTGCCACTAATGATTTGGTTATTTATCGGGTTCAGCTTGGTGCTTTCAGCAGGAAACTACCTGAAAGCACATTTTCAAACTTCAAAGATGTGCTTGAAGTGCCTTCCAATGATGGCATTACAAGATATTATTCTGGAAGTTTTTCTGATATCAATGAGGCAACAAAGCACAAGAATAAAGCTGAAATGAATGGTTTCAAAGGAGCTTTTGTTGTGCCCTTCAAAAACGGGAAAAGAATATCCTTCTCAGATGCAGAACAAACTGTGACAAAACAGCAGAATAATCTTGAAAAGATCAAGGATAGAAAAGAGATCATATCTGACCAGACCAGTAATGTGACGTTTGCCGTGCAAGTAGCATCATGCAAAGAAAGAGCTTCATCAACCGATCTGAATAAATACAAGAAATACGGACAACTCTCATCAGTTAACATGAATGGAATGATTAAATATATTGTCGGTTCTTTCTCCGATTATAGCGCTGCCCAACAATTGAGAGAAAAAATTATAGCGGGTAGTATCAAGGGAGCATTTGTTGTGGGATATTATGATGGCAAAATAATACCGGCATCAAAAGCAGTGAATATGTTGAAATAAACTTAACTTTGACACAAATTCTATATCTGAAAGGCAAAACCTACACTTATGTGGTATAGGCAGAGGAAAATAATATGGATTTTATGCATTGCCTGCATTACCGGTTTGCGATTGTTTTCGCAGGAAAAGCAGGACAGTACAGACAAGGACACAGCAGAAATAAATATTCCTTTGCCTCCACCAGTAAACGTCTTTAAACCTATTATAGGTCTTGGAACCGGAATGTTCACATTTTACGGAGATTACAGCAAACCATATAAAACGAACCAACCCGTGATCAGCCGTGTTGGTTTCGACCTGCGGGTTACCCAACCGCTCACTGAATTTCTCGACCTCAGCTTTTACGTGCTCTTTGGCAAAGTCGGAGCGAACGAAAGATCAGACAACAGAAACCTGAATTTTGAATCCAAAATAACAACAGGTGGTGCTGAACTGGCTTATAATTTCAGCCATTTTCTAAAACAAGACCGAATTATAGAACCATATCTCTTTGTCGGTGGGGAATCATTTGAGTTTCTGTCTAAAACAGATCTCGTTGATGCATATGGAAATACTTATTATTATTGGTCTGATGGCTCTATCAGGAATTTACCTCAAGGAGATCCTAATTCGGAAAATGCCATACGCATTGAACGAGACTACACTTATGAATCTGATATCAGGGAACTTAATCTCGATGGTTTTGGGAAATACGCTGAACGATCATGGGCAATTCCTGTGGGAGCAGGAGCACTTTTACATGTTACGGATAAATGGAGTTTTCGCATCGGGACATCATTTCATTTTGCGTTCACTGATCTTGTTGACGGTGTTACAGAAGAAAGCATTGGCGACAGGCAGGGAGATAAAGCAAATGACCGATTCCTGTTCACATCATTCAACTTGAATTATAATCTTGTCGGGAATAACCGGGAAGTAGATTCCCTTATCAATATCTTTAATGACGTTGACTTCCTTGCAATAGACATGGCTGACCAAGACCTTGACGGAATTATAGATTTTGAAGATAAATGCCCTAATACTCCAGAAAATGTTGAAGTGGATAATAAAGGTTGTCCACTGGACAGCGATAAAGATGGTGTGCCTGATTTCAAAGACCTTGAGCCCAATTCAGTGGACACCGCTATTGTGGATAAAGATGGTGTTGCAATCAGCGATTCATTATTGGAATTAGCATACCTGATGTATATGGATTCTACAGGCATGTTCGGAAAAACCACAAGAACTGTTGACAATTCAGAAGAAGCTCTTACCAAAAAACATAAAACCAAGTATAAAGTACAGATTGGCAAATACAGTGAAAGCATATCCAACGATCTTGCTGACCTGTACCTTAGCATACCGGGTGTTAAAACAATACAGGATGGTGATATCACTATATTTGTCGTAGGAGATTACAACACAAAATCACAGGCAATTTGGAAACAGCATGAACTTGCCGATAAAGGAATTGCTCCAACAAACATTGTTACCAAAAACGAAGACGGCAAACTAAAAACGGTTGATGTAACCAATATACAACCCGATAACAACTCTTCTGCCACATCACCATCTGTTATTTACAGGATACAGATAGGCGCTTTTAGTAAAAAATTGCCAGCCAGCATTTTTCCTGATATAAAAGATCTCATTATAACTACATCGAACGATGGTCTTTCAAGATATTATACGCGTTCATACAACACAATTGAAGATGCCTCATCCCGCAAACTCGATCTGATACTGAAGGGTTATGAAGGATCTTTTATTGTTCCATTTAAAGATGGTAAAAGAATCTCACTGGTTGAAGCCGGTGCTAAAATTACGTCTTCAGCCAAAGATGCTGATATGAATAAGGTAAAATACAACAATTCTTCACCAACGCTTGATGCAGACCTTATCAAGTTCAGAGTACAGGTGGGATTGTATGACAAAGGTGTACCTATGGATATATTGGACAAGTTTATAAAGTTAGGCAATGTTTCGCAGGAAAGGACAGAAGAAAAAGCTACAAGGTATATGGCCGGAACGTTTGATGATTATAAGTCAGCCCAGGCTTTTAGAGAAGAAGTATTAAAATTAGGCATTGCTGACGCATTTGTAATTGGTAGATTTAAAGGAAATACTATCTCTGCAAAGGAAGCCCTCGAGTTGTTAAAATAAGTTGATTGATTCCATGATTACTTATCTATTCTCTAGCAAAATCCTCTGCACATAATGTATCTTCCCTGAACGAAGAGAAACAGTGTAAATACCCGAGCACCTGGCATTTATTCCAAGCTTAAATGACTGGTTGAAAAGAGGTTGACTTGACTTGTATATTTCCTGACCCAACGCATTTACTACAGAGATATCCGTTATTTGGGTACTTAATAAATCCGGCAGTATGTAAATATCATTGTCCTTGCTATAAACACTGAATTCTTCATTCGTAGTTTCTTCTGTGATGCCGGGTGAGGTCAATACAACAATCTGCTTAAATACAGAGTCATCACACTGCCCATTTAATGCCTTAAGCATAACCGTAAACAATCCGTCATTAAGATAAGTGTGCGTAGGATTGGCATCTGTTGCATAAGAGCCGTCACCAAAATCCCAGAAATAAGAAGAAGCTCCGCTGGAATTATTGATAAAATCAACCGACCCTCCCAGTATCAGGTAAATGGTATCTGAAGAAGGAACAAAAGAAGCCACAATCTGATCGGGGCTGCCAAGCGTGAAACTATCAGTATGATAACATAAAGCCTGATCTGTAATCTCAACGATATATAATCCCGGAGGCAAGCCTGTGCGCAAGGTAGTTGTATCACCATCCTGCCACAAAACGCTGTATGGAGGAGTCCCTCCTGTAATACTCAGCTCAATCTGTCCATTGCTATCACCATAGCATGCAACATCCTGAACCATTGCATCAATATTAACCAAGGGCACATGACCAATATAAAAAGTATCAACAACGGTACTGTTACAATAATTTGAATTACCCTCTATGACTAATACAAACATACCCGAAGAAACCCCATTTAATGTATCAAGGCTGTTGATAGATGTATCCTGTTGAATAATATTCCCCAGACTGTCTTTCCATGTATAAACCCATGGTCCGCTGCCCGAAGCGTGTCCCACAGCAAAACCATTGCTCAGATCGCATGTTGTACTGTGCGTTTCAAGAATACCGGGAGCGCTGATATGCACAAGGAATCTTGGATATTCAGTTGTATCTGACAAATTAAAGAGATATGTACTGTCTGCCCGGAGATCAGTCAGAATATTGTTGTAAGTATCTTCGAGAATAATACAGGCATTATCCGGCATATTTCCTATACCATGGGCTGTGATCACATGCTGACCCGATACCCACGTTTTCACTCTTAAAGGAATGGAGTAATCCACGCTCAATCCGGGAACAGAGTTGATAGACATATCCAAAGAATCCTGTATTACCGAGGAGATAGAGGGTACATTCCCACTGCTGAATAATTTCCATGCGTCAAAATAGGTATCAAAACCGCTTGTGGCATTCTGATCAAAACGCAACACAGTCTCATCTGTTTTATTATTTTTACTGAGGATCAGGGAGAAGGAATTCGCAAGGTTGTTGTTGCGCTTTAAGAATGTGGCATCCACTGTGGATTTACAAGTTTCCTGTAAGATAAGTGAAGGGGATGCTCCCGTTGTCTGCACACAAAATCCCTGGGAAGATGCAATGAAATTACTCCCTCCGTTGGTCCCGAATGGAAAAACATAGGAAGCCCATTGCTGATTGGCAGGATTCCAGATATAAATTGCTCCTGCTATGTTCGTTTTGGTCCAGTTCGGTGAATCCCAGTCAATGGTCGATGGATATGGATTCCCTATCCAGTTCCAGCCATCATTTGCAGGGCCCGCATTGGGTGTATATGTAACATTGAAATTAAATGCTCCGCTGTTTATATTTCCGGCAAGGTCTATAACTGTTGGCAAAGGACCGATATAGCACCAATATCCCTTCCCAGTCAGTATCGGATCAGTGATGTTGCCGGGATGCACAAATCCGGTATCATAAATACCAAATTTGGTTTCATCATAAGACCAGATAGAGTAAAACGGAAATGAAGGGTAATCAGAACCTGTGAAGCCACTTGTGATAAAGTCATCATTCCAGTCCTGCAATGTCATTCCACTAATCGGTGAAGACAACAAACGCCAGCCATCTGGGCCCGTGAGCAACTTCCTTTGCATTGTAACCGTCCCGTTGATCGTTCCTCCGGTAATTGTACCTATGCTGCCCGTAATCGTATCATTCGACACGACCGTCAGCGCATTGTTGGTATTGAAAGTCCCAGCGTTAAGAGAAAGCGTTCCCAGCAAATCATGCAGTCCTGTATTCAATGTAACAGAACCTCCCGAATTATTCACAGACATATTGAAAAAAGTGGAAGCGCCATCAATGGTTTGGGCACCACTGCCATTGAATTCTATTGTTCCCCCCGTATGATTGTAAGTGCCGTTATTTGCGTAATTCCCCGCTAACTTTAATGTGCCGGACGAGAAATTCAATAATCCCGAAAGAGATAAATCGGCATCCAACGTAACATTGCTTCCTGCCAAATCCGCCTGAGAAGAAGTCAGCACATTTAGATTGCGCGCATTTACCGAACCTCCATTCCCTGTTAAACTACTTCCGTTTTGAACGATGATGTCACGCTTGCTACTATAGTATTTAATATCAAGGGTGCCGGAATTTACCGTTGCATTTGATCCCGATCCATCTAAAAGAAACTGAGATTCTGTGAAAATGTATTGTTTTAAGGAGAGGTTGGCAGAAACAGTTAATATTCCCCCATTATACACTTCTACTTTATTGGGTTGGAATGAAGAAGCCGAAGCGATGACCGGATCAACCGCTGCACCTGTGTAATTTGCCGGATCAACCACAATACGATCGTTGTTGCCCGGTGTAGCATCATAATTTGCACTGTTGTTCCAGTCGCTGTTCACGTTGCCTGTCCAGTTCACCGTCTGAGGGCTAAAACAGGCAACTGCCTCTCCGGCACTGAACAAAAACAGGATTAAAAAACACGGCAAAAACCGGCCGATTTCGATCGGAGTTATTTTTTTATTGTCTTTTAGAGAATTGATACTTATATAATATTACGCGTTTAAGCACTGATACTTTTAGCAAATAACAAACTTTCTTTCTATCTCTTTATTCAAACCAAAAGTATAAAAATATTTTTAAAATTTATAAAAATTAGACAAATGACTTAAAAAACTTTATGAATAAAGCTGTTATAACAATGAATGATTAATAATTACATTTCTGCTTGTTTGCCTGTTCGCTCCCTCAGGCATGCCTGTTACAGCTGCCGGCTGTTCGTCATATTGTTTTGTGGTATCGATACCCTAATATTTATGTTTTATTTAACTTGAAATATATTTGAATGTTTTCATTCTCAAGTGAAATAATTCAAATTGTTTTAAACAAAATATTCCCGGGTTATTTTTTTGGTGAAAATGGAGTCAGTTCAATAGTTTCGGTCAATATGCCTGCCTGATGCCAGTTTAATTTACTGATGATGTCTCCTGAGTTGGAAATAAAACCGGAGTAACCATTGGTGCAGGAACGCACTACCGGAAGATTAAATGATATTGCCATCGTCCTTGCATAACATTCATTTTGCTTGGCAGATATGTCTCTGCCCGACCAGCCGTCATTCGAAATATGCACCATGAGATTGGCTTTTGGATTCATCATTTTAGCAATATAAGTTTCATCGGTGATGTCCATGCAAATCAAGGGTGCGATCTTCAAATTCTTATATTGAAAGACCACTGTGCCATCAATGCTGCTGTATCCTTTCTGCATCTGGTTGAGTGAAAGATGAAAGATGCCTTCAGGTATGCGTTCCATAAATGGGACAAGCTTGTTTTTAACAGCTATTTGCAGGCCGCCATCGGGTGTAATCATCAGGGCGGTATTAAACAATGCTGCCTTCCTGCCATCATCCAGGGTAAAAGAATAAGCAGGAAGCTTTTCATTCCCGGTAAAAAGCCTTAATGCGATCATTCCGGTAATAATGGGTGCATTGAGTTTTGAAGAGATGTGTTGCATCTCAAGGATGGCCTTGTTGTTCTTTAAATCATTCAGTATAATAGGTGCTTCAGGCCTGCTTCTTAAATAGCCCTCGGGACATACGAGCAGATCAACCGCATCCTTTTTTAGAGACAATGCAAAGCGTTTGAACAGCATCACCTGCTTGTATAAACTGTGTTCATCAAGGCTCTGTTTTGGATCAATATCCGGTTGTATCACAGCGATGCGCACGCTCCTGCTCTTCTTATTGGGAACTTTTATCACCGCAAACACAATAAACGTGAGGGCAAATATTGCCGGCCATATTGTAATCAAAGTCCTGTTCGCTTCACGGGTTCTAATGCTGTATATTATCCATGCAAAAGAAGTATTGAAGAGCAGAACAATGAAGCCGAGGACAGCAGGCGATAGATAAAAGCAGATGGCACTGAGCCATGGAATAGAAGCAAAGCCCAGACCAAAACGCAACCATGTAAAACCGTATGTCCATTGTAATTGAACAAATTCAAAACCAGTCCACAGGAGCGGAAAAACAAAAAAAGACAAGCAGGTATGGAATCTTGTAATAAACCCTTTAAACAATAACACAGGGATACTCATCATCAAAGGAATGATCAAAAAAGAGAGTAAAATAATGGCTATGTCATGAGTAGAATCTGAAACTGCAAGCAGCCAATACATTGATCCTGCAAACCAGGTAAAGAAGGCGCTGAGAGCGGCAATAAAGCATGATTTAAAATTGTTTTTTTTGTCGTAAACAAATACCAGTAAGGGAACAAAAGCAATAAATAACAAGTAAGTCCATTCCACACCGGGCCAGCCAAGCACCAGCATCAGACCACTTATAAAACCGCTGAAAATTGCCCGTTTAATAATCATCACACAACATTAGTAAAATCTATTTAAATCATGCGGATCGGGGGTTATATTAAAGTAAATGAATGGAATGTTCATGGTGTATTATAGTGAATTTACGAATATTATCCGTTTTTAAACGGTTACATATAACTATAAACGATAGTAATCAATTTTTAACCGAATCGCTGAAAAATACTGCTTTTACTTTGCTGAGTGAATTTCAAATTTTTGTTTAACTAAAACTTTATATTATGTATCATTTAAAAAACAACGTACAGTTAATCGGTAACCTGGGTTCAGACCCTGAAGTGAAACATCTTGAAAGCGGCAAAACGCTTGCAAAATTATCTCTTGCAACCTCGGAAAGCTATTCAAATAACAATGGTGAAAAAGTAACAGACACGCAGTGGCACAACATCATTGCCTGGGGAAAAACAGCCGAGATAGCAGAAAAACACCTGAAGAAAGGAAACCGGATAGCTGTTTCAGGAAAACTGATCAACCGTTCTTATGAAAGCAAAGACGGAAACAAGAGATACATTACGGAAGTCGTGATCAATGAGTTGCTTATGCTGGGTAATCCAAACGCTCAGAGCCAATAATCGTATCTGCAATTATTTATTGAAAAGGGGGCGCAGGTCCCCTTTTTTATTACAGAAGTTTTCAAAACCGGATTTGACTCTCAACTCCTTTTTCCTTATTAATAATTATTTGTAACTTTGATTTTTAATCACGTATTTTTTCAGGCAATGAACAAGCTGTTTATTTTAATTCTCACAACAATCTTATCTGCCATATTATCATATACGCATGCCCAGCAAATTGTATTTGCACTTGATTATGATAGTATAGGATTTGGATTTCCGGGCAACGAAATTGCGATCACGGGTACCATCACAAACAACGACAGCGTTAATATCGATGTCTTTGTTGAACGGATGGAAGAGAATATTCCTTCCGGCTGGCTGACATACTTTTGTACTGATGTATGTCTTTTACCCACCACCTCATTCAATACTGTGAATGTACATGGCGGATATGTACAGGAGTTTTCTTTTCATTTTATCACCAATTCAACACCAGATTCAGGGAATGCTTTGATGCAATTCACCAACCTCTCCAATTCACAGAATTTCTATAATCAACGATTATACGGTATAACCGACAGCGCATACAGCAACATAGGAAACACCCATTTAACCGGCAATCAGGAAGCATCACTATACCCCAATCCTCTGACCGGCAATCGCTGGCTTACTATCCGATTTGCACAAAACCAGCTTTCTTCATCTCAGTCTTGCGAATTTATTCTTTATGATATACTGGGGCATGTAGTTGGAAGAACATCTGACATTTCTCACATGATAACAGTACTTGACCTGAGTTATCTCTCTCATGGAACATATACCTATTCTATCTCATTCAAAGAACCAGGCCAAAAGCAGCAACATGGAAAGTTGATTGTCCGCTGAGTTTTTGTTTTATTTTTCCTTTGCAATTCCAAATACACACATATGAAAAAGGAACACCCGTTTATTGCCTATAAACCAAAAACATATAACGAAAAAGAAATTTTGGAAAGAAGCCGTGAGTTTTATCTCCGGGCTAATGAACGAAGAAGTATTAGACAGTTTTCAACCAGGCCTGTTGCAACAGAAGTAATCAGGAATATCATTATGACCGCTTCCACAGCTCCATCAGGAGCCAATAAACAACCCTGGACTTTTTGTGTTGTCACCAATCCTGCATTAAAAAAGCAGATCAGGGAAGCTGCAGAAAGGGAAGAAAAAAAGAACTATCAAGAACGGATGTCAAAAGAATGGCTGGACGACCTTGAACATCTGGAGACCAACTGGAATAAAGAATTTATTGAAGATGTCCCCATCATCATTGTGGTTTTTAAACGAATTTACGAGATTGATAATGGCACAAAACACAAGAATTATTATGTGAATGAATCTGTCGGTTTAGCTACCGGCTTACTCATTGCGGCAATACATCATGCAGGGCTTGCTTCATTGACATATACTCCCAGCCCTATGGATTTCCTTGCCAAACTGTTGAAAAGGCCACAGAATGAAAGACCTTATTTAGTAATTCCAGTTGGATATCCTGCTGAAGATGCCATAGTTCCGGATCAACTAAGGAAATCAGCCGAGGAAGTTTTATTCAGTTATTGAATTTTTATAAATTTGTATTTATACTACTTATCTAAACTGTGTACCACTAAACCTGTATCCATGAAAACAAAACTTCTGTTAGTTGCTATAAGCGCTTTCTTAAATTTCACTACTTTAACCGGACAAGTAAACTGGAATCCTGCAATTGATGTGGCTTCTAATGCTTTCGGTAATTATTTTCCCAGAATTGTAACGGACAGAGCTGGTAATCCACTGGTCATTTGGGGAGATGCCGGCAAATTGTATTTTTCGAGGTGGAATGGCAACAACTTTCAGGCACCAGTGCAATTAAACCCTTCTGATATTGATGTAGCAACTTTTTCCTGGATGGGGCCGGATATAGCATCTTATGGAGATACGGTATACTGTGTATATAAACAAGTCCCTCAGAATTTAATAACCAGCCACATATGGATTGTTTCTTCCTGGGATGGAGGGCTGACATTCAACAGCCCTGTTCAGGTTGAAAACATTGCAGACAGCCTGTCAAGCTTTGCTGTAGTTACAGCGGATGATTCGGGCAGACCTGTTGTGGGATTTATGAAATTTGATCCCGGATTGGCAAATCCCAGGTGGGTTGCCAGTAGGTCTGTTGATTATGGCAATACCTTTTCAACAGATGTGCTTGCGAGTGGATGGTCTTCTCCCACATCAATAGTGTGCGATTGTTGTCCGGGAGGCATTATAGCATCCGGCAATAAAGTAGCGGTGATGTATAGAGACAATGACAGCGATATCAGGGATACATGGGTTGGAGTCTCTGCTGACGGAGGCAGCTCTTTTTCAGCAGGGATGAATGTTGACCAACAAAACTGGAATTTAACTTACTGTCCTTCTTCCGGTCCTGATGGTGTGATCATAGGGGATACCCTATATACCGTATCTATGAACGGGGCAAGTGGCATTCCCCGAGTTTATTTCAATAGATCTTCCCTGGTTAATGTGCTTAGTTCTACCGGAAACCTGCTCACGGGAAATATACAGGGATTGCAACAACAGAACTTTGTCAGAATAGATCATTCAGGTCAGACTGCAGCTATTGTGTGGAAACAGGTGGTTTCCGGAGAAAACCAGATTGTCGCATTGTTTACAAATGATATCAGCAGTGGTTTTCCTGCAGTATTTGACACAGTAGCAATAAATAACGTTGACAAAGCAGATGTAGCGCTGTCAGATGACAATATTTATGTGGTATGGCAGGATGACAATTCCAACACCGTAAAATTCAGATCGGGTACATATTCTTCAACAGGTCTGGCAAAAAGCACACAGGGAATAAAATCTTTATCTGTGTACCCCAATCCTGCAGATCATGAATGGCATATCTCAGGCGGTATTGGTAACAGGGATGTCCTCATCAACTTATTCAACTCAAATGGAAAGATTGTTTATTCTGATTTCATAGCTCATCGCGAAAGTCACACACTCATTATAGATAACAATGAGTTAAGCGATGGTTTATATCTGTTGAAGATTACAAGCCCTCATGGTAGTATAACCAGGAAGCTTATTAAAGAGTAAATATTTTGTACGAAATACTGATGAGCATTGGCTGATTTAATTTAAGAATGACTTGGATTATAACACATCCCCTGCACTGGATCATATAATCTAAGACGCCAAAAAGCAGGGATTAGGACAGAGCTAAAATGCCTAAAACATCACCGGCATATGATTTTCTTCACCCTGCTTAAGCCATTCATATCTGTCATCTTCAGAAAATATATACCTTTTGGAAATTCCGTAAGGTCAAGCGTAGTCTTCCATTGCCTGGCACAGGTGAAATTTTTCTGCATGATGAGCTTCCCGTCAGGTGAAAGCAATTGCAATGTTCCATCAATATCTGCACCCGTATTAACCAATACCTTTACAAAACCATTGTTGGGGTTAGGATAGATATTGAGCATATCATCAGCCGTTTGCTCCTCTACCCCTATCACACCTGTTACAATCACACTTTTATAGATCGTATCAATAGTGCAGGTGTTGGAAGCAACCAGCATCACATTGTATGTTCCGTTAGTGGAATAGACATGAGATGGATTCTGCTGAGTGTCGGTATTGGAATCATCAAAATCCCAGAACCACGCATTCGGGTTATTGGTAGAAAGGTCTGTAAAATCAACAGTGCCAAGTGTTTCCTGGTAGGTGTAATTTGCAACTATTGACATATCGTTGGTTACAGTTACAGTATCAAAAATGCCGGGACTGAGATTGTAATAAGAGCCGCTTGGAGATGTCTCCAGTTTTATTGCTCTCACCATGTAGATATAATCCATAGGATGGGCAACACATGAGTCCAGGTAGAATGTATCAGGAATAATCGCAGTATTGAGGCGGAGAAAATCTCCGGAAGTATCTTTCCTGTAAATGTAATAGCCCAGAACAGTATCAGGCGAAGGATCCCAAACAAGGGAAGTCTGATTATCGTTGATCACGGTTGCCAACAAGTTCTGAGGTGCTGCGATGATATGCATCCTGAGGGAAGGATCACCCATGAGTGCAACGTGAACAAACCGCCCACCATAGTTATAGATATATAAATTATTGTTGTTTTGAGACAGGCGTGTACTGTAACCAATGTTTTCACCCATGGCCATGTGATGCATGTGCCAGTGGGGTCTTCCAGCCCAAAAATTTGTTAAAGTTGCCCCTGAAGCCAGTGGTGCCCTGAGAAAATTATCGCTGTGATCCCAGTCACCAAAATAGCTGCCAAACAATACTGTAAAAATACATTGAAGAGAGTCTGTAGCAAAATTTGAGGTGTTTCCGATACCGTTTGCACTGGTATAAGAACCACCCCCACAGCCATAAGACCATAAATAACTGTTAGCGCTCATCGTAGTAAAATAATCCTGGGAAGTAATATTGGAATATCCAACCAACGTTGCAAAATTTCTCCAACCTGTAGAGGCAAATGCCTCCCCACCAAAAGCCCCGAAATTATCATCTATCAAAGCGCGTTCCTGTGCAATCAATTGTTTGGTCCTGAACAGATGATCTTTATCCAGATATCGTTTCAATAATTCTTCTTCTGTTTGCGTGAAGGCAGGCATATTGGCCATATCCACTCTTCCTACCTCTAACTCAATGTTAGAAGGGATGATGCTTTGGTCAAATTTTCCATCACCGGGGACGTTATCATTCCTCGGATCTGAAGCAATCGTATTGTTCACGGAGTTATCTGTCCAATTGCCGTTGATGTCGCCATAATATACATCAGCCGGCCAGGCACCTTGATGGTTGGGATGACCATCAGGATTTATATTGCCGGAATACGGAACCGGTACATGCCCAAAGAGGAAAACCGCTTTAGTGTTGGCAGGATCAGCATTGTAATCATTTATTATAATTGCTTTGACATCCGGAACGGAATCATTCCTGTCAACATCATGGCGAAGAACTGTCCATCCGTCTGCGGTAAGGTCATATTCCAATCTTTGTAGTTCTGTAATCAGTCCTGTGATTGCTGTACTATCAACCACAAGTATCATCCTGCCCCTTTGCTCGATAGCAGGAACTTTTATACCCGAATTGATATAACCGTAACCGCTGTAGTTCCCTGCTGTTTTGTTGACCTTATACTCATAGGAAACACCTATGGACACCGTGGTATCCGTAAACTGTGTTGCTGTCCCGTTTAAACTGGCAATAGCACTACCCCAACTGTTGTCTTCCTTTAATTTCCTGTAAAGTATATATCCCGTAGCATTAGCATCATTCACCCAACTAAGTGTGATGGTTGGAGGGCTTTCCTGGAGGCCGGCAGTTAATTGCACGGCATAATCTGCTGTGGATTGCCCCATAGATGACAACACATACAACAGTACTGATAGTATAATAAATGATCTCTTCATCGCGATAGTTTTATGTGACATATACTGCCTTCAAAAGTATAAAATAAACCTTGCGATTCCTGACGTACATTAATTGTTTAGTTTCACCACCTTGCCGGTATCCACTTCGGTGAGTGAAAGACGATCTGCATTGGGGTGCTGCCATT
>CAZUDW010000009.1:0-46819 GCA_964619305.1 uncultured Flavobacteriales bacterium
GCCCTTTTTCAAAAACGTTTAAGACGCTATTGGATAGCTTCTTATTTTTGCAGGGAAAAGTGAATAAAAACAGTATTTTTGGTTTTACTTCCGTTATGGGTAAATGGATTCTTTTGATGTTGCAATGCGTGCTTGCCTGTTTGGTTTCGGCTCAAAATCCGGATACCTCTGTTTTACAAAAATATGAAGACACACTCATCACCCTTCGATTGCAAATGATAAAAAGCAGGGATGATAAACAAAGAATAGCGGTGAACGAGCAATTTATCGGGATGTTGGATGATGCCATGGCAGTGAAGGGTTTTTACGAATACCCCTTCAGCAAGGTGAAAACATTCGGAGTGATCTCATCTCCGGATAAATCCTTCAGGTTAATTACATGGAACCTGCCCTATGATGATGGCAGCTCTTTTTATTACTGTTACCTGCAGCATTATAATAAAAAGGAAAAGGCACTGCAAACGTTTGAATTGCACGATAAATCTGCTGATATTTCTTCACCCTTTGTCAAATCTCTCGATCAATTCAACTGGTATGGAGCACTTTATTACAGCATCATTCCGTTTAAAAGGAATGGAAAAAGATTATATGTCGTGCTGGGATGGGATGGCATCAGTGAGAATATCACCGCTAAGATCATCGATGTGTTGTGGTTCACTGCAAGTGGAAAACCGAAATTTGGCGTTTCTGTTTTTAAGATGGAAAAGAAAACCCGGAAACGGGTATTGTTCAGATATTCTTCCCAGGCAGTGATGACGTTGCGGTATGAAGAAAAGAATAAGCGCATCGTTTTTGATCATCTCTCTCCCTCTGAACCGAAGTATAAGGATAAATTTGAATATTACGGTCCCGACCTCAGCTATGATGCCCTTCAACTGAAAAGAGGCAAATGGCAGTATGTGCCGGATATTGATGCACGGAATCCAAAATAACAGTTTTTTTAAGTACAGCTTGCTTTAATAAGTTTTGTAAATTAGCCGTCAAATGAAACTATCAGGAGCATTTTTCAAAATAATAATATTCTGGTCTATGTGCAGTTGCCCGGTATATGCACAGTTCAGTTTCGGACCTGCTACCGGTGTTCACTTCATACCGTTATCAAATACGGCAGAAACGGGACAAAGCTATGGAATGGGATGGCACGGGGGTATCTTTTTCTCCCATCCTCTGTCATCAAGGTTCAGCATTTCTCCTGAACTGCGATTCATAACCAGGAAAAAACTCTATAACCGTACTGTTGTTACACCTCTTGATGAAAATGAATTGTTTAACCTACTTACCGGTGGAGGCAGTTTAGACACATTGGGCATAGATATTTCTTCCTTACTTGGTCCGGTAAATTCGGATATCATAACCAAAACAAACGGCTCGGTGCGCCTTTCATTTGCAGAACTTGCCTTGCCTGTTGATATAAATCTGACAAAATCGCTGTATGTGAAGATCGGCCCTTATGTGGATATGTTGGCTTCTGCCAGATCAATAGAAACAGTTTCCCAGGACATCCCGATGCTCTCAGTCATCAACCAGGACAGTATTCCTGCTGAAATTAAATTTTTTCTAAAGATTTTTTACCCACAATACTACAACCCTGAAACAAATGAATCATCGAGCAAAAAGAACCTGACTCAATTGGATGTTGGCTTTCTCACAGGAATAGGCTGCCGCCTATCCGGTAACTTCCTTATTGAAATGAGATACACAAGGGGATTCTTTGACTACAGAAGCAAAATAGAAGACGGGGAAGACAGCGGCTTGAGTATTCACCAGGGACTGGAGTTTCATCTTGCTTACAGCATTTCGAGTGAACTTTTACAAAAACGCCATGCATCGGCACCCAGGTTTCCTGCATCCCCGAAAGAATAAATTATCTTCAGAATCCCTTTTAAAAATCAAATTATATTAACAAATTTGCCGAAAACAAAGATAAACGAGCAATGAGTAAAAAACACAACTTTAATCCCGGTCCAAGCATACTCCCCGGTGAAGTATTTGAGAAAGCTGCACAGGCGGTTTTGGATTATAATGGAACGGGTTTATCAATCCTGGAAATTTCGCATCGAAGCCCTGAATTTATTGAGGTGATGGACAAGACATGTAAGCTTGTGAAAGATTTGCTTCATGTACCAAATACACATAGAGTGCTTTTCCTGCAGGGTGGAGCAAGCACAGGTTTTATCATAACGGCATATAATTTTATGAAGCTGGGTGGTAAAGGAGCTTATACCAATACAGGGGCATGGTCAACAAAAGCTATCAAAGAGGCTAACAGGTTGGGAGTAGCCGAGGTAATTGCTTCTTCTGAGGAAAGTAAGTTTTCATACATCCCGAAAAATTATTCAATACCCTCAGAAGCTGATTATTTACACATCACCTCTAACAATACAATTTATGGAACACAAGTCACTACATTTCCAAACAGCCCGGTTCCGCTCATCTGCGATATGTCTTCTGATATATTCAGTCGCAGTTTAGATGTCTCAGGTTTCGGCATGATTTATTGTGGTGCTCAGAAAAACATGGGCCCTGCCGGAACTACTATGTATATTGTTGATGAGCGTCTTTTGGGAAAAACCGGAAGAGACATACCGGCCATGCTGGATCTGAAGGTACACATCTCCAAAGAATCCATGTTTAATACACCTCCGGTTTTTGCTATTTATACATCTATGCTTACGCTTGAATGGCTGAAAACAAACGGTGGAGTTGAAGCAATACAGGCACTGAATGAAAAGAAGGCGGGGCTGGTCTATGAAGCGATAGACAACAACCCTTTGTTTAAAGGGGTTGTAAATGTCGAAGATCGTTCCAGGATGAACGCTACTTTTGTTTTGACC
Source organism: uncultured Flavobacteriales bacterium (assembly GCA_964619305.1). Classification (GTDB taxonomy): domain Bacteria; phylum Bacteroidota; class Bacteroidia; order Flavobacteriales_H; family CAZUDW01; genus CAZUDW01. Next base: position 2,835 of record CAZUDW010000009.1, read on the forward strand.
GATGAAAGATTAAAAGATTCTTTTGATGATATGTGGAAATCAGCAGGAATAGTCGGGCTGAAAGGGCATAGGTCTGTGGGAGGTTACAGAGCTTCCATGTACAATGCACTTCCTTTAGAGAGCGTTGAGTTACTGGTGGAAGTCATGAATGAATTTGGAAAAAAACACGTTTAATTTAATCAGATATGAAAATACTTGCAAACGATGGAATAGCTAATTCAGGAAAAGAAAAGCTGGAATTGGCAGGACATGTTGTGGTTACTGAAAATGTACCACAGGATGAACTTGCAAAAGCTATTGTGAAAAATAATTACGATGTATTGCTTGTTAGAAGTGCTACAAAAGTGAGGAAAGACCTGTTAGATGCCTGCCCTGGTTTAAAACTGATTGGCAGGGGAGGAGTTGGTCTTGATAATATTGATGTGACATATGCTAAAGAAAAAGATATTGAAGTTTTTAATACACCGGCTGCATCATCACAGTCTGTGGCAGAACTTGTGATGGCTCATTTATTTAATATGGCAAGGCAGGTTTATGATTCCAACAGGCAAATGCCCCAGATTGGATCAAGCAACTTCAAGGAATTGAAAAAGAAATATGGAAAGGGTATTGAACTGAGGGATAAGACGCTTGGGATAATAGGATTTGGACGTATTGGACAAAATGTTGCCAGATACGCACTTGGTTGTGGAATGAAGATCATGGCTTATGATCCTTTTGTTGACTATGCGAATATCACATTACAAATACACGGAACATCAAATGTTCAGGTTGGGATACATACAACTTCCCTGGAAGATATTTTCAATGAGTGTCTGTTTATTACTCTTCATGTGCCAAAGTCTGAAGATGGAAAAGCACTTATTGGAAAAGAAGAATTTGCCCGTATGTTGGATGGTGTATGCATTGTTAATGCTTCCAGGGGTGGCGTTGTGGACGAAGATGCCCTGATAACGGCTTTAGATTCTAACAAAGTCGCTCATGCAGCACTTGATGTATATGAAAACGAACCTACTCCTAAAACCGAATTGTTGACGCATCCTAGAATTTCACTTACTCCGCACATTGGGGCTGCTACGCAGGAAGCACAATCCAGAATTGGAGAAGAACTGGCTGAAAAGATTATTAAATTTGCTAAGAATAAAGCCCGGGTTTAATTAATTGTAGCCTGTCGTTTAATGTAACAACGAACTATTTTGCATTAGCAGAATTTTGTTTTTCTTTATATTCGGCATTAAGGCCATCTAAGAGTGATCTGGTGATATCTAAATCTTCATTGGCATAAGGGATATTCCCAAATGTTTTACCTAATATATAAGTATATCCCTTTTCCTTATTATAGCGTTTGAGATAGTCCAGGATTTCTTTTTGAATTTCCCTTGTCTTCTTAGCTTCGCTTTCAGTATATTTCTGGTTGAGTTCATCCTCAAGTTTATAAATATTTTGTTCCTTTTTCATCAACTCCTGTTGTTTCTTCTTGCCATCTTCCATTGAATACTCCATCGCCTGTGTTTTTCTTTGAAATTCTTTATACTCCGCTTCCAGGGCTTTGATCTGTTGGTTGTATTTGTTTTCCATTTTTTGTTTTTCTGCAATCAAGGCATTTTCCATGTCTTTTACATATTCGTAATTTTTCCAAAGAGAATCTGTATTAAAATAGACTATTGCTGCGTCATCTGGTACATTCTTGGCAATTATGGACTGAGAAACAGAGGAAGTGTCTTTTAAATCGGAGTTGACAGTTACTTCTGTACTATTATTAGAATAATGTAAATAATAGAGATAGATGACAGCAACCAGCAGGATAGCATTTAATATTAGGGAAATATGTTTCACGGACTTAGGTTTTGAATGGCAAATATATCAGATTTTACAGGACGGAACAGGATATTCAAGAAACATAAACGGCAAATCTGACATAACTGACAAATCTCTGCCCAGTTCCCATAGATCATCATCATCTTCGCGATAATGCCACTTAATCTTGACTTTGTGTTTAGAATTGTCAAGTTCTTTAAGTTGGAATAAAAGGAACAAGATTCTTTTGATGGAAGGTGTATTAAAATAATCGAGTCGAAAATCGAATTCAGTTTCTTCCAATGGAGCTTTTATATATTCTTTAATCCAATTAAGAATTGGAATATAAAACTCATGTGCATCTACTGGCATAGATTTCCCACTGATTTCAAACTTTGCTTCAGACGGGTCCAAAATCACACGAGGATACAACTCATTTCCTTCGATATGCAGAGCTTCCATTATTAAATTGATGATAAAAGTAATTAAAATTCAAATAGTGCCGGAACTTATTCTGCCAGCATGTAAATATATTGGATAAATATGGGAAAAGTAAAGATTAATCCATAACTGACTTACGCAACATTTTCACTTTGGTGTTGATGATTGCTCCCTGAAAGAATAGATACTTCTCTCATCAAGCTGTCAGCTTTTTACATCCATATTGAGGATTTATCACAATCATCAGGCTATAATTTAAATCAATTCTACAAGCTCATCATCTCTTTTAATTTAACGGCTTGCCTTCTCGATATTTCTATTCTTTGATCAAACTCTTTCAAATCAACCATCAGTCCGCCATTAAACCAGGGATCAATCCTTTCAACCCAGTTCAAATTGATGATGTGCTTCCTGTTTGCCCTGAAGAATGTTTTGCTATCAAGTCTTTTGTTGAGATTGTTGAGGGATTTAAGTATCATCGGTTTGTTATTCTGAAAATAAACCCGCACATAATTGCCATCAGATTCAAATAAGCGAATCTCATTGAGCTGAACAAACCAGCATTTATCACCGTCTTTTACAAAAACCTTGTCGCTGACTTTTAAATAATCTGTTTTCTCATCTGTTATTACTCTTTGAGAGTATTTATCAGCTATTTTATGAATCGCTTCTTTTAGTCTTTGTTCACTTATGGGTTTTAAAATGTAATCAAGTGCGTTGATTTCAAATGCTTTAATGGCATATTCGTCAAATGCAGTGATAAAAATCACATCGGGTACGGTTTCTAATGATTCAAGCAGTTGAAACCCATCTTTTCCGGGCATCTGGATATCTAGGAAGAGGAGGTCTGGTTTGAGTTTTGATATGCTGTTTATTGCTTCTTCGGCATTTTCGCATTCATCCACGACTTTAATATTGGAGAATGGTAAAAGTGCTTGCCTGAGTTCTTGCCTGGCAAGGCGTTCATCATCAATTATTATGGATTTAATCATCAGTATTATTTTGTAATGGCAGAGCTATCTCAGTTATAACAGTATTTTCATCTTTGTTCCCGATATAAAACATTGCTTTATCCCCATAGATCATTGACAGGCGTTTCTTGGTGTTGTTAATTCCTATACCATTCTGGCTTTTCTTCATTTGATATTGACCGCTGTTGGTAATCTTGATATGGAGGAATCCATTGTCTGTTTTGCTTTCTATATTGATCTCGCCTCCTTCAGCAAGTTTTGAAATACCATGTTTAATTCCGTTTTCCACAAGTGTTTGGATCATCAGTGGCGGGACATAATAATTAACAGATTCAGGTTCTGTATTGATTTTAACATTCAAACGTTTCTCATATCTTGTTTTTTCCAGTGCGAGATAATCCTTGATTAAGGCAAGTTCCTCCTTAAATGATATTACAGGCAATTTCCCCGCATTCAGCGTATTTCTTAAAATATTCGACAGTTGCATTACCGAATCTCTTGCTTTATCCGGGTCCTCGGTTATCAATGCCCTTATAGTATTTAAGGCATTGAATAAAAAGTGGGGATTGATCTGAGCTCGCAGATTATTCAACTCAGTTTCCATTCTTGCCGTTTCTGATTTTAAATATTTGATTTCTTCCATTCTGAAATTTTCGAAAAAATGAAATCCAAAATAAATCAAAGACCAAATGAGTAATAGCATAGCCCATACCAATATTCTCTGAAGATGTAATTCCGGTTGAGTATCCATTGGATTATCACCGAGTATTCCCCAAAGCAACACTGAATGTATGAGGTGAAATGCAAAAGAAAACACGATAATTGAGGGCAGCACTCGTGGAATAAGTTGAGGAATTGATAGATTGATCCATCCTGATCTTTTAATAAAAAATCTGAAAACATGTGTTGTCAAAATACCAATAGCAACCACCGAAAACAGGGTCATAAACAAAGGCATGGAATAATGATTTCCACTTAATCTGTTAACAATAAGAGAAAGAACTGCATATAATCCCCATCCACAGAATTGCGATATCCAGTATTTAGCACTTCTTTTCATTCAATAGAAGCAGGGATTATTATAAAATTTGAATTCTACAGTAATTTATATTGATGTTTCTGAAATTGAAGTCCCGGAATCAATACTGTTCTTTATTGTTAGGAAAATTTCTTGATTTAACATCGGTAATATAAGATTTTACAGCCATAGTGATTTCACTATCCAGGTTGTGGTATCTTCTTAAAAATCTGGGATGGAATTCTGTTGTGATTCCAAGCATATCATGTAAGACCAACACTTGACCGTCAACACCACTACCGGCCCCAATTCCAATAACAGGTATTTTTAATTTTTCAGCAACTTGTTTGCCGAGTTTAGATGGTATCTTTTCTAAAATAAGTGCAAAACAACCTATTTGTTCAAGCAATATGGCATTTTTGATCAGGGTTTTAGCTTCTTCTTCCTCTTTTGCTCTTACTGTATAAGTTCCGAATTTATAAATAGATTGGGGTGTAAGGCCAAGGTGACCCATAACTGGAATACCTGCGGATAGAATTCTTTCAATAGATTCTTGGATTTCTTTTCCACCTTCAAGCTTTACCGCATGTGCTCCTGATTCCTTCATAATTCTGATGGACGAAGCCAATGCTTCTTTGGAATTCCCCTGATAGGTTCCGAACGGTAAATCTACTACGATCAAGGAGCGATCTATTGCTCTTACTACAGATGAGGCATGATATATCATTTGATCCAGCGTAATCGGCAAGGTGGTCTCATAACCAGCCATTACATTAGAGGCAGAATCTCCGACAAGTATCACATCAATACCTGAGGCATCAACAATTTTTGCGATTGAATAATCGTATGCAGTAAGCATTGCAATTTTTTCGCCTTTCGACTTCATCTCTTGCAAAACATGAGTTGTCACTTTTTTAATTTGATTAGTTGCAGACATCTTTATTATTTAATACCGGTTAACACCTGAATTTTACCGATAAATCACCTGATGGAACCGAAAATAAAATATGCTTTTCTGGTTTCATTGATTCAAAGTAATTTAGCCAATTATTATCTATTATGAATCACAAAATTAAAAATAAAGAATGGAATTAAAATAATACATTTGCAATCCATTTTTGTAAATATGAATAAACACGGAATACTTGTTTCACTGTTATTGGTTTTACTGTTAGGTTCATGTACTACAGATTTTGACCTCAATGCTCCCTGGAAAGATATTACCATCGTTTATGGCTTGTTGAACCAAAATGATACAATCCATTATATAAAAATAAATAAGACTTTCCTCGGTGATTCGGATGCTTATGACATGGCCAAAATTAGGGATTCATCTGAATATAAGAATTTAAGTGCTGTGGTTGAAGAGTGGGAGGATGATGTTATGATCAAAAGTAATGAGTTGCATGAAATTCTAATCACGAATAAAAGCACACTGGATTATTATGGGAATACCGGTATTTTTTATGCTCCTGAACAAAAAGTTTATTATTTTAACGATCCGAATCTTAATCCAAAAAATAAATTCAAATTAGTAATAAATATTGGGGAGGGCAAGAAAACTGTGTCTGCAGAAACTGAAATCGTTGATGATTTTGTGGTTACCTTTCCTCCACGTAATTTCCCGGTATCATTTGCTACAAGTACTGACTACACAACACAGGATATTAAATGGGCTTCAGCAAAAGATGGTAAGCGATATGATACAAAACTGGTTTTTCATTATAATGATCAAAAAGTCTCTGGAAGTGACACTGTAATGGAAGCGCATACAATTGAAATGGGATTACAAACGCTTAAATCGTTTGATATTGTGGGCGGAAAGGAAATGAAAATAGCAGTTGATGGGGAGGATTTTTATAAGATTGTTGGCGATAGGGTGAATGATATCACTGAGGATACAGGTGTGTTAAAGAGATGGCCGGGGATGCTTGATATAGTTGTTACAGTTGCAGGAGATGATCTTAACACGTATATTGATGTAAATTCACCATCTACCGGCATAGTGCAGGAAAAACCTGAATTTACAAACATTGACAATGGGATAGGAATTTTTTCAAGTCGATATCAAAAAGTGGAAGAACGGGAGATGTCTTCTCAGTCAATAACGGAATTAGTGAGAGGTCAATTAAGCGGTTATACAACGGCAAAGGGATTTTGCCATACTGGCAAACCAAAAAACGATCCGGAATCATGTTATCATAATTGATTTTGTGACAAGCTGTCATAAAATATTCGAATTTTTTTATCTGCTTTGTGCCATAATTTCGGTATTTTAATCTTAATTATCAATGGCATGGTCATTGACATTGTCATCAGAATATATAATTTAAAAACCAAATAAAATGGCTAAAATAATAGGAATAGATCTTGGAACTACCAATTCATGTGTTGCTGTAATGGAAGGCAATGAACCGGTGGTTATTCCCAACAGTGAGGGGAAACGCACAACACCTTCTATTGTAGGCTTTGTTGATGGAGGAGAGCGGAAAGTTGGAGAACCGGCAAAGAGGCAGGCAATAACAAATCCTGTTAAAACAGTGTCTTCTATAAAAAGAATTATGGGGCTGACATTTGATGAAGCTCAAAAGGAGATAAGCCGAGTGCCTTTCAAAATCAAAAAAGGAGACAATAATATTCCAAAGGTAGATATCGATGGAAAAAGCTATACCCCACAGGAAATATCAGCGATGATACTCCAGAAAATGAAGAAAACAGCTGAAGATTATTTAGGACAAAAGGTGTCTGAAGCTGTTATAACTGTCCCTGCTTATTTTAATGATTCTCAGAGACAGGCAACAAAAGAAGCCGGAGAGATTGCAGGTTTAAAGGTGAGCCGAATTATCAATGAGCCTACGGCTGCATCTTTGGCTTATGGTTTGGATAAACGAGGGAAGGACATGAAAATCGTTGTATTTGATTGCGGTGGTGGCACACATGATGTATCAATACTTGAGTTGGGAGATGGTGTATTTGAAGTGAAATCTACAGATGGAGATACCCACCTGGGAGGAGATGATTTTGACCAGGTGATAATTGACTGGTTGGCAGAAGAATTTAAAAAAGATGAAGGAATTGACCTGAGAAAAGATCCGATGGCATTGCAACGTTTAAAAGAAGGCGCTGAAAAAGCAAAAATTGAACTATCCAGTACAGCCTCAACAGAGATTAACCTTCCTTATATTATGCCAGTGGACGGTGTGCCTAAACATTTAGTACGTACACTTTCAAGAGCTAAATTCGAACAATTGTCTGAAAGTCTTATCTCCAAAACAATTAAACCATGTAAATCTGCGTTAAAAAATGCTGGTTTAAGCACTAATGATGTTGACGATGTTATTCTTGTTGGAGGATCCACCAGAATTCCCGCTATCCAAAAAGCTGTAGAAGATTTCTTTGGCAAGGCACCTTCAAAAGGCGTGAATCCTGATGAAGTTGTCGCGATTGGAGCAGCAATACAAGGAGGGGTACTTACAGGTGAGGTTAAAGATGTTCTTCTTTTGGATGTCACTCCATTATCGCTTGGGATTGAAACTCTTGGTGGTGTTTTTACAAAACTTATTGAGGCAAATACAACAATACCAAGTAAAAAATCTGAAGTTTTTTCAACAGCATCAGATAATCAGCCATCAGTTGAAATCCATGTGTTACAGGGTGAAAGATCAATGTCAAGCCATAACAGAACAATAGGCCGTTTTCATCTTGATAGCATTCCACCTGCACCAAGGGGTGTTCCACAGATTGAAGTAACATTTGATATAGATGCAAACGGTATATTAAATGTTTCAGCAAAAGATAAAGGAACGGGCAAAGAGCAAAGCATCAGGATTGAAGCATCCACAGGTCTTTCGGATGATGAAATAGAAAGGATGAAAAAGGAAGCAGAGGCAAATGCAGAAGAGGACAAAACACAAAAAGAAAAAGTTGACAAGATCAATAAGGCAGATGCTATGATTTTCCAAACTGAGAAAAATCTTAAAGAGTTTGGTGATAAAATACCACCAGAAAAGAAACAACCTATTGAAGATGCACTTAATGCATTGAAACAAGCTCATGCATCCCAAGATGTTGGAGAGATTGATAAATGCCTGGAAAAACTGAATAAAGAATTTCAGGCAGCGTCTCAGGAGATTTATAATGCTTCTCAAGAGAATGGGAATCAGTCAGCTCAGCAGAGTAATGAAACAGAGGATAAAAAAAGCGGAGAGGACGAGGTGACTGATGTCGATTTTGAGGAAGTTGAAGATGACACAAGCGACAAAAAATAAGAAAATTCTTAAGAGGCTGAGTGTTACTGCCTGTCGTTATTAAAATCAATATGTTTTTTCCTTGTGTATTTTACCGTTCTCGTAAAATGTGTCTTTGATGATTTTGCCATTTTCATCATAAGAAGACCACTTATCTATTTTCCTGTAATCGAATAGGTCCATACTATATTGCACCAAACCTTCTTCTTTTATATTTCCATTGGGGTAGTATCCTTTTTTTGTGAATATCAGTTTCTTTTTATTATCTAACTCAAGAAGAGATTCTGGTTTTCCGTTTTTAAAGTATGAATTCTGCGCAATATAATATTCATTCCCTTTATTATATTCTTCATAATATTCCAGTTGTCCATTTGAATAATAATCCTGCCATTTTGATGCATCCTGACCTATATACTTGATTTCTGATTTTAACTTTCCGGTATTATAATAAACTTTCATTATGCTTTTGTAATCATCAATAATTCTAAATTCCCTTTCAAGTTGTCCATTAGGAAAATAGTTTTTATATATTTTTAACTGACCTTCAATGTAGTATCCCCGGTGCAATAGGCTACCATCCACATAATGATCTTCTATCCAGCCCTCACAAGAATATCCACTGCAATACCGGACAGAATCACCACCCAATCTAAAATTTAACATTTTGTACATTGTGATCCCATAGGCTGAATCTATTACTGCTGAAGGATTATATTTTACTTCGGTGGGAAGTTGTTTCTTAATATAATCCTGAGAATAAGTTAATGATGAAACCAATATCATGGCAGCTAAGAATAATTGATTATTTGGCTTTGATTTCATCAATGAATTAAAGACAGCAAATATAAGAGAACGAAATGAATCGCTGTGTAGATAATCCACGCTGTTTTATGTGTATTAAATACTAATATTGTAAGATAATTATAGATTAGTTATTAAAAATGTATTTAAATATTTATAGATTACTAAAAATATTATCCGGTCCTATAGCAGGAGCCATTCTTTGGTATCTGTTCAAAGACAATGATAATGAACAAATCGGAGCAGCCTGTTTTGTAGTTGCCTGGATGGCGTTTTGGTGGATTTTTGAAGCAGTCAATATCTACATTACTGCATTATTACCTCTTGTGTTATTTCCGCTGCTTGGAGTAGCCTCAATGAAGGAGGTCGCTCCAAACTATATGAATCACATTATTTTTCTTTTTATTGGTGGTTTCATCCTTGCATTTGCGATGGAGAGATGGAACTTGCACAAGAGATTAGCGCTAAAAATTATTTTAATGATGGGCTCATCTCCGGGCAGTATTTTGCTGGGATTTATGTTGGCAAGTTATTTTTTATCCATGTGGATAATGAACACGGCAACAGTGATGATGCTTTTACCTGCTATACTTGCAGTGATTAAGCATCTTGACGAGAATACTTCATCAAAAGAAAAATCACTACATACTCCATTCCTGCTTGGTCTGGCTTATGCTTCTTCTATTGGAGGTACAGCCACTGTTATTGGTACAGCACCAAATGTTTATTTGATGCAATTTTTTAACGAGAATTTCCCTGATTATCCGCCCATCACTTTTGCAACATGGATGCTTTTTGGTGTTCCGATAAGCCTTGCATTTTTTATTATTTGTTATTGGTTGATTCGATGGAAATATCTACAAGGCATGCACGATATCAGATTAGATATAAATTATTGCAGAAAACAGTACAAAGACCTTGGTAAAATGTCTTTTGAAGAAAATGTTGTTTCTATCGTATTTCTGATTACAATTCTTCTTTGGTTTTTTGAAAAAGATATTGTTATCGGTAGTTTTACTATTCCAGGTTGGTCTGATATTTTAACTGATCCTTCTATGGTAAGTGAAGGAACAGTGGCAATACTATCAGCTGTTATATTATTAATTTTTCCTTCTAAAAGTGAAAGAGGTAAGACAATAATATCGTGGAAAGAAGTTCAAAAACTGCCAATTGGTGTTATTTTATTATTTGGTGCAGGATTTGCACTTGCCTCAGGAATTATGAGTTCCGGCCTATCTAACTGGCTTGCTGATAATCTAATTGGCATTACAAACATGAATCCATTCATAATGGTCTTTTTACTTTGTTCTTTTATGACATTTTTTACGGAATTGACATCAAACACAGCATCGACAATTCTTGTGTTGGGCTTCCTTATACCTATTGCTCAAAATGCAAATTATCATCCGCTTCTACTGCTGCTCCCGGTTACCATTTCAGCTTCTTATGCATTTATGCTTCCAGTTGCCACACCTCCTAACACTATTGTTTTTGGAAGTGAAAAAATATCAATTGGTGAAATGATGAAAACAGGTATCTTACTTAATCTAACAGGAATTGCTTTGCTGATTCTGTTTTTGTTCTCTATAGGGAAATGGGTATTTGGTATTAATTGAATTCAACAGTAAATCTATTGATATTTTAATCAATTTGATTGGATTTATTCATCTTCCTGATTTTGTATCCTAAATAGCCAACAAATACAGTCATAATTGGACTTATAATGTTGAAAAAGCAAAATGGCAGGTAAGTTAATGTCGGAACACCTAAAACTTTACTGTTATAAGCACCACCAGTATTCCATGGTACAAGAACAGAAGTAACAGTTCCAGAGTCTTCAAGTGTGCGGCTTAAGTTTTCAGGCAAAAGCCCTTCTTCCTTATAAATGTCTTTATACATCCTGCCTGGAACAACGATGGAGAGATATTGATCGGAGGCTGTTATGTTAAAAAATACACAAGTGCCTGCTGTGGTAGCAATTAGTGAACCGGCTGAATTGACAAGTGTTATCAATGCTTCTGTGATGCGTTTGAGATATCCTGCTGCTTCCATTACACCACCAAAAGTCATGGCGCACATAATTAGCCAAATCGTATTCATCATTCCTCCCATACCACCGGTTGTTAACAATTTATTTATCATATCATTTTCGGTCGTAACACGAATCGTTCTTGATAATGCGTCCATAACAGCTATGTAACAAGCCTTTGAATAATCGTTGTGAATGCCTGATATCTCTTCTATAATTCCATGTTGAAAAATTATTGCAAACAGACCACCTAACAATGCTCCGGTTAACAATGCGGGAAGCGGAGGAACTTTAAGTATAATCATTCCAATTACAAGTGAAGGAACAATAAACAACCATGGTGTTATATTAAATTTGTTTTGTATTGCAAACAATAATTCATGGATATCAGGTGTTAAGTCCGATGCTTGTCCGGTAAACCCAATAATTAAAAAAATCAATAAAGAAATTATTATTGTTGGAATGGTTGTGATCATCATATAACGGATGTGTGTAAAAATATCAGTACCAGCCATAGCAGGTGCCAGATTGGTAGTGTCTGATAAAGGTGACATTTTATCTCCAAAATATGCACCAGAGATAATAGCTCCGGCTGTCAATCCAACATGCAATCCAAGAGCCTGTCCTATCCCCATTAAAGCAATTCCAATTGTACCTGTGGTTGACCAGGAGCTACCAGTTGTTAAGGAAACTATACAACAAACTATACATGCTGCAAAAAGAAAAATTTTTGGATTTAGAACTTGTAATCCATAGTAGATAATAGCAGGCACAATGCCACTTAATAACCATGTGCCTGCAAGAGAACCAATGAGCATTAATATTAATATTGCTGAAAGTGATGATTTGATACTATTGACTGCTCCTTTGAGTAATTGCCCCCATTTTGTTCCATTTATAAACGATAGAAGAGCTGTAAAAGAAGCTGATAGTAATAAAACCATTTGGTTGGATCCTGAAATGGCATCATCTCTGAATATAAGTACATTGATAATAAGTAATCCTATCAGGAATATAATAGGTAGCAATGCTTCTAAAAAAGAGGGTCTTTTATTCAACTCTATTGTTTCTAAAATCGGTTAAAATATATTATTTTAAATCAACGGTCATTCTGAATCCAACGCTATGAATATTAACAATTTTGATTCGGGGATCACCAGACAGGTATTTTCTTAATTTAACGATAAAAACATCCATGCTTCTTCCAAGAAAATAATCACTATCGCCCCATATTATTTTAAGAGCTGTTTCTCTGGAAAGGACGTTATTTTGGTGAATACATAATAAACGTAACAATCCTGCTTCTTTCTTTGTCAAGGTTTTTGACGAATCATCAGATTTTAATTCAAGATTTGGATAATCAAATATATAATTTCCAATAGTGAAGACATCCCTTTTATTTTCTCCTTCTGATGTATTGTCCACTCTTTTTAATATAGCTTCAATTCTTAATAGCAGCTCTTCAAAATTGAATGGTTTTGTAATGTAATCATCAGCACCTGTTTTTAATCCTTTTATTTTATCTTCAGGAAGAGATTTGGCAGTAAGGAAAACTATTGGCACTTGTTTGTCGCTTTTTCTGATCTCATTAGCAACGGAATATCCATTTTTCTTGGGCAGCATGATATCAAGAATGCATAAATCAAATGGTTCTGTTAGAAATTTTTCATAGCCGGACATACCATCCTTTGCATGACAAACATTGAACCCATATTTTTCAAGATTGTCTTTTATAACAAAAGCTAAATTCAGGTCATCTTCAACAAGAAGCAGATTCTTTTTTTGCATTTCTCAATTCAAAGGTAATTCAATTTGAAAACTACTGCCTTTACCGACTTCACTTTTAACCGATACAGTCCCGTGATGTGCTTCTGTCATTATTCTAACATAATTCAAGCCAAGCCCAAAGCCTTTCACATCATGCAGATCCCCGGTTGGAACTCTGTAAAACTTAGTGAATATATGTTTTATTTCATCTTTTCCGATACCGATGCCATTATCTTGCACAGTAATCCTTATCTTATCTTTAACATTTTTAGTTTTAATGATGATTTCAGTACCCTCTTCCGAGTACTTACATGCATTATCTAAAAGGTTCAGGATGATGTTGGTGATATGCACTTCATCACCCGTGATAATAGCATGCTCAGCATTTAGTTTTAAAACGCTTCTAATATTAAGTTCATTCATGCTTAATGCCATGCTTTTAAGTGCATTATTTATTATATCATGAACGTCAAGTTTACTTCTGGTTAATTTGACATTATCCTTGTCGAGTATTGAGGCTTGCAATACCTTTTCTACCTGGATTTTCAAACGGTTGTTTTCCTGATAAATAATGTTTGCATAATGTGACAGGCGCTTTTTATCCGTGGCTATTTCTTCTTTCTTCAGTACCTCGCTGCATAAAGATATAGTTGAGATGGGCGTTTTAAATTCATGTGTCATATTGTTTATAAAGTCTGTTTTAATCTCAGATAATCTTTTTTGCTTAAGTATTACAGACATAGCATATGCAAAAAATATTGTCACAATAATCAATAAACAAGAGGATAAAAACCAAAAACTCATCCTAAAAAGCAGATGTTTTTGTTTTTCCGGAAAATATACACCAAAATAATGTGCATCATTGTCCCAGTCCACAGGTGGGGCTTTAACCTGTTCAATAAAGGAAGTGTCGTGTCCGAAAGGCACATATTTTTCAAAAACTACAGAATCATTAAAACAATCATAAATATTATATTCAAAACTGGTGTTGATTTCCTGTTCTTTGAATTCATTTTTCAATAAAGATTCAAGGTAGTAGGGGTAAAGTGTATCATTGATTCTGACCCTGTAGTAGTCGTCAGAGATTTGCACCACCGGATCAATAAGAATTGAAGGGTCTTTACTATCTTTTAATATTTTTCTTGCAACATTTTTTAATGCAGTTGTGACTTCGTAATTGAATTGTTTTTGTTGTAGTTCATAAGCTTTAAACACCCAGTATATTTGTGTAGCTATCAATCCGATAAGAAAAATTACCGAAAGAACTAAAATAAGACGGATGCTTTTCCTTCTCATGTTTTACAAATTGTTTTTATCCTTTTTTTGCTTTAACATCATTTATTTTTCATTTTATACAACTTTTACTTTCCCATACTCATCCTGACTGAAACAAAAATTTTGTCTATTATTTTCACTTCATCATAACTTAGTTCATACATTTTGTAAACCAATACATCTATTTCTTTTTCTAAGGAAGTGTTGTCCTGGCTTGTATTTTTTGCGGCTAAAGCCATTAGTATTCTTTTCTTTTATCAGTCAGCTAAAGCTGCCTGCAATGGCTGTAAAGATAGTATTTTAGTATCCGATCACAAAGTAGTTCAATATTAAGCACAAAGTTCTCGACAGCATATAAAATTTGCTGTAACTTCAAATCAGATAATTTTAAGAGATATATGATAAATGTCAAGTTTCACAAGGTTGTTGAGTAAAACAAACTTGCTTTGTATTAATTTGACGATTCAATTATAGTATTATTTTTTTAAATTGCAAAGGTTTTTCTAAAAAATTTCCGGTTTGAGTTCATGCCTTTTTTTACCTACTTAGAACCTTGGAATTACTACTTACAAAGAATTTATACTTAAAAACAGCCGGTTTACCGGATAAAAATCCTGCACACGTTGCAGGTATATTCTGATTTTTTATACCCCTATACCGCGTCTTTCGGAAGCCAACGCGTAAGCAATAAAATCTGCTGGTTCATGTTAAGTGCATTTTTGAGAAAGCTCGGATGAGTGTTCTAAAATGCAATCAAATTTCATTTCCAGTACATTGTTGAAATCTGAAAAAAAATATTTTGTGATTAGTTAGCTTGTATTTCACAAATAATTCCGTACATTTGCAGCCCCTTTAACAAAACGAGGATAATACTGTATTGGGAAATGTTTAATTAACGATTGAATTACAACAAGTTAGAAAAAATAGATATAATATTTTATGCCAACAATTCAACAATTGATAAAAAAAGGGAGAACAACAAAAGTGAAACAAAGCAAATCAATAGCTTTGGCTTCCTGTCCACAGAAAAGGGGAGTTTGTGTACGCGTTTACACAACCACACCCAAGAAACCAAATTCTGCCATGCGGAAAGTGGCCAGGGTGAGACTCACTAATGGGAATGAAGTAAATGCTTATATCCCTGGGGAAGGACATAACTTACAGGAGCACTCAATTGTTTTGGTTAGAGGAGGAAGGGTGAAGGATTTACCGGGTGTTCGTTATCATGTGGTTAGAGGAGCGTTAGATACTGCTGGTGTGGAAAGCAGAGGGCAAGCAAGATCAAAATATGGGGCTAAACGACCAAAAAACTAAATAATTAATATGCGGAAAACAAGAGCTAAAAAAAGATTATGTCTGCCCGATCCTAAATTTAATGAGGAACTGGTTACAAGGTTTGTCAATAATATACAAAGAAACGGAAAAAAAAGTATCGCTTTTCGGATATATTATGATGCTATTAAAGTTGTAGAGCAAAAAACCAAAGAAAATGGTTTGGAAGTGTGGAAGAAAGCTCTTTCGAATGTTACTCCGCAGGTTGAAGTAATGAGCAGGCGCGTTGGAGGTGCTACATTTCAGATTCCCCGGGAAATACGGACAGAGCGTAAAATATCCATGGCAATGAAATGGCTTATTTTATTTGCCAAAAAACGTAGTGGAAAATCGATGGCGTTTAAGTTGGCTGAGGAAGTAATTGCGGCTTCCAGAGAAGAGGGAGGAGCATTTAAAAAGAAGGAAGACACACATAGAATGGCAGAAGCAAATAAAGCATTTTCACATTTTAAATTCTAAATGAGTTTGGAGATGTTAGCAAGAGATTTATCATATACACGTAATATTGGCATAATGGCTCATATTGATGCCGGCAAAACCACAACAACTGAACGAGTGCTTTATTATACAGGATTAAGTCACAGGCTTGGTGAAGTTCATGATGGTGCGGCTGTTATGGATTGGATGGAACAGGAACAGGAAAGAGGAATTACAATCACTTCTGCTGTTACAACCGTTTTTTGGAAATATCTCAATAAAGATCACCGGATCAATATCATTGACACTCCAGGTCATGTGGATTTTACTGTCGAGGTTGAGAGATCGTTACGTATTCTGGATGGTGCCATCGCAATCTTTTGCGCTGTTGGTGGAGTAGAGCCGCAGTCAGAGACCGTATGGAGACAAGCTGACAAATACAAGGTTCCTAGGGTGTGCTTTGTAAATAAAATGGATAGATCAGGTGCAGATTTTTTTAGAGTCCTCGATCAAATTAAAAATAAACTTGGCGCAAATCCGGTTCCTATACAATTACCCATTGGAAAAGAGGAGACATTCAGAGGAGTAGTTGATTTAATAAGGAATGAAGCATTCACATGGAAAGAAGAAGACTTGGGGAGAACTTTCACTATTATCCCAATTCCAGAAGATCTAAAGGAAATAACTATTGAGTGGAGGAAACGCTTAATTGAAGGTGTTGCAGAATCGGATGAAACATTGCTGGATAAATTTATCGAGGATGAAGAGTCAATCACGGAGGAAGAAATGTTAACGGCCATCAGGAAGGCAACACTAAACATGTCCATTGTTCCAGTGCTTTGCGGTTCAGCATTTAGAAATAAAGGAGTACAAAAATTGTTAGACTCTGTAGTTGCATTTTTACCTAGTCCATTAGATATACCAGCAGTTAGTGGTGTGAATCCATTTACAAATAAAGAAGAAGAAAGACACCCGGATGAGAATGAATCTTTTTCAGCTTTAGCATTTAAAATTGCCGTTGATCCTTTTGTAGGTCGATTGTGTTATTTTAGAGTTTATTCTGGTAAATTATCAGCCGGAGGTCAGGTGTATAATAATAGAACAGGAAAAAAAGAAAGAATTTCCCGCATATTCCAAATGCATTCAAATAAGCAGAATGCTATCAAGGAAATTACTGCTGGAGATATTGGAGCAGGAGTTGGATTTAAAGATATAAAAACAGGAGATACACTGACAGATTTTAAACATCCTATCATCTTGGAATCCATTACTTTTCCTGATCCTGTAATTGGAGTTGCAGTTGAGCCAAAAACACAAGCTGATATTGATAAACTATCAGTTGCTTTGTTGAAGCTTTCAGAAGAAGATCCAACATTTAAAGTTACTGTAAATCCTGAATCTGGACAGACAGTCATATCCGGTATGGGCGAATTGCATCTTGAGATTCTTATAGACAGGTTAAGGCGGGAATTTAAAGTTGAATGTAATCAGGGAACTCCGCAGGTAAACTACAAAGAAGCTATAACAAGCAGTGTTCAGCACAGGGAAATATATAAAAAGCAGACAGGAGGAAAAGGTAAATTCGCAGATATTCAAGTTGAAGTTGCTCCTTGTGATGATCTGGGAAAAGTTGGCTTGGAGTTTATTGATAAAGTGAAAGGTGGACATATTCCTAAAGAATATATCCCGGCCATTCAAAAAGGATTCGAAGGTGCTATGAAAAATGGTATTTTGGCTGGTTTTCAAATGCTAAATCTGAAAGTTACCTTACTTGATGGGGCGTTTCATGCCGTTGATTCCGATTCCCTCTCTTTTGAAATTTGTGCTCGTCAGGCATATCGCAATGCTCTGAAAAAAGCAAATCCGGTGTTGTTAGAACCTATAATGAAATTAGAAGTACTAACACCAGAAGAGAATATGGGAGATGTGGTTGCAGATATCAATAGACGAAGAGGACAGGTGGAAGGTATGGAAGACAGAGGTGCGGTAAAAGCGATACATGTGAAAGTTCCTTTAGGTGAGATGTTTGGATATGTGACTGTTTTAAGAACTTTGTCGTCTGGAAGAGCATCATCTACAATGGAATTTGATCAATATAAATTATGCCCTCAAAATATAACTAATGAGGTAATTGCAAGAATTACTGGTAAAATTAAAGTTGCATAAAAGATTATGGCACAAAAGTTTAGAATAAAATTAAAATCATACGATCATAACCTGGTGGATAAATCAGCAGGGAAGATAGTGAAAACTGTTAAATCTACAGGCGCTGTTGTTAGTGGTCCTATTCCGTTGCCTACCAGAAAAAGGATTTATACAGTTTTAAGATCACCTCATGTGAATAAAAAGTCAAGGGAACAATTTCAACTTTGTTCATACAGGAGATTGATGGATATATATAATTCATCTGCGAAAACCATTGATGCTCTTGAAAAACTGGAATTACCAAGTGGTGTTGAAGTAGAAATTAAAATATAATAATAAGATGGCCGGACTTATTGGAAAGAAATTAGGAATGACAAGCATTTTTAATAATGAAGGTAAAAATATACCATGCACATTATTGGAAGTCGGACATTGTGTTGTTACCCAGTTAAAGAACAATGAAACGGATGGGTACGAGGCTATTCAATTATCTTATGGGGAACGTAAAGAAAGCAGAACACCCAGAGGTTTATACGGACATTTTAAAAAAGCGGGAACTACTCCAAAAATGAAAACGATTGAATTTAAGGGAATGAATGGAAATTATAAGATTGGAGATATGATAAGTGTTGGAGATGTGTTTATTGAAGGAGAATACGTGGATGTTATTGGAAAAGCAAAAGGTAAGGGATTTCAGGGAGTGGTGAAAAGGCATGGTTTCAGGGGTGTTGGAGATAGTACTCACGGACAGCATAATAGGTTAAGAGCTCCTGGCTCTGTAGGGGCATCTTCTTATCCTTCTAAAGTTTTTAAAGGAATGAGGATGGCTGGGAGGCAAGGTGGTCAACAAGTGAAAGTATTTAACTTGAGAGTATTAGAAATCAGATCATCTGAAAATGTGATCATAGTTAGTGGAGCAGTTCCCGGCCCTAAAGGTGCTTATATAGTAATAAGAAAATAATCAAGTTTAGAAATGAACCTGGACGTATATAATATTAACGGAAAAAAAGCCAATAAAAAGATAAAATTAGATGATTCTATCTTTGGTATAGAACCAAATGAACATGTAGTTTATCTTGATATAAAAAGATATTTGGCCAAACAAAGACAAGGAACCAGTAAGGCTAAAGAACGTGGTGAAATCAAAGGAAGCAGAGTTAAACTTAGGAGACAGAAAGGTTTAGGTCATGCCAGAGTTGGAGATATTAAAAATCCTCTTTTCAGAGGAGGCGGAAGAGTGTTTGGGCCAAAGCCTAGGGTATATGATATTAAAATAAACAAAAAAGTAAAAATATTGGCGCGCAAGTCTGCATTATCCGGAAAAGCAAAAGAGAATAAAATTAAAGTTGTAGAAAACTTCAATTTTGAAGAACCTAAAACAAAAAAATTATCAGAAATATTTAAAAATTTAAATATTGAACAGTTAAAAACTTTATTGGTGTTATCCAAGAATGACGAGAATCTTTTTTTATCATCAAGGAATATACCAAATACTAGGATAATGCAGGCATCAGATTTAAATACTTATGAAATACTGAATGCAGAACAATTATTGTTTATGGAGAGTTCTATATTGGCAATTGAAAAAATATTAAATTAATATTGTTATGACAGACATCTTAATTAAGCCGATTATTACAGAGAAAATGACTGCTTTAGGTGAGAAGTTTAATCGTTTTGGTTTTATAGTTAATCGAAATGCAAATAAATTAATGATACGAAAAGCAGTAGAAGAGATGTATGGAGTTAATGTCGAATCTGTAAATACAATGATTGTTAGAGGAAAAGCAAGACAGAGATTTACTAAAGGAGGAATAATTAAAGGAAAAACAAACACAGTTAAAAAAGCAATTGTTACTCTCTCTCAGGGTGAAACAATTGATTTTTATAGTCATGTGTAATAATTGATTGATATGGCAGTAAGAAAGTTAAATCCTACAACACCCGGACAGAGGTTTAAAGTAATAAGTGCTTTTGATGAAATTACATCAAATGTTAACTCACCTGAGAAGAGTTTGCTGAAGAAGAAAACCAAATCCGGTGGAAGAAACCATTCAGGTAAAATGACTATGCGTTATATTGGAGGTGGTCATAAAAAACGCTATAGAAAGATTGATTTTAAACGGGATAAATTTGGAATTAGCGCTATTGTTAAAAGTATTGAATATGATCCAAACAGAAATGCCAGAATAGCGTTGTTATTTTATAAAGATGGAGAAAAGCGCTACATCCTTTCACCTAATGGTTTAAAAGTGGGGCAAGAGATTATCTCTGGTACAGGTGTACCTCCTGAATTAGGTAATACATTGAGCCTGAAAGAGATTCCATTAGGTACGATTGTTCATAATATTGAATTACAAAAAGGACAGGGAGGAAAAATAGCGAGAAGTGCCGGTTCTTATGCACAACTTGTAGCCAGGGATGGCAAATATGCAGTTTTACGCATGCCATCCGGAGAAACAAGGCAGGTCTTGATAACTTGCATGGCAACAATTGGTTCAGTTTCAAATTCTGATAGTAAGCTTCAGAAATCAGGTAAAGCAGGAAGATCAAGATGGTTAGGTCGAAGACCAAGAACCAGGGGCGTTGCTATGAATCCTGTTGATCAT
Source organism: uncultured Flavobacteriales bacterium (assembly GCA_964619305.1). GTDB lineage: Bacteria > Bacteroidota > Bacteroidia > Flavobacteriales_H > CAZUDW01 > CAZUDW01. The sequence goes on from CAZUDW010000009.1 coordinate 23,684, forward strand.
CCCATGGGAGGTGGTGAAGGCAAAGCATCAGGTGGTCATCCAAGATCAAGGAAGGGACTACCAGCAAAAGGCTATAAGACAAGAAATAATAAAAAAAATTCCAGCAGATTAATATTGGTGAAAAGAAAAAAATAATTAATTGACATGAGCAGATCATTAAAGAAACCACCATTTGTGCATTACAAGTTAGTAAAAAGGGTTGAAGAAGCTCAAAGTAAAAAGAGTAAATCTGTTATTAAAACATGGTCCAGAGCTTCAGTAATAACTCCTGATTTTGTAGGATTGACATTTGCTGTGCATAACGGCAATAAATTTATACCTGTTTTTATCACGGAAAATATGGTGGGTCATAAACTGGGTGAATTTGCACCTACTCGTCAGTTTAGAGGACATGCCGGTCAAAAGAAATAGTAATAAAATGAGTGTAAGAAAAAGAAATAGGGCAGAAGCACTAAAAGAACAAAAAAAGAATCTATACATTGCAAGACTTAATAATTGTCCGACATCTACTCGCAAAATGAGATTAGTGGTAGATATTATTAGAGGGCTTGATGTAGAAGAAGCTTCGAAAGTATTACAGTTCAGCAAGAAAGAATCCGCAAAAAGGTTGCAGAAATTGCTTGGTTCTGCTTTATTTAATTATCAGGAAAAATCAGGAGAAAAATGGGAGCAATCAAATCTGTTTATAAAAGAAATTTATGTTGACCAATCACGCACTCTGAAAAGATTGCGTCCCGCCCCAAGAGGTAGAGCATACAGAATTAGGAAAAGGTCAAATCATGTTACACTCATATTAGATCGTTACAAAGAAGAAAACCAATAAAAATGGGACAAAAAACAAATCCAATAGGTAATAGACTTGGTTATATCGTAGGATGGGATTCTAACTGGTATGGAGGAAGAGATTATTCGGCAAAACTTGTTGAAGATCACAAGATTCGCAGATATTTAAATGCCCGCTTAAGCAAAGCAAGTGTTAGTAAAATAATTATAGAACGTACTTTAAAACTAATAACCGTCACCGTTAATACTGCAAGACCTGGAATAATAATAGGTAAAGGAGGTCAGGAAGTAGATAAACTTAAAGAGGAATTAAAAAAAATAACCAGTAAAGAAGTTCAGATTAATATTTTTGAAATAAAAAGACCAGAATTAGATGCAAAGCTAGTTGCCGAAAGCATAGCAAGGCAGATCGAAAGCCGCGTGTCATTCAGGCGTGCTACCAAAATGGCCATAGCTTCAACAATGCGCATGGGATCAGAAGGAATTAAAGTTACTATTTCAGGTCGATTAAACGGAGCTGAGATGTCAAGGGTTGAGCAATATAAAGAAGGGAGAATCCCTCTGCATACTTTTCGAGCAGATATTGATTATTCAATAGCAGAAGCTCATACAACTTTTGGTCGTATTGGAGTAAAAGTTTGGATTTGCAAAGGAGAAGTATTTGGTAAAAGGGATCTCTCTCCAACATTTAAAACCGGCCATAAAAATAGTAAATCTAAAAGGAGAATTAAGTAGGTTTAATCAATTATAGAATGTTACAACCAAAAAAAACAAAATATAGAAAGCAGCAAAAAGGCCGCGTGAAAGGGATTGCAACGCGAGGAAGCCAAATTGCATTTGGAACATTTGCTATAAAAACAATTGATCCGGGACGTATTACAAGTGCGCAAATAGAAGCAGCACGTGTTGCTCTAACAAGGTATATGAAAAGAGAGGGGCAGGTTTGGATCAGAATATTTCCTGATAAACCAATCACAACAAAACCTGCAGAGGTCAGAATGGGTAAAGGTAAAGGAGCTATAGATCATTGGGTAGCTCCAATAAAACCAGGTAGGATATTATTTGAAATTGAAGGAGTTGATTTGCAAACTGCCAAAGAGGCATTAAGACTTGCAGCACAGAAGTTACCTGTATTAACAAGATTTGTTGTAAGAAGAGATTATTCAGAATAATATAATTTTTATGAAAGAGCAAATTATTAGGGAACAAACAACTGAGGAATTGAAAGATAGTCTGATAGATCAAATGGATCAGTTGAGAAGAATGAAAATGAGTCATTCCGTTTCTCAACTAGAAAATCCATTGGCAATCAAAAAGAGTAAAAAAACAATTGCCAGAATTAAAACTGAACTCAGAAGAAGAGAACTGGATGCAGATAATAAATCAGTTCAGGATGTTCAAGACAATAAAAATCCTCAAAAAGATAAAGCATAAGAAAGATGAGAAATCTCAGAAAAGAACGGATCGGAATAGTTTATAGCAATAAAATGGACAAGTCTATTGTGGTCTATGTAGAACGCAAAATGAAGCATGCCAAATATGGTAAGTTTATAAAAAGATCAACAAAGTTGGTTGCTGATGATAGAAATAATGAGTGTGGCATCGGGGATAAAGTCAGAATAATCGAAACAAGACCTTTAAGTAAAAGAAAATGTTGGAGACTTGTGAATATTATTGAAAAGGCTAGCTGATATAAATATTAGAGTTAAGCTATGATACAACAGGAAACAAGATTAAAAGTGGCTGATAACAGTGGAGCAAAGGAGGTTCTATGTATAAGGGTTCTCGGTGGAACCAAAAGACGCTATGCTTCATTAGGAGATGGAGTAGTGGTTACAGTCAAAGATGCCATCCCTTCTTCTAATGTAAAAAAAGGTACTGTGTATAGAGCAGTAGTAGTAAGAACTAAGAAGGAAGTAAGAAGAGCGGATGGTTCATATATAAGATTTGACGATAATGCATGTGTTTTATTATCTGAGGCGAATGAATTGGTTGGAACTCGTATTTATGGCCCAGTTGCTCGAGAATTAAGAGAAAAGAAGTTTATGAAAATAGTGTCATTAGCCTCAGAAGTAATTTAAAATAACATGAGTAAAAGACAAAAGTTAAATATTAAAAAAGGCGATCAGGTGGTCGTGATTGCAGGTGACTATAAAAGCCAGGAGGGAAGAGTTCTGTCAGTTGACCGTAATAAGTTAAGAGCGATAGTGGAAGGCATTAATATGGTATCCAAACATACCAAACCGAATGCCCAGTATCCTCAGGGCGGTATAATCAAGAAAGAAGCTCCTATCCGTCTTTGTAATCTGATGCTCATTGACCCAAAATCTGGAAATCCAACCAGAATAGGTAGAAGAAAAGATAAAAATGGTAAATCAATTCGTTTTGCAAAAAAATCAGGGGAGGTGATTAAATGAAAAATTACATTCCAAGACTTAGAGAGAAGTACAACAATGAAATTGTACCTTCTTTAATTAAACAGTTTAATTATAAAAATACAATGCAAGTACCTTATCTGAAGAAAATTTGTCTTAATCAGGGACTCGGTTCAGCAATAGGTGATAAAATTCTGATAGAAAAAGGTGTAGAAGAGATGTCTCAGATTACAGGTCAGAAATCAGTTGTAACATATTCAAAAAAAGATATTTCTAATTTTAAACTTAGAAAGGGAATGCCTATTGGGGTCAGGGTAACTTTGAGAGATACTAAAATGTATGAGTTTCTTGACAGGCTTACCGCAGTTTCCTTACCTAGGACAAGAGATTTTAGAGGTTTAAACCGTAAAGGATTTGATGGAAGAGGTAATTATACTCTTGGAATCAAAGAACAAGTAATTTTTCCAGAAATTAATATGGATAAAGTTTCGAAGGTGAATGGCTTTGATATTACTTTTGTGACATCTGCAAAAACTGATGAAGAAGCATTTGCCCTATTAAAAGAATTTGGAATACCATTTAAAAATTAAAATATAGTATGGCAAAAGAATCAATGAAAGCTAAGGAAATTAAACGAAAACGTTTAGTTGAAAAATATGCTGAAAAAAGAGCATTGCTAAAAGCTGCAGGGAATTGGGAAGCACTACAAAAGTTGCCCAAGAATTCTTCAAAAGTCAGATTGCACAATAGATGTAAATTAACTGGTCGTCCAAAAGGTTATATAAGACAATTTGGGATTTCCAGAGTTACTTTTAGGGAAATGGCCAATAAAGGTTTAATACCAGGAATTACGAAAGCGAGTTGGTAAATTAAAAGAACTTAAAGATGATAACAGACCCAATAGCAGATTATTTGACAAGAATAAGAAATGGAATAAAAGCCAACCATCGGGTAGTTGAAATTCCAGCTTCTAATTTAAAGAAGGACATAACTCAAATATTAAAAGACAAAGGATATGTCCTTAATTATAAAATTGAAAAAGGGAGTCAGCAGGATATTATCAAAATCGCACTGAAGTATCATCAAGTAACCAAGTTCCCTGCAATTAGGAAGCTGAAACGAGTAAGTAGACCCGGTTTAAGAATATATTCTTCTGCAAAGAATATCCCTAGGGTTTTAAATGGTCTAGGAATTGCAATTTTATCAACATCTAATGGAGTGATGACAGATAAGGAAGCAAGAAAAGAAAGAATAGGTGGTGAAGTACTATGTTATATTTATTAATGATGATAAGTTATGTCTAGGATTGGAAAATTACCAATAGAAGTACCAACAGGAGTGTCTGTTGAGGTTTCTGAGGATAACATTGTTACAGTTAAAGGTAAGAAAGGAGAGTTACAACAAGCAGTTGATTTGGCAATTACTGTTAATATACAAGATAACATTATTACCTTGAACAGGGCAAGTGATATTGGTGACCACAGAGCTAAACATGGATTATACAGATCATTGATTAATAATATGGTTGTAGGAGTATCAAAAGGGTTTAAAATAGAATTGGAAATTGTAGGTGTTGGTTACAGGGCACAAGTTCAAGGTCAGGTTTTAGATATTAATATTGGATATTCTCATAATATAGTTTTACAAGTTCCTGAGGAAATAAAAATTAATGCAGTTCAGGAAAAAGGTAAAAAACCAGTTATTATTCTGGAGTCTTATGATAAGCAATTGATTGGTCAGGTAGCTGCTAAAATAAGATCATTTAGAAAACCAGAACCATATAAAGGTAAAGGGATATTATTTGTAGGTGAACAAATCAGAAGAAAAACAGGTAAAACTGCTACTACATCAGCATAATTTTAATATAATGTCATATAAGAAATTAAATAGAAGAGATAGAATTCGGAAAAGAATTCGAAAACGTGTTTCTGGCACAAAAGAAAGACCTCGTCTTTCTGTGTTTCGAAGTAATATGCATATTTATGCTCAGTTAATTGATGATAGAAGCGAGAATACATTAGCTTCAGCATCTTCATTAGTATATAAAAAAGGAGATAAAAGATATAAATCGGAAAAAGCCAGCAATGTCGGTAAGGATATTGCTGAGAAAGCTTTAAAAGCAGGTATTAAATCTGTTGTTTTCGATAGGGGTGGTTATTTATTTCATGGAAGGATTAAAGCATTAGCAGAATCTGCCCGTGAATCAGGTTTAAAGTTTTAATTATGGCAGAAGTAAGTACAAAGAGGATTAAATCAAGTGAGATTGATTTAATTGATCGCTTAATAAGTATTAACAGGGTAACAAAAGTAACTAAAGGAGGACGTACGTTTAGTTTCTCAGCGATAGTTGTTGTTGGTAATGAGAACGGAATAGTTGGGTATGGTTTGGGAAAAGCGAAAGAAGTTACAACCGCAATATCCAAAGGAATTGATGATGCTAAGAAGAACTTGATTAAAGTTCCTATTGTATATAGCACGATTCCTCATAGCCAGGAAGGGAAATATAGTGGAGCTAGAGTATTTATGAAACCTGCAGCTCAAGGAACAGGAATAATTGCAGGAGGAGCAATGAGAGCTATTTTTGAAAGTGTTGGGGTGAACAATGTACTTGCAAAATCCAAAGGTTCATCAAATCCACACAACGTGGTAAAAGCTACAATAAATGCACTCATGCAAATAAGAGATGCATATATTGTCTCTGAATACCGCGGTGTTTCTGTAGAAAAAGTATTTAATGGTTAAAAAATGAGTAAAGTCAAAATAACTCAAGTGAGAAGTAAGATCAAACGTCCTAAAAGTCAAAAAAGGACATTGACTGCTTTAGGAATCAGGAAGATAGGTCAATCTGTAGAACATGAAGCAACCCCACAAATTATGGGTATGATAAAAAAAATAAATCATCTTATTAAAGTAGAGGAGATAGTCTAATGGATTTAAGTAATCTAAAGCCGGCAAAAGGTTCTTTGCACAGAAAGAGACGATTAGGACGTGGACAGGGATCTGGTTTGGGTGGTACTTCTACACGTGGTCATAAAGGTCAAAAATCACGCTCAGGATATTCGAAACGTTTTGGCTTTGAAGGTGGCCAGATGCCATTACAGAGAAGAGTACCTAAATTTGGTTTTAAAAATAGAAACAGGAAAGAATATCATGGGATTAATATCGATACAATTCAGGATTTTTGTGATAAGAAAAAAATTAAGGAATTCGATCCGGTAATTCTTGTAAAAAATGGTTTGGCATCAAAGGCTGATTTAATTAAGATATTAGGTAGAGGGAAATTGACTTCCAAAGTTACTATTTCAGCACATGGGTTTTCAGCAAAAGCTAAAAAAGTCATTGAGTCGGTTGGAGGTAAAGCTATAATAATTGAACACCATTCGAATACAAAACCAAAAACAGAGAATAAGCAAATTACAGATAAAGACTCAGATATGGTTAGCAAAGATGCAGAAAGTAAGAATAAAGAATAAACTGTGAAAGGATTAATAAATACTCTGATTAATATATATAAGATTGAAGATCTTCGTAACAGGATTCTTGCAACTATTGGATTTTTATTGATTTACCGTGTGGGTTCTTTTATTGTGTTACCTGGAATTGACTCTAGTGCTTTAGAAGCAAGCAATACCAATCCTTCAGGTATAGCAGCATTGATTAATGCATTTGCCGGTGGAGCTTTTGCACGTGCTTCAATATTTGCTTTAGGTATTATGCCATATATTTCAGCTTCGATTGTAATGCAGTTATTAGGTGTTGCTGTTCCTGCATTTCAAAAACTTCAAAAAGAAGGGGAAAGCGGCAGAAATAAAATTAATCAATGGACAAGAATGCTGACAGTCATTATAACTGCTGGCCAGGCGCCTTCATATCTTTATGCAACAATTCCTGCAAATGCCATTATTAATCCCGGATTTTGGACATTTAATTTCCCTGCTGTAATTATTCTTATAACAGGCACTATGTTCGTCATGTGGTTAGGTGAGAGAATTACAGATAAAGGGATAGGAAATGGAATCTCTTTAATTATTGCAATTGGGATTATGTCCAGGCTTCCGACTGCATTCTTTTCAGAAATTGATGCAAGATTGAATAGTGGCGGGATGGTATTGATATTGGTTGAAATGGTCTTTTTCTTACTTGTAATATTAGGAACAATATTGTTAGTTCAAGGCACAAGACGCATACCTGTACAATTTGCAAAACGTATTGTTGGCAATAAGCAGTACGGAGGTGTAAGGCAGTATTTACCTATAAAAGTAAATGCGGCTGGGGTTATGCCAATAATATTTGCCCAGGCTATTATGTTTATTCCATTCACTTTGGTTGGTTTTGCTAACTCTGAAACCCTTACAGGGATTGCAGCCGTCTTTGCTGATTTTACAGGGTTCTGGTATAATTTCGTATTTGCAATCATGATTATTCTATTCACTTATTTCTATACTGCAATTACAGTTAACCCAGTTCAGATGGCAGATGATTTAAAAAGAAATGGAGGATTTATTCCTGGCATAAAACCAGGAAAAAGGACAGCAGATTTTATTGATAATGTTATGTCAAGGATTACACTACCTGGTGCAATATTTCTTTCATTGGTAGCTATCATGCCGGCTTTTGCTGTAATATTCGGATTAAACAGACAATTTGCTTATTTCTATGGAGGAACATCTTTGTTAATTATGGTTGGCGTTGTTCTGGATACTCTCCAACAAATAGAGAGTCATTTATTGATGCGACATTATGATGGGTTAATGAAATCCGGAAAAATTAAAGGTAGATCATCTATGAGTTATTCAGGGTAATAAAATGATATATAGCATTGAAGAAATAGAGTTGATTAGAGAAAGTTCTCTGCTTGTAGGAAAAACTTTGGCAGTTGTTGGGCAAATGATAGCGCCTGGAATAAAAACGTCTGAATTAGACAAGAAGGCAGAAGAGTTTATTCGGGATAATAATGCAGTACCTGCTTTTAAAGGATATAGTGGTTTTCCTAATACATTATGTACATCTAGAAATAATGTAGTAGTTCATGGTATTCCTGGAGATTCAACTTTACAGGATGGTGATATTATATCAGTAGATTGTGGAGTTGTAAAAAACGGTTTTTATGGAGATTCTGCTTATACTTTTGAAGTGGGAGAAGTAGATTGGCATATGAGGGAATTGACGCAGACAACCAAAGAATCTCTTTATTGTGGATTAAAAATGGCAATAGTGGGAAATAGGATTGGCGACATTGGTAGTGCGATTCAGCAATATGCAGAATCAAAAGGTTATTCTGTTGTGAGAGAGTTGATTGGTCATGGCGTTGGTCGACATCTACATGAAGAACCTGAAGTGCCTAATTTTGGAAAAAGAGGAAGAGGTACTGTCTTGAAAGATGGCATGGTGATAGCAATTGAGCCAATGATCAATATGGGTAAAAAAAATATAAAACAATTAAAAGACGGATGGACAATTATTACCTCAGATGGACGACCTTCTGCTCATTTTGAGCATACTGTTGCTGTTGGAAAGGATACTGCAGATGTTTTATCTTCTTTTGAATTTGTTGAATCAGAAATAAAATAAAAAAATGGCTAAACAAAAGTCAATAGAGCAAGATGGAGTAATTACAGAAGCCTTATCTAATGCTATGTTTCGTGTTGAGCTTGAGAATGGTCATATTATAACTGCTCATATATCGGGAAAGATGAGGTTACATTATATAAAATTATTGCCAGGTGATAATGTTAAGATTGAAATGTCACCATATGATTTAACAAAAGGTAGAATTACGTTCAGATATAAATAAGATAACATGAAAGTCAGATCATCAATAAAAAAGAGAAGCAACGATTGTAAGATCGTATGCAGAAAAGGCAAGTTATATATTATAAATAAGAAAAATCCAAAATTTAAACAACGGCAAGGTTAAACAATAAATATTATGGCTAGAATTGCAGGTATAGATTTACCAAATGATAAAAGAGGAGAAATCGCTCTTACCTATATTTTCGGAATTGGACATTTCACTGCTAAAGACATTCTCAATAAAGCAGGAGTGGATTTAGGTAAAAAGGTAAAGGATTGGACTGATGACGAAATGACATCCATAAGGACCATTGTTAATGAGGAGTATAGGGTGGAAGGATCTCTGAGAACTGAGATACAAATAAATATAAGAAGATTAATGGATATAGGTTGTTATAGAGGAGTTAGACATCGTCTTGGACTGCCTTTGCGTGGTCAGAGAACCAAGAATAATAGTCGTACTCGAAAAGGCAAAAGAAAAACTGTTGCTAATAAGAAAAAGGCAGTATAACTAAAAGATAATTCAATATTTTATGGCTAAAACAAGAGGGAAAAAAAGAATTGTAAAGGTTGATGCTTTAGGTCAGGCACATATTCAGGCATCTTTCAATAATATTTTAATAACATTAACCAATAGCACAGGGCAGGTGATTTCATGGTCGTCTGCAGGTAAAATGGGTTTCAGAGGTTCTAAAAAGAATACGCCCTATGCAGCACAACAAGCTGCAACAGACTGTGCTCAAAAGGCTTTTGATGCGGGCATGAGAAAAGTGAAAGTGTTTGTGAAAGGTCCTGGGACAGGCAGGGAATCAGCTATTAGAGCAATACATAATGCTGGAATTGAAGTAATTGAGATCGTTGACGTTACACCAATGCCACATAATGGTTGTCGGCCTCCAAATCGTAGAAGAGTGTAAATATTTTTAAATTAAAGAAAATGGCAAGATATATTGGACCAAAATCTAAAATTGCTAGAAAATTCGGTGAACCAATTTTCGGAGAAGATAAATATTTAGATAAAAAGAATTATGCACCAGGACATCATGGTCAGAATAAGAGACGATCTAAGCAATCTGAATATGCTTTACAATTAAAGGAAAAACAAAAAGCTAAATACATATATGGTATATTGGAAAGACAATTCTTAAAAATGTTCCATAAAGCCACAAGTAAAAGAGGCGCTACAGGAGAAATTCTGTTACAGTTGTGTGAAACAAGGTTGGATAATGTCATCTTTCGGTTAGGGATTGCACCTACAAGAAGTGCAGCCAGACAGCTTGTAGGACATAAACATATTCTGGTTAATAACAAAGTGACGAATATTCCTTCATATCAACTTCGTACTGGTGATGTAGTAACTGTCAGAGAGAAATCAAAGGCTTTAGAGGCAATTAACAAATCACTTACTGAAAACATGTGCAGTCTTAATTGGCTTGAACTGGACAGAGAAAGAATCCAGGGTAAAGTATTAAACATACCTGTGAGGGATGAAATACCTGAGACAATTAAAGAACAGCTGATTGTCGAGTTATATTCAAGATAGTAAAAGTTAAATAATAAATATTAAATACGAGGAGAAAAAAATGGCTATATTAGATTTCCAAAAACCCGATAAAGTTATCATGCTTAATGCGGATGATTATCATGGTGAATTTGAATTTCGTCCACTTGAACCGGGTTATGGTATTACGATTGGTAATGCTATAAGAAGAATTTTATTGGGTTCAATAGAAGGATATGCAATTACTTCGGTTAAAATCGAAGGTGTTGAACATGAATTTTCAACTGTAAAGGGAGTTAAAGAAGATTTGGTTGATATTACACTTAATCTGAAACAAGTCCGTTTTAGAAGACAAATTGAAGATGTTTCACATGAGAAAGTTATAATTAAAATTAAAGGACAGAAAAAATTTACTGCAGGTGATATTGGCAAATTTACTTCAGCTTATCAGGTTCTTAATCCGGATTTTGTCATATGTGATTTAGATTCTTCAGTTGAGTTAACAATGGAGTTGACAATTGATAAGGGCAGGGGATATGTTCCCAGCGAAGAACTTGTGTCGTCTAATGCTAGTATGGGCACAATGCATATTGATGCAATTTTTACACCAATAAGAAATGTTAGATACAAAATTGATAATTATAGGGTAGAGCAGAAAACCGATTATGAAAAATTGACCATAGAAATTGAAACTGACGGTTCAATACATCCTAAGGAAGCATTAAAAGAAGCCGCTAAAATACTTATTCACCATTTTATGCTTTTCTCAGATGAACGCATTACAATTGATGAAGTAAAAACAATCTCTGAAGAAGAATTTGATGAATCTTCTCTACATATGCGTCAATTACTAAAATCAAGACTTGTGGATCTTGAATTATCTGTAAGAGCTCTGAACTGTTTAAAAGCTGCTGATGTAGAAACATTAGGAGAGTTGGTTCAATTTGATAAAAATGATTTGCTCAAATTCAGAAATTTTGGCAAAAAATCTTTGACTGAATTAGAAGATCTGGTTGAATCAAAAAACTTATCATTTGGTATGGATCTCAGTAAATATAAACTGGATAAAGAATAAATAAGATGAGACATCTTAAGAAACATAATAAGTTAAGTCGCACAAGTAGTCATAGGAAGGCTATGCTGTCAAATATGGCGTGTTCTTTAATTAAACATAAAAGAATTACCACTACGCTGACCAAAGCTAAGCAGTTAAGGGTTTATATTGAACCGATCATTACACGCTCAAAAACAGATTCTACTCATTCACGAAGAATGACTTTCAGAAAACTACAAGATAAATCTGCTGTAACGGAGTTGTTTAGAGAAATAGGGCCAAAGGTAGAATCCAGATGTGGAGGATATGTAAGAATTCTTAAAACAGATTTCAGGCAGGGAGATGCTGCAGAAATGTGTTTCATTGAACTGGTTGATTTTAATGACACTTATACTCAAGCCAGAAAGGATGTAAAAAAGCAGAAATCCAGAAGAAGTAGAAGAGGTGGAGGTGGTTCGAAAAAAGCAAAAGGAGACAAAACGAAAGAAATTATATCTTCCGCAAAGCCGAGTGCAAAATCTTCAGTTAAAGAGGATAAGGATGAAAATAAATCATCAGCATCTGGAGAAATTAGTGCTGTTGAAAAAAAAGAACCAAAGAATTCTGATGAGTCGATTGATGGATTAAAAACTTCTGATGAAGAGAATAATAGCAGCCAAGACTAACAATTTTTAGTTGAAAACTTTTTTCGCCCATTTTTATAGAATAGACTAATTTCGTTCCATCCTTTTTTCATGGTATGATGTTGAATAGATGAGAATACCCGAAAAACCAAAAGCGATTCTGCTTTTAGAATGTGGAACTTATTTTTTCGGGCAAGCTATTGGTAAAATTGGTACTGCCACAGGGGAGGTTTGTTTTAATACGGGGATGACTGGTTATCAGGAAATATTTACCGATCCTTCATACTTTGGACAAATACTTTTAACCACAACAACCCATATCGGAAATTACGGTATTCACAATGATGAGATTGAGTCTGAATCATTAAAAATTTCTGGTTTAATTTGTAAGAAATTTACTGATAGATTTTTCTCAAGGCCTTCAGCTGAACTGCCTATTCAGGAATATTTTGAGCAATACGGTTTAGTAGGAATTTCTGATATTGATACAAGGGCTGTTGTGCGTTATATTCGTAGCAAAGGAGCGATGAATGCTATTATATCTTCAGAAGAATTCGATGTTGAAGAATTGAAGATTCTGTTGGATAAAGTGCCTTCAATGAATGGCTTAGAGCTATCATCTCATGTGACAACAAAGAATACATATACACTTGGAAATAAACAATCTGACAGGAAAGTTGCAGTTATTGATTTAGGTATTAAAAAGAATATTCTAAGATGTTTGGTTAGAAGAGATTGTTTCATTAAAGTCTTCCCATTGAATGCTTCTGTTGAAGAGATTTTGGATTGGATGCCAGATGGGATCATGTTTTCAAATGGACCGGGAGATCCCTCTGCTATGCAACAGATAGTGAAAAAAGCAGAATACTTAATGACTTTAAATATTCCCATGTTTGGGATATGTCTCGGACACCAAATAATTGCGTTAGCTGCAGGTTTGAAAACTTATAAAATGCATCATGGACACAGGGGAGTAAACCATCCGGTAAAAAATCTTGAAACCAATAAATGTGAAATTACATCGCAGAATCATGGTTTTGTTGTGGATTTAGAATCTGCACTTCAGCACCAGGATGTTCAGGTGACACATATAAACTTAAATGACAACACTTTAGCTGGGTTAAAACTTAAAAATAAAAATGTATTCTCAGTACAGTTTCATCCTGAGGCATCAGCGGGGCCACATGATTCAAGATATTTATTTAATAAATTTATTAATAATATAAATACATATAAAAAATCAAATCGTTCAAAGTTATCGATAAACAATATCCAATTATAATTTTAATATAAAATAAAATAATATAAATCATGAGCTATATATCACAAATCCATGCAAGGCAAATATTAGATTCAAGGGGTAACCCAACCATAGAAGTAGATGTAATCACATCTAATGGCATATTAGGAAGGGCAGCTGTTCCCTCAGGAGCATCAACAGGAATTCATGAAGCGGTTGAACTAAGAGATAATGACAAGGGGGCTTTCCTTGGCAAAGGCGTCTCAAAAGCGATTAAAAACGTGAATGAAACTCTTAATGAGGAGTTAAAAGGGATGTACATTTTTGACCAACGACAGATTGATAATGTTATGATTGATTTAGATGGTACACCAAATAAACAGAACTTAGGAGCCAATGCAATTATTGGAGTGTCAATTGCAGTAGCTAAGGCAGGTAGCGAAGAATTGGGATTGCCTTTATATCGCTATCTTGGAGGTGTTGATGCTAATCTATTGCCGATACCAATGTTGAACATTTTGAATGGTGGTAGCCATGCTGATAATAAAATAGATTTCCAGGAATTTATGATAATGCCTGCTGGTGCTTTAAATTTTGTTCATGCTATAAAGATGGCTTCTGAAGTGTTTCATAACCTTAAAAAGGTATTGAAAGACAATGGTTATTCTACAAATGTTGGTGATGAAGGAGGATTTGCCCCTGATCTTAATTCCAATGAAGAAGCAATTGAATGTATATTGAAAGCAATTAAAACAGCAGGTTATAAGGCAGGTAAAGATATATATATTGCACTTGATCCTGCTGCCTCCACTTTTTATAATGAAAAAGAAAAAGTGTATCACTTATTTAAATCAACAGGAGAAAAACTATCATCAGTTCAAATGGTAGATTACTGGAATGAATGGGTTAGTAAATACCCTATCATATCAATCGAAGATGGATTAGCAGAGGATGATTGGGAAGGTTGGGTATTGATGAATCAAAAATTGGGTAAGAAAATCCAGATCGTTGGTGATGATATATTTGTTACAAATACAAATCGTTTACAGCAGGGAATTGATATGAATGCTGCGAATGCAATTCTTATCAAACTTAATCAGGTGGGGACAGTATCCGAAACCATTGATGCGATTAAATTAGCAGCTGCTTATGGAATGACTTCGGTCGTCAGTCATCGATCAGGTGAAACGGAAGATACTACAATTGCTGATCTTGCAGTGGGTCTATGTACCGGACAGATCAAATCAGGATCTGCTTCAAGAACAGACAGGATCACAAAGTACAATAGATTAATGAGAATTGAAGAAGAACTGGGCTCCTCTGGTAGGTTTGGCGGAGAATCTTTCAAATATACTCACTAATTTCTGCAATAAAACAGAAAAAAAATAATCATTTTACCGATTTAATAAAATAGTTTGTAAAAATGGAATATGCATGCTATATTTACACCATGCATATTAATTTTAAACTGATATTATGGAAACTCTGAAAGAAAAATTTGCAAAAAAGGCTCTTCCGATGGCCGAAGAGGTAAAAGCGTTTATCAAACAATATGGTGACGTTCAAATTGGAACAGTAAATGTATCGCAGGTTTATGGAGGGATGAAGGGTGTTCCGGGTATGGTAACAGAAACATCCAAACTTGATCCGGCAGAGGGAATCCGTTTTAGAGGATACTCAATTCCAGAACTTAGAGAAAAATTACCAAAAGCACCTGGAGGAAATGAGCCATTACCTGAAGGAATTTTCTATCTGATGCTATTGGGAGATTTACCAACTGAAGAAGAAGTTCAAAATGTTAGCAATAATTGGGCAAGAAGAGCTATCGTGCCAAATCATGTGTTTGGAGCATTAGATCAACTACCAGCACAGACACATCCTATGACACAGTTCAGCATAGCTATCCTTGCAATGAGAACGGAAGGAATCTTTCATCAGGAATATAGGAAGGGTGTTAACAAAAAAGAGTATTGGTTATCTACTTATGAAGATGTAATGAACCTTATAGCAAGGTTGCCTAGGGTAGCAGCATATATTTACCGGAGAATTTATTGTAATGGTGATCATATTGAACCGGATCCAAAACTTGATTGGGCAGCCAACTTTGCACATATGCTTGGCTTTGACAGTGATGATTTTAAAAGACTGATGCGCTTATATTTGACTATTCATGTTGATCATGAGGGAGGTAATGTATCTGCACACACATGTCATCTTGTATCTTCAGCATTGAGTGATGCATATCTTTCTTTTTCTGCCTCAATGAATGGATTGGCAGGACCTTTACATGGTCTGGCTAATCAGGAAGTTGTCAGGTGGATAATTGCTATGCAGGATAGTCTTGGCGGTGGTAAACCAACCAAGGAACAAATTGCAGATTATGTGAACAAAACTCTTTCTGAAGGTAAAGTCATTCCCGGATACGGTCATGCAGTTCTTCGTAAAACAGATCCGAGATTTATTGCCCAAATGGATTTTGCTAAATCTTATATTAAAGAGGATAATTTGATAGACATAGTTCATATGTGTTATGAAGTGATTCCTCCAATTCTTAAAGACCTGGGCAAGGTAAAAAATCCCTGGCCGAATGTTGATGCACATTCCGGAGCTCTTTTGATGCATTATGGGATGACTCAATTTGATTTTTATACTGTCCTTTTTGGTGTTTCAAGGGCATTAGGAGTTTTGGCTCAAATGATTTGGGACAGAGCACTCGGATTTCCAATTGAAAGGCCGAGTTCCACTACTTTTAAGATTTTGAAACAAAAGATTGCGGAAACACAGCCACAGGTTTAATATTATTTTCTGTATTATAAAAGGACAGTTCACTGTCCTTTTTTTGTACCTGACATTTGCTTTATAAAGCCGTTGTTTTTATACATTGCGTTAATTTTATATTATGTCTTTCAGGAATTTGTCGGCATGCGTGGATACCTTAGAAGCAAAGGGTCAATTGGTAAAGATTGAAAATGAGGTGGATCCATATCTGGAAATGGCTGCTATTCATAGACGGGTATTCAATTGTTCAGGTCCGGCAGTTTTTTATACCAATGTAAAAGGAAGCCAATTTCCAGCTGTTTCTAATTTATTTGGGACTGAAGAACGTATTAATTTATTATTCAAAGATGCGGGATATTTATTTGAACAAGCTTATAAATTTCGAAATTTTTCAACTCAAAAAATCTTGAATCCGGCAAATTTATTTAGATTGAGAAAAATGCTGCCCAAAAGAAAAAGGCAATGTGTTAGCTCCATGAGAACAACAGATATTTCCCAATTACCACACATTCAATCTTGGTCAATGGATGGTGGAGCTTACATCCTACTTCCTCAGGTTTATAGTGAATCTATTTTAAAACCCGGTTGGCAACATTCAAATATAGGTTGTTATCGAATTCAAATGAGCGGTAATGATTATATCGAAAATAGAGAACTTGGTCTTCATTTTCAAATTCATCGGGGAATTGGAAATCACTTTGCAGAAGCTGCAGGAGAAAGACAGGATTTAAAAGTGAGTGTATTCGTTGGGGGCCCGCCCTCTCATATCATTGCTTCTATCTTTCCTTTACCTGAGGGCATTCCGGAACTTGCCTTTGCCGGGTTATTAAACAAGAGAAGATTTAATTATTGTTTAGAGAATGGTTATTTGATGTCTTGCGATGCAGATTTTGTTATTATCGGGGACGTGGGCACTAAATTGCTGAAACCTGAAGGCCCTTTTGGAGATCACCTTGGATATTACAGTAAACAGCACCTTTATCCTGTCATACATGTAAAAAAAGTGCTGCACAGGAAAAATGCTATTTGGCCATTTACGATCGTTGGCAGACCTCCACAAGAAGACTCCTTGATCGGTGAATTTATTCATAGTTTGGTTGGTAATGCAATCACCGAGGAAATACCCGGATTACATCAGATTCATGCAGTTGATTTAGCAGGAGTGCATCCATTGTTATTAGCTATAGGGAGCGAACGCTATGAGCCATTCAGTAGACGAACAAAACCAGGTGAACTATTAACTATTGCTAACCATATTCTTGGAACAGGACAACTATCTCTTGCAAAATATCTGTTCATATCTGCGAAAGAAGATAATCCGGGATTAAAAGTCAAAGACGTCATCGGGTTTCTAATGCATATGCTCGAAAGAGTTGATTGGGAAAAAGATCTTCATTTTTATACAAATACAACAATAGACACATTAGATTATACTGGCACTGATTTAAATCAAGGATCAAAACTGGTAGTTGCTTGTGTTGGTGAAAAAAGGAGATCACTAAGTAAAATAATACCTGGGAATTTCAAATTGCCTGATAAATTTGTATCTCTACATGTTTTCTGTCCGGGCATACTGGTGATCACAGGACCAAAGTTTAAGGATTACGTATCATCTGAAAAGATAATGAAAGAACTTGGCGATTTACTTTTTGGTTTGAGTGGGTTTCCATTGGTTGTCGTAACGGAAGATAGCCAATACACAGCTGCATCTGAAGCGAACTTCCTCTGGCAAACCTTTACGCGAAGCGATCCGTCCCGAGATATTTATGGAGGACAAAGTAGCTACAGTTTTAAGCATTGGGGATGTAAAGGACCACTGATTATTGATGCCAGGAAGAAACCTCAACATGCCTCTGCACTTGAAAACGATCCTGAAGTGGAGAGAAAAGTGGACGAGTTGGGGGCTCCCGGGCAACCTTTATTTGGAATAATTTAATTGACGAATTTGTAAAGATCGTTGTATATTTACAAAAATTGGTATTTTTGGGTATGAAAAAGTGCACTTATATTGGAACCCTTCTTATTATAATCTCACTCTTCAGTACTTGTAAGAAAGAAGTTAAAACAGGCAGTGTAGCAATGGTAAACAATCATCCCTCATGTTACATAGTTGTTCGTCTTGATGGAGGAGATGCTAATACAATAAATGCAGGCAGCAGCTATGTTTATAATAATATAATACAGGGAGTTCATTCAATTTCTATAGGCAGATGGGTACAGGGATTAGAATGCGAGGTGCTTCCAACTGCAAGCCAATGTGATTTTGAAGTTGCATCTAATTTCACAACTACTATAACTGCCTTTGAGAATAGCGGTATGATTGATGTACATTGCCCGGATTGATACGGTAACGGTATCATATTCTAACCAGATTAAAAAAACATTTTGTTGTACAACAATTAAACCATGTTAAACAGTTAATAATCTGATTAATATGATCTTGCTTCGTTTAATCAGGAGTGCAAATATTCCCTGAAAAGGAAATATAATAAAACCATTAATCCAAGACCTCCGGACAGTAATAATGTTGATAAAGCAGATGAACTTAACATTAGAATGTAGAATGTAATAAGGCTAAATTTTAATTTAAACTGGTTTTTAAAAATCAGTTCCAGTGCAATAAATAGTATGGCCAGTAACATACCGGACATAACCAATCCTTTATTTCGGAAATTTGCATAATCATACATAAAGCTGGCCACGTTAACATTACCTTGAATACCAATAGCTGCATAGTCAGGGTAGATAACAGGATATAATTCCTGGGCATAGTTATGAAATTCGCAATCTAGCATAGGAGCAATAAACCGATAGCCACAGCCATTTAAAAATGGTTTTTCTTTAGGTATGTGTTTATACCAGTCAGAAATCATTTTCCCAGGAATTAATGTAACACGCTTATATATAGCATGGATGAAAGTATTATTTGTTTCTGCAGTGCTAAGTTTGTTAATTTTATTTTGTTCAATTTGAGCATTTTTAGGAACTTCAATATTTCTTAAATCCGGGTTTGAAACATAAAGTAATATGTAGATTGAAGTAATTATAATTATCACATATTTTCCAAAATACAACCAGTTAAGTTGCAGAAATGCATAAAAAGTAACTGGTGCCAGCACTGTGATTATAAAACTCTTTTGCATCAGGGATGTTGCATAAAAAGCAGCGATTATCAGCAACATCCAATAAAGAATATGTTTCTTATTTATATGCAATAATATCAAAGTAAATGGAATGATGGCTTTAATCATAAAACTTGAAGTGTATCTGAAAAAACCATTTTCAAGTCTGGTAATATTTCTTCTGATATTCACAATTTCATAATAATCACTACTTAACCATGCTTTAATAACAGGGATTTTTTGCAGATATAAATAATGAATTAAAATGAAGCAGACAATTGTACTAAAAAGTAATAATAGAATATATTTTAATTGCCGAAAAGGGAGATTTTTATTAAATAAACCTTTTTCACCGAATAAATTGTCGTATTTGATTTTAAAGATCCAGTAGAGAAGAAGATATACAATATTAAAGACAATAAAATACAATACAGAAGAATAAAGAAATATCGTACCTGAATCTGCAACCTGTCCATTTAACAACGATATAAATATCATTGTATAAAGTATAAAGAATGTGTGATTCTTAAGATTCCATTTTATGTCTGCCAATAATTTTTTCATACTTTACTACATAATGATTAATTAATAACAAGTACATTCCATACGCTATAATATCAATTCCCATATATGTTATTAAGAATTGTTTTATATCAAGGAAATCTAAAAAACTCAATGTAAGAATAGTTATGAAGTAACCAAATTGCCATATTGCCAATGCTTTTAATTTATCCAGAGCTGTTAAAATGATGCTAAGCGGACTGACAATAAATTTAATACCATAACTGATAACCATGATAAGAATAAAAGTGCCGGCATCAGTCCATTGTTCACCGAATATTATATTAATCCCCCATTTCCCAAACAGTTCAACCAACAAAATACCTAAAAATGCCATTATTAACAGGCTTTTTAGTAAGGATTGATAAATTTTAACAATACTATTATTTTTTTGCTTGTATTCAGCAATGCGTTGGTATAATACCTGAGAAACTGATGCTGATATAAGAGACAAAGGAAGTCCAAGCAATTGAACACACAAATCAACCTGTCCTGTAATCTCCCGTGAATATAACTTTGTGATCAAAAGTATTGGAACCATAAGACTTGCTGTATTGAGAACGGCCGGTATCGCATTGTAAATAGGGAAGTCTTTATAATCACGAGCAACTTGCAAGACAGACGATAATTTGATCTCCTTAAAATCAAATTGTTTTTTTATGGACTGTAAAGCACCTGTGAATAACAAAATTATCCTACCGATGATATCACCATAAATAAGACCATGTTTGATATTATTAATTCCTTGTATGAACTGAATTAGTGCCTCTGAAGATCTTCTGGATATTTTGTTTATTGCACTTTGTTTAAATGCTTTTTTTCTTGTAAGCCAATAATTAAATGATTGGTAAGAACTGAACAAAAAAGCGCCTAAAGGGATAAAGTACAGGAAATTACTATCTGATTGTTCAATATTTAGAAAATTCAGTATATAGGGTTTCAGGAAAATAATACATAAAAATGATAATGAACAAACAAGAATTGATATAATTTGAGATAATGCAAGAAGATTAATGCCGTCTTTGTCTTTTTCAGGTAGCACAATTGCTAATTCATATCTCATTGTTGCAATGACTATTAATGTGCTGGCAATGCTAATATATAGTGCATAATTCCCAAATTCTTCAGGTGTGAATAATCTTCTTAAAACAGGCTGGATAGCTACTGGAATTACTTGTGCAATTGTGGTGCCGGTAAATAAGGTAAAAACATCTCTCAACAAGGGAGTCTTCTTAAATCCGTTTTCTGGCATTTGAATTTTAATTTAAGGAGTATATAAATAACTCATTTATCCAGGTTTTCAAATCTTGAGTTATTGCTGATGTATTCTGGAATAAGTTCTTTCATCTTTCTGACAATTGATTCATTATCCTGAGTATTATACATATCGATTAATTCAAAAATGGCTTTCTGTGTTTTTGATGAATCGATATTTCTTGTTTTAGCTTTCAGCAACAAATGATGATCGGTTGGTAGCGTGTTTTCCTGGTCAGCCAAAACTTCTTCATATAGCTTTTCACCGGGTCTTAGTCCGGTATATGCAATATGAATGTCTTTGCCAGGTTCAAGGCCACTCAATTTAATCATCTTTATTGCAAGATCTTGAATTTTCACAGATTCACCCATATCAAAAACAAATATTTCACTTCCCTTTCCCATAGCTGCTGCCTGTAAAACCAATTGGCAGGCTTCGGGTATTGTCATAAAATATCTTGTTATTTCAGGATGAGTTACGAGTAAAGGTCCGCCTTTTTCTATCTGTTTTCTGAATAAAGGTATCACCGAACCGTTAGAACCAAGCACATTTCCAAATCTGGTTGTTATAAATTGCACATTACTTTTATTATTCAGCGTTTCAACATACATTTCTGCAACACGTTTCGAAGCACCCATTACACTGGTAGGGTTCACTGCTTTGTCTGTTGAAATGAGGATAAATTTCTCTGCATTATATTTGACCGATAGATCGGCCATTATCTTAGTACCATTCACGTTTGTAAATATACTCTCTGATGGATTATCCTCCATTAAAGGAACGTGTTTGTATGCTGCAGCATGAAAAATTATATTGGGTCTGAATGTGCTGAATACTTTTTCCATGCGTTCTTTATAGCGCACATCTCCGATTACAACTTCAAATGCAACCTGTTCTAATCCGGTAGATAACTCTTGTTGCAATTCATACAAACCCGATTCAGCTATATCCAATAAAATCAGCTTCTTCACATTATATTCTGATAACTGCCTGACAATTTCAGAACCGATAGAACCTGCAGCACCAGAAATCAATATACATTTGTTCTCAATTTCACCTGATATTTTTCTTTTCTCTAATTCAATCACATCGCGGCCCAAAAGATCTTCAATGCGAATTTTCTTTATCTGCTTAAAGCTTAATTCTCCGTTGATCCAGTCTTTTACTGGTGGAACGTTGAGAACATTTAAGTTTAATTGAAGACATCTCTCAATGATCTTTCTTTTTCTTTCCTGGGTAATATACCGTGTTGAAATGATGAGATTAGTCGGATTATACTTTTCAACCAATTTATTCAAATCATCCGGAGGACAGATCGAAACATTTTCGACTTTTTTCCCTTGCTTATTCTCATCGTCATCCAGAAAAGCTATTACTTTAAGTTTTGAACCGGCATCCCTCTCAATAGATCTTTTTGTGGTTACTCCGGCAACCCCGGATCCGTATATTACTACGTTATTTTTTGATTTACTTGGGTTGCTTATTTCCAGATAAAGCACTTTTACACTTATCCTGTAAGAAATCATTAAAAATGTTGTGGTTATCAGTTCGATGATAAGAACAGAGAAAGGTAATATATACACCTTATCAATGATGAAGAATCTAAGTAAGCCAAGAAATACTATAATCATGCTTCCGATACAGATGGCGATGAATATCCTTAAGGCGTCCTCTGTACTTGTAAATCGAATAATTCCGGCATACGTTTTAAACAATACAAACGTGACTATTCTAACTGAAAGAACTACAGAAAATGCAATTGGAAATAAAAGGATTTCATTTTTTGGAATTGAAAAATTAAATCGTAGTAAATACGCTAATACCAATGAGCAAAAGCATATAAACACATCTAATAAAAATATCAACCATCGTGGTGTTGTGCTCTTGTTGAGAAACTTCATAATGTTAAGATAAACATCAAAATTAGACTATGAATGAAATACAATTATAAGTGGTGAACAAAACTTTCCAAATAATTATGAACATTTATTGGGAGATACAAATTGTGGAAGAATCTTTTTTCCAAAAAAGCAATTGGTAATCAATCCCGA
>CAZUDW010000010.1:0-21120 GCA_964619305.1 uncultured Flavobacteriales bacterium
TCATTTTGCCCCAGTATGATATCATTTTGTCCTGAAGAAATATGCTATTTCTATAATAAAACGCTGAAAAACAAGCAATTTTTCCGGTTATATTCCGATAATTACCGGGATGCACTCAGGATGAAAAATCTAAATCTTTGTACCTGAAATTAGACAGCTACATTATAAATTTATCTCTTGATAAGCATAACGGTTTATTAAAAAAAAAGAGCAACCCATATAGTTGCTCTTTTCTTCTGGTACAAAGCATAAGATTAACGCACTACCTGCATTGGCAATACGGCTGATGTGTTTTCAGAGCTAACAATGTTATAAAAATAATTTCCTGATTGCAGTGCAGAGACATCGACATTAATATAGCTGCTTCCTGCAGCAATATCCTGTTGCAAAACGGACTTGCCTGTAACATCTGTTATTTTCAAAACGCCATTGCTATTCAGGTTATAAACCGGTATGGTAGTAACCTCAGATGCAGGATTCGGATAGTTCTGCCCTGTTGATAATGCCATCATTGCACGGTCAAATTCCTCAGTGCCAACCAATGCATAGAACCAGTCATGAGAGATTTTCAGAATCTCTTTTCTTACGTTTGTGTCTGCAACCATGTGTACATCAACACCAAGATAAACGATTTTGTATGGAACAGCAGTTTCATAAGCGCGCACCCCTCCTATTTTAGCCCCACTGTTGTAGTTGAATATGGGCACTGAACCACCGGTTACATCCAATTCATCCGGATACATATTGCCTGCATAGACATCGACAAGGGATGAGTTACCCGCACCACCAAAGATGCCGTCAGATGTTACTGCATCGAGTGTGCTGTTTGCACTTGATCCGTCTGCATTATATTGTGCATGGAGATAATTGGTGTAAAAACTTTGAGTTGTTGCGGTGCCATTTCCACTTGGATCCCATGTATCCCAACCAATGTCCTGACCAGAAATAAAGAGATTTCCGCCATTGTCCAGAAATGTTTGTAATGCTGCTACATTGGCATCAGTCAGAGATGGAAATGTCCAGGAAACGTTGAAATAGATGTTGTTGACACCAGTAAGCTGATTAGCTTCCTGTCCTTTCACAAAAACACCGGTTGTTGTTGGTGCATAATGGGTGTTTCCGGCAAAGTTCAATCCGTTGAGATAATCAGCAGACCAGTCGTATTGATTGCCATCCCCCCAACCCGCATCGTTGTTCACAATCAGGTCTGTTACACCAGATATTACATGAAATTCCACCACCTGCGGAGCAAAACTTGGATCATCAAGGGATTGCATACTGAGGTAGTAGTTCCCAACAGCGGGAATGCTTCCGGGTATAACATTGAGTGTTACATTACCACTGGATTTCCCATTTAAAACAATATCCGTAGAGTCTGTATATGAGTTTGAGTTAATACTGAAATTAGCCCCCCATCCAACAGGATGTTCAGAAAGTAATTTAAAACGGAAATTTCCAGAAGCACTGCTCAGGTTATAATATAATGCACTTGAAAAAGTACTCGAATTACCATCAGACCCTTCCAGAAAAGTATTGCCATCAGCAGTAAATTCCCAGTCTGGATCCCAGGAACTGCCCGATTGGATCACTTCATCTGTGCTGGTATTCTGAATAAATGAAACAGTATAAATCTGTGTAGTATCCCATGTGCCAAGATCTAGGGCATATTGATAATTAAAAATAACAGAGTCTCCTTGTGCCGCAGGTGTGTAGGTATCGCCAGTTGTATTGGGCAACATATCCCTGAAAACATTAGGAAAGTCTTTTTCTCCATTTGTTCCTGGTGGTGTGGTATAATGAATCCAGCTTTCTATCACTGAATTCCTAAGCACAAAACTTCCTGAGGGAGGGGTTCCAACTGTATGAACCACAACCCTTACATAGCGGGTCGTCCCATCAGATGTTTCTCTCACTATTATTCTTATAGGGCTTGATTCGGATGCAGCTTCATTAACCATACTTTGCGTAACACCTGCAGGTCCTCCGCGCCATTGGTTACCCAGCATAACCATCGTTGGAACTCCGGTCACATTGTAAAAATTAGTCCGGTCGGTTATTTCAGCTGTATTGTATAAATACATCGGATCGGTGTTAGAAGGCCACCAGGGATGATATGATATATGGTGAATGCGCCCTTTATTATTATTTAGGATATTGCCTTGAAAAACAGGATTCTGCTGAGCGCAAGGGCCACAACTAACATTGGTAAAATGCTCAAATAAGACGTATTTTTTTGCCTGACCATAAGAGGGGGAGTAGGCAAAAAATGCTAAAAGCAATATTGAAAGCAATTTTGTGTATTTTTTCATTGTGATTAGATTTATTAGACATGAATTAAAGGTGTAAATATAGATAATTATTGTCATACTATAACTGATACCATCAATTTATACAGGAAATGTTAAATTCGCATTTCTTTGAGATTATAAGATTATGGAAAATAAATGTAGTCTGGAAAACATTTCGCCTGTTGATGGCAGGTATATTGAAAAGACAAAAAGGCTATCTTCCTATTTTTCAGAATATGCTCTTTTTCGTTACAGGGTAATGATTGAAGTAGAATATTTTATTGCTCTGTGTAAAATACCCCTTAAGCAGCTCGGAAATATCGATCCAAGAAAAATTGATAAGTTACGTTCTTTTTATAGGGGTTTCGAACTAAAGGACGCCATCCATATTAAAGAAATTGAATCAACAACTAACCATGATGTAAAAGCTGTAGAGTATTATCTTGCAGAGAAATTCAGTGAAATAGGATTGCAAGAATATGTGCAATTTTTACATTTTGGTCTCACTTCACAGGACATCAACAATACTGCTTTCCCTCTCTGCCTAAATGATGCTCTCAATGAGCAATTTAAACCAATGTTGAAGAAAATCCTGAAATCTCTCAAGTCACTTTCAGAAAAGTGGAAAGATGTTTCGATGCTGGCACGTACGCATGGACAGGCAGCTTCTCCAACCAGAATGGGCAAAGAGATACTGGTATTTGCCGAAAGACTTAAAATACAACTAGAGAACCTGTCTTCTGTTCATCTTACTGCAAAATTTGGAGGAGCAACAGGTAATTTCAATGCACATCATGTTGCCTATCCCGATGTTGATTGGGTTAAATTCAGCAATGATTTTTTAAATTCCTTCGGACTTGAAAGACAACAGGTTACAACGCAAATTGAACATTACGATCAATTAGCTGCTCTTTTCCATGCAATTTGCAGAATCAACACAATTCTGCTAGATTTCTGCAGGGATATCTGGATGTATGTTTCATATGGATATTTTAGTCAAAAGATCAGTGAAACTGAGGTAGGCTCATCTACCATGCCACATAAAATCAACCCCATTGATTTCGAGAATGCTGAAGGAAACCTGGGTGTTGCCAATGCTTTGCTATTGCACATGGCTTCCAAATTACCTGTCTCAAGACTGCAACGCGACCTTACGGATTCAACAGTGATGCGCAACACGGGTACGACTATTGCATACAGCATGATCGCATATCAATCAATTCTAAAAGGTCTCAATAAACTTGTTATTAACGAGATTAAAATAGCGGAAGACCTGGAAGATAACTGGGCAGTTGTTGCAGAAGCAATTCAAACAATCCTTCGCAGAGAAGGATATTCTGATGCATATGAATCTCTGAAAAAACTTACCAGGACAGGATGTGAAATCACAATGGTAATGATCCATGAATTCATAGAAAATCTGCAAGTTTCCAATGATGTAAAGAAGGAGATGCAATCCATCACTCCTCAGAATTACACAGGAATATGAAGAAAGTGATTTTATATTTTTTTATAGCTCTTTTTCTGGTGGCAGTTGTATTTCATTTTTCGATTTCACATATAAAATCATCCTCCGAATGGACAGTTGCAGAGCAATCTATCCGGCAGAATCAGGAGATAAGGGAACTGATAGGATCGGTTAAAGGATTCGGATATTACACATCTGAGGATGAAGATTATATTGGAGGGCAACACACTTGTGTTTTAAACATGACCCCAGTCGGTGAAAAAGGGGAATTAAAAGTATTGGTTTATCTTCAAAAAACAGATTCCACAGAGTGGGTGGTTCATCAACTTTTTTATTCCGGTAAGAAATGAAAAAGAAAATTAATATTACACAACTGGTTTCTTTTATCACTCTGAATTTAATTCTAATAACAGGGTATTGTCAAAAAAGCAAGCCTGTAGCATATGCCTACCTGTTTAACCTTTCCGGTGAACAGTCTTCAGAAATATTGCTGAACGACAAACTAAATTCATCAGTGGTGTGGAAAGGGAAAAAGTTAAATGATCAACAATTTAAAACGCTTTTATGTGCCGTTAAAATGAGAGGAAACTTAGAAGAGGAAAATTGTTTCTTACCTTTTCATGGGATTGTTATTTATGATGGGGATGAACAACCACTGCTTGCACTGTCACTAAGTATCCAATGTGCTACATTCAAAATAACTGGAATAAAAAAGTTTTCAGATAAATTATCTGGTTTATCAGGTAATTGTAATTTTCCTGCAGATTCAACAATCGCACAATTGAAATCGTTGATAATGGATTTAGGATTACCTGTTTTTGCTAATGCAGAAGCTTATGCTCGATTTGAAACAGAGATTGGCTACTCTTTAACAAGAATAAAAAAACCCTTTTATCTTCCCGATAAGAGAATTGGCGCACTCACGATAGACAAAGCAGAAAAGCATTCTGTTTTTATAGGTTGTAAAGAAGGTCAACAAGGAAATGGATTGATTATTAAAGGCAATGATAACGGTAGCTCCTGGCAAACGATGAATCATGGTGTTCCTTTAGCAATAGATGCTAAAAATGTGCAGGCACTTGCAGTTTCACCGGTCAATTCTGAACAGATTTTTGCCGGTACAGATAACGGAATGTTTAAAAGTAATGATGGAGGATATACATGGCAAAAACTGAATAACTTCCCTGCATCGAATATCAAATGTATGAGTATCGGCAAGTTGAATTCACAACTGATCTTTGTTGGAACTTTATCAGAAGGTTTGATCACAAGTACTGACGGAGGTATGAACTGGCACAAAATGAAAGACAATGTTATCCTGGATAAATGCAGGGATATTTTTTCAATTGCAGTTAATGAAAACAATAACGATATCATAATTATTGGGACAAATGATGGTTGCTACAGATCAGAAGACAGGGGTGAGAACTGGAAAAAATTGTATATCCCAAAAGAAAGCAATGTATCATCTGTTTCTATTTCTCCTGCAAATCCCAAAGAGATATTGATTTCAAGCTTAAACAAAACAGATGGTCACATGTATCGCACACTGGATGGTGGTACTCACTGGAAACAAATGACCATAACAGATGCCGGATTGATAACTTCAATAACTCAAAGCACAATCAATCCAAATCATCTTGTAGTAGGCACAAAAGAAAAAGGTGTCTTCTTTTCAAATGACGGAGGTGATACCTGGAGCCCTTTTACAAAACCATTACCTGACCAAGCAATCACTTGTGTTCAGTTTATGGATGAAAAGCTATTGATCGGAACAGAGCATAATGGTTTGGCTGTTTATACGATTGAAACACCAACTTTAAACTCGGCAGAGAGTTTTGACCAATTTAATAATAAGATTGTGCGGATTGTAGGTTTGCTCGAGTTGTTATCCCCGGATAAAAATCATAGTTTCAAAAGAAGCATCATCAGATTGCAGGATGGTCGATACATATTGCTTGAAACGGAAGAACAAAATGATGCGATTAGTTCTTATCTCAATAAAAAGGTAGCTGCTGTCGGACGGTTGCATACAGTTTGTCATGACGAGGACACAGGATCTAAAATTGTTGTAACCGCACCATGTCTGAAAGAAATTAACTATATAGAATTGATCGATTCCCTTAGGTAACTGACCTCACGCAACTTTAAGCAGCATTTAGCATTTGATGACTAACGAGCTCTCACAGATGACTGGTACACGTCTACCGATGACTGGTGAACGTCTACCGATGGTGGATTTAAACCGAAATATTTTCATAAGCCCTTATTTATCAACACTTTAAACTCAAAACACCATGGTAAAAGAACATTATATAGCAGGGAGAGAAGCGGTCAAAGCATGAAAAACATCGCCAAAACAAAGATACTTCTCATCAAGCTGCCGGCTTTTAAACGTCCATGTTGCAGATTTATCTTAATCTTTGCGTAACATCAGTTAAGTAATTCAAGCAAACTTTCAATATTTATATTTTTTTATACTCACAAACATTTTTCTAAATTTGTCGGTAATAAGCGAGAATAGCTCAGTTGGCAGAGCGCAACCTTGCCAAGGTTGAGGTCGCGGGTTCGAATCCCGTTTCTCGCTCGTGGGATCAGGAAGGATTATAAATTTCAAATTAGATTTATCTTAATTCCTTACTACAATAATTTATCAAAAACGGTTTGGAACTTTGTGTGATAAAACTATTTTTGAGTTTTCAATCGCCCGGGTGGTGGAATTGGTAGACACGCAGGACTTAAAATCCTGTTCTCTGAAAAGAGAGTGCGGGTTCGATTCCCGCCCCGGGCACCCTGCCTAAAATGATTGAAAAGTTGCAGATGTTGTAAACCTTATTAATTTTGAAACTTCGTTTTTAACTGGTTATTACAGCTGAAACGACATGAACAATAACAATAGGCTATCATTAAGTTGTAAGGAATGTGAGATACAGAATATATCCATATTTCATTACTTATCGCAAGATGACATCGATAGGATTTCCAATAAGAAGGTTACTACCATTTATAAAAAGGGACAGTTGATCTTTTATGAGAGAAATTATCCTAATGGCATCTATTGCATCCAGATCGGGAAAGTAAAAGTATATAAGATTGGTGCGAGCGGAAAAGAACAGATCGTACGCCTCGCTTCAACAGGTGACGTACTCGGGTATAGAGCTTTAATAGCTGATGAGCCATACACCGCTTCTGGCGAAACGCTTGAAACAAGTCGTGTATGTTTCATTCCAAAACATATCTTTTATGAATTGCTGGAAAATAATTTAAAGTTTAACAGAACGATGCTTCGCCTCTTATCCAATGACCTTAAAATTGCAGAACGAAAGATCACAAATCTCGCATATAAACAAGTTAAAGAACGCCTTGCAGGAGCCATTTTATTTCTGAAAGAAAAATATGGGCTTGAAGAGGATAACGCAACGCTTAATCTTTCTATGACAAGAGATGACCTGGCTAATCTTGTGGGCACTGCCACAGAATCCGTGATCCGATATTTGCAGGAAATGAAAAATGAAAAAATCATCATACTGAACAAACGGAAGATTAAAATACTAAACCAAAATGCCTTGATGAAAGTAGCTAATATTTATGAATGAGCATTGCATTGTTGAAACTACCCGATAAAATTATTCAATTCTTAAAAGAAGAAAAAGTGTTCAGTCTGGCTACAACAGATGCTGATAATAATTCATGGAGTTGTAATTGTTTTTATGTTTTTAATCCCCATGATCAGGTGTTGATTTTTAAATCAGAACATAACACAATTCATATAAGCAATGCGATGAAAAATTCCAATGTTTCCGGAACTATATATCGAACAGGAAAAGAAATCAAAGACATAATAGGTGTGCAATTCACCGGTTGCTTAAGCTTAATCGATGAAACATCAAAAGCCCATTATAAAGATATGTATTACAAGAAACTGCCAATTGGAAAAACTATTGAAGCACCATTCTGGAAGATTAAGCTTTCTCACATTAAAATGACCCTAAATGCTGTCAACTTTGGGGAAAAAATAATATTTGATGCTAAACATCCGATATAAAAAACTAAATTGCGAACTGATTTTTTATATTTATGAATGACAGTATACAAATACGGTTAGTCTTTGCAAGTCTTTCAGTACTCTTTATTCTTTATACTACCTGGGTTTATTTATATGGAACTGAAAGCAACATCACTATGAATAACCAGGCAAAGAAAGGCAAACTGCTGTGGCAGAAATATCACTGTACTGCCTGCCATCAAATATATGGCCTTGGTGGTTACCTTGGACCAGATTTAACTTCAACAGTTGTGCTAAAAGGTGAAGACTATGTTAAAGTTATGATGAGAAGCGCAAAAAACCAAATGCCGTCTTTTGATATGAGTGATGAGGAATGTGAGTCACTGGTTGAATATTTAAAATATGTTAGTCAAACAGGTGATTTCCCAAATAATAATACAAAGTTCACATGGTATGGATCATTTGAAATCGAAGACAATAAATGATGAGAAAAAAGTTGCCATATTACTTTATTTTATTCGGAATTATATCCCTATTCTTTGGAATGATGTTCGGATTCGTTGCAACATTGCAATACATTTTCCCTCATTTTATCAAAGAGTATTTCGCATTTACAAAATCCAGAGCACTACACGTCACCCTAGTTGTAGCCTGGATTCTAATGACTGCAACTGGCATCATTTACTACCAAATGTCTAAAGCCAAATCAGGTGTACTGATACCTAAAATATCAGTATTTCATTTCTTCTCATTTTTGATTGGAGGTCTCATAATCATTGGTACTCTTTTCGGTGGAATTTTTGGAGGAAGAGAATACATGGCATTCCCTCCTGTTTTATCTGTTTTTATCCTTGCAGGCTGGCTTATGT
This sequence comes from uncultured Flavobacteriales bacterium, assembly GCA_964619305.1. GTDB lineage: Bacteria > Bacteroidota > Bacteroidia > Flavobacteriales_H > CAZUDW01 > CAZUDW01. Next base: position 8,632 of record CAZUDW010000010.1, read on the forward strand.
TTGCTATTGGGTTCTTTACTCACTCAAGGAAGCTACCGAAAAAATGGCCTGTTTATTACTGGATGTGGGCGACAGGCATAGTTTTTTTTATATTTACTTTTTCTGAAGCTCACCTGTGGTTAATCCCATATTTTAGAGAAAATTTGGTTAGAGATGTAACCGTGCAATGGAAATCTTATGGCGCTTTGATCGGTTCCTGGAACATGCTTGTGTATGGCTCCAGTATTTATATAATGTACAAAATACATGACAGCACAAACCTGATAAGAGGAAAACTTGCATTTGCTCTTTACTTTATTGGACTTATGAACCTTATGTTTGGATGGGCTCACCATTGTTATATTGTACCCTACAGCCCATGGATCAGGATAATAGCCTATGCTATCAGCATGAGTGAGTTGCTTATTTTAGGACGGATAATTTTTTTGTGGAGCAAATCACTGGTGCAATCTGTAAAATTTCTGCACAAGATTGAGTTTCGTTTTTTATTTGCTGCAGATTACTGGATAGTGTTTAATCTTGTGCTGGCTATATTGATGTCGGTACCTTGGATTAACTATTATACACATGGAACATTCATTACTGTTGCACATGCTATGGGTACAACAATAGGTATTAACACATCTATTCTGATATCTGCTATATTATGGATCGTGCAAAAAGAGCACAAGAAATTCACAGAAAAAAACAAAAAACAATTCATGATTGGATTTTATCTTTTTCATAGTTCACTTGTCGTTTTTTGGTTATCGTTGATTTTTGCGGGCATTTATAAAAGCGAATGGATGTATTCCGAATCTACTTCACAATTCGGTGATATGCTCTCCGGCATCAAACCAGTCTTTGGTGTTTTGTATATCTCCGGAATTGGGATCCTCTTTGGAGTTTTGATTGTTTTGTTACCTGTACTAAAATCTATCATTAAACTGATAAAAAAAAGTAGGATATAATGAAGGTATTACACAGGATTGATTTTACAAACACAGAAGTCGCTTTCAAAGATTGCTCCGATAAAGATCTCAGGTCATCATACAGGTTGTTCTCAATGATGAATAATCCTTTGATAATTAAAATAGCTAATAATCTTGCTGTGCTGGGAGTTAAACTCAGATTGCCTATTAACTGGATTATTAAAAAAACCGTTTTCAGACAATTTTGTGGCGGGGAGAATATAAAGGAAAGCTTGAAAGTTGTTGAAAAGTTGGGGCAATCAGGAATTTTTTCGATTCTTGACTACTCTGTCGAAGCAGGTAATCGCGAGGCTGACTTTGATTCAACTGCTAATGAGATCATTTCGATAATAACTGCTGCAAAAGATAACCCCAATATTACTTATACAAGCCTGAAGATGAACGGTATTGCCAGTCACGATCTGATGGCAAAGATTCAATCAGTTGGAATTGATAAACTGAACCCTGCTGAACGAGATGAATTTGAAAGAGCAACTTCACGATTAGAGCGTATATGCAATGCAGCTCAAAAAGAGAAAGTACCGTTTTATGTTGATGCTGAAGAATCCTGGATACAAGGTACTGTTGATAGCATGGTAGTGGAAATGATGCGCAAATACAATAAAGAGTGGGCTGTGATCTCCAATACCCTGCAAATGTATCTCAGGGATAAATTAGATTATCTGTACAAATGTTATAAGATTTCAGAAAAGGAAAGATTTTACCTTGGCATCAAATTCGTTCGAGGGGCATACTGGGAAAAGGAAAGAAGGCGAGCTGATGAAATGGGTTACTCATCACCTGTTTTTAGTAAGAAAGAAGAAACAGATCATGCATACAATGAAGCAATCCGTTTTTCCATTAATCACATTGATCGTATCGTTATTGACAATGCGTCCCACAATGAAGAAAGTTCAATGCTAATGGCTGAGTTAATAGATGAAAAAGGTATCGAGAGGAATCATCCGCATGCCTGGTTTTCTCAATTGTATGGCATGAGCAACCACATCAGCTACAATCTTGCCGAGGCCGGATACAATGTATCCAAATATGTTCCATATGGTCCGGTAAAATCTGTCTTGCCTTATCTGATCAGGCGGGCTGAGGAAAATTCTGCAATAGCAGGACAGATGGGGAGAGAATTGCGCCTGATCATCAAAGAACGTGAGAGAAGGAAAAACCAAATCATTTCGTGATAAACAAACCATTAAAAAAGGTCATCAACTGCGGTGTAGTGATTCTTTCTGCCGGTAAATCCAACCGAATGAAATATCCCAAACCATGGCTGAAATATGATGATAAATTCACCTTTCTTTCAAAAATCGTTGATACATATGTCAAGTTTGGATGCAACTCCTGCATTGTTGTTCTGAACAAAAGCAATTCATCATCAGAATGGCATGCAAATATCCGTGTACTGCCAAATAAAGTAAATATTGTTATCAATGACCAATTGCAACATGAGAGATACTATTCAGTAAGACTTGGTATTAAAATTCTTCAAGATCCCAAGCATTGTTTTATTCACAATGTTGATAACCCATTCATCGATATTGACACTCTTAATAAAATTTATGCTGAACGAATCGCATCAGGCTATGTTTCGCCTACTTATGATAAGACTGGCGGGCATCCCGTTTTAATAGGGAAAAAAATAATATCGCATATACTTCATTCAAAGGAAAACAGCATGAATTTCCGCGATGTTTTAAAGCCGTATCTTTGCAAAAAATTAAAAATGAGCAATGACATTGTGCTGCGTAACATCAATACAACCGAAGAATATAGGCATTATTTCGAACAGAACTTACCATAACTTCTCATATACACTGAAAGCTAAACTTAAACAATCTTGAATGATCTGTATGATATATCAGGCAAATTAATAAAAGAGGGATGTACTTTTGCTCTATGCACAATTGTTGCTACAAAAGGATCTACTCCATTAAAAGCAGGGGCAAAGATGCTCGTGTTGGAAGATGGATCAATTCATAATACTATTGGTGGAGGTAATCTGGAAAAACATGTCATCCAAGATGCAATTCAGGTCATCATCAAAAAGAAACCACAGCTATTTCATCACGAATTATTAAAAGAACACGGCATGTGTTGTGGTGGAACAGTTGATATTTTTATAGAACCAGTTATGCCACTTAAAAAATTATTCGTTTTTGGAGCTGGGCATGTCGGCAGAGCAATTGCCACTTATGCCCATGATCTTGACTTTGAAATTTTTCTCATTGATGATAGAGAAGATGAGTTGAAGAAAATAGAACTGGATGGAATCAACAAATTGCCAATTTCATTTGATGAAATTATTAAAACCCTGCGGTTCGATGTAAATTCATTCATTATAATAGTAACGTATGAGCATGAACTTGACAGAAAAATACTTGCGCAATGTATCAACCAAAAGTTTGCATATCTCGGTATGATTGGCAGTAAGAGGAAAGTAGAGATCACAAGAAAGATATTCCTTTCAGGAGGAATTGCAAATAAGAAGGCACTTGATAAAGTGGATATGCCGATGGGATATGCAATTAATGCACAGGGACCAAATGAAATTGCGATTGGAATACTTGCAAAAATAATTGAGCTTAAAAACTCCACACCTCCTGAATATAGTGATTAAAAACCGACATATTGAAATTTTGTCGCCTGCTGGTTCTTATGAATCCTTAATCACAGCGATCAATGCAGGTGCTGATGCCATTTATTTCGGAGTGGAGCAGTTGAATATGAGGGCACGTTCTTCTGATAATTTCACATTGGATGATCTGGAAAAAATTGCAAATATCTGTAAGAAGAATAATACCCGCTCATATATTACTTTAAATACTGTGATTTATGACCACGATCTGCAACTGATGCGTAATATCGTAAACGCGGCAAAAAAATCCGGTATATCTGCAATAATTGCATCGGATATTGCAGTTATGGAATATGTCAGATCTGTAGGGATGGAACTGCATATTTCCACTCAGGCCAATGTAAGTAATATCGAAGCAGTAGCTTTTTATTCCACCTATGCCGATGTGATGGTTTTGGCCCGTGAATTGAGTCTGAAGCAGGTTGCTCAGATCACATCTGAGATCAAGCGAAAAAACATTACAGGTCCAGGCAGAAAATTGATAAGAATTGAACTTTTTGCTCATGGTGCTTTGTGCATGGCTATTTCAGGCAAATGTTACCTGAGTCTCCATTCGCATTTTGCTTCCGCCAACAGGGGAGCATGCATACAAAACTGCCGTAGGAAATACATTGTGAAAGATGAGGAAGATGATATCGAACTTGCTATTGACAATGAATATATAATGAGTTCTAAAGACCTTTGTACAATTGAGTTTTTAGATAAGATCATCAATTCAGGTGTAAGTATATTAAAAATAGAAGGGCGGGGCAGATCTTCGGATTATGTGCATATAACAACACTATGTTACAGGCAGGCAGTAGATGCTATTAAAAATGGCACCTATAATAAGAAGCAATGTAAAATGTGGAAAGAAAAATTAAGCACCGTTTTTAACCGGGGATTTTGGGATGGCTATTACTTGGGAAAAAAACTTGGAGAATGGAACAATACTTATGGCTCTCAAGCAACAAAAAGAAAAATCTATCTTGGAAAAGGGATCAAGTATTTTAGTAAAATAAAAGTTGGAGAATTTCTAATAGAGAGTGATAAAGTTAGAACAGGAGACGAAATATTGATTACAGGACCGGATTCAGGGTTGATGCAAATTAAAATTAAAGAATTAAGGATTAATGACAAAATAAACGGGGAAGCAAAAAAAGGAGATGTCTTTTCAATGCCTGTTGATAGAAAAATCCGACCATCAGACAGAATTTACAAATTAGTGGATGTATCATAACCGTGGTTAAACGCTTGTATTAATGCACAGGATCACACATTATAGGAATAAATGTATTGGATGTAACGCATGCGTTGAAGCCGCTCCTGACAGATGGCGCATATCCCCTAAAGACGGGAAAAGTGTGCTGATTGGAGCAGTTGCAAAAAAAGAAATACACAGTACTTTGATCTACGATTTTGAGCTTGATCAGAATAAAATAGCAGTACATAACTGCCCTGTCGGTATTATTAAAATCTCTATAGTCAAAGAAGATATTAAGTCCGTATTACATAAATGACCTGCTCCGAACATGAACTCATAAATTGCTTTGCACTTATCTAATACTTCCAATACTTAAAGACTTCAATTTTTAATTAAACAATTTCTTTGTTGTATTATTGCACAAACAATATTGCCATGAGACAATACGGAACATCATGTACCGAATGCGACAATAATGAATGCTTTATAAAAAAATGCAAAGAAAACTGGATTGAGAAGTTAAGTAAAGCAAAGAGTGAAATAATATATAAAAAGGATAACCAGATTATCGTTGAAGGTCATCCTGTTATGGGTCTGTATTTTGTTAAAAAGGGAAAAGTGAAGATTATTTCCACGGGCATTGGAGGCAAACAGCAAATCGTCCGGCTTGCAAAAACCGGACACGTTATCGGACACAAGGGAAGCAGCAGTGAAGTATATCCCATCGGGGCTGTTGCCATTGAAGATTCCTCCATTTGTTTTATTGATAATACCTTGATATTTGATACATTAATGCATAATCCGGAATTCACAATTGCCCTCATGATGTTTTATTCAAACGAACTGAGAAAAGTTGAAACAAGATTGAAATATAGCGGGCAAATGACTGTGCGTGAAAAAGTAGCTGAAGCAATATTATTCATCAATGATATATTCGGAACAGATGCTCGGCAATGCCTTGATGCACCTTTTCTAAGGCAGGATATTGCTGACCTTGCAGGAACAAACCAGGAGCAGGTTGTCAGGCAACTATCTGAATTTGAAAATGAAGGATTACTTAGTAAAAAAGGCAGAAAGATTGAATTATTGAATCTGGACGGGATACATAATGTCATCTCCTCATATCCGACATATTACTGATTTAGTAATTGTGTGCAATTATTTAAAATTCCATATACAGTTTCTTGTTGGCCACCTTGCGCTGATCGCTAAAGGATATGTGTCTGAGTAGTTACAGATGAATTTTTATTCAGTTTTTAATCAATATTTATCATTTCATATTATCATTGCAATATCATAAATCATTGAATTATTAAAGGTAGAAAGATGAAATATTTAATCATTATTACAATTCTTGTTTCCATTGCATCAATTAGTGATGCCAATAAAGGTGAAACAATATTTAAAACTACATGTAGTACCTGCCATAAAATCGGAGGAGGCATTTTGATAGGGCCGGATCTTAAAGATGTTACTAAAAGACGCGATAAATTATGGTTAACTAAGTGGATCAAATCATCCCAAACACTTGTAGAATCAGGGGACGAGACTGCTATTGCAATTTTTAACGAATTCAACAAGGTAATAATGCCGGACCATGTTCTTACTGATGATGAAATAGATTCATTACTTGCATATATCGAAAAACAATCTTTACAGACTCAGAAACCAAATAAAATCATGACAACTCAAGGTACAGGTACAACAGACGGTAATATGTTTAACGCATTACATTTGATATTCATTATTGTTACTATCCTCTTTTTTATCGTCATTCTGGTTCAAAGTAATGTTATAAGGACTCTGGTTAAGGAATTGAGGAGTATGCAAAACTCAGGTGAGCAATAATAAGATTAATTCATCTAATATACCAGCAACTTAATACTGGCAAGGGTTTGGATGATTTGTCAGAATAGTGTTACATTTGTACGCATAGCCGATGTGATTTTAGGTGAAATTTATCGTGAATTTTCAACCAAAAAAATGCCCGGGCAACTGGGTCTCACATTGGTCTAATTCTCAAACGTTTTGGACAGATGAGAACTGATATTATATGATTGGCATTAAGTGTTTCCGATTCAGCCCTTTTATTGAAAACACATACATCCTACACGATGAAACAAAAGAATGTATCATCATCGATCCCGGTTGTCTTAGCTCAGAAGAACAACAAACCTTTTTGAAATATATTGAATCGAATAATTTAAACCCCGTCAAATTACTAAATACACATGCACATTTAGATCATATATTCGGAAATAACTTTATCTGCAGTCAATTTGAATTACTTCCATTGATACATAAAGCTGAACTCGACATTCTGAATTCTATGTCCAACTCTGCTATGATGTTTGGCATCAGCGATTTTGAACCTTCGCCCATGCCAACGGAATATATTAAAGCAAAAGATAAAATTGTTTTTGGAAATTCAGAACTTGAGGTACTGTATGTGCCAGGTCACAGTCCCGGCCACCTGGCGTTTGTGCATAAGCAGCAGGAATTTGTGGTTTTAGGAGATGTGTTATTCTTAGGCAGTATCGGGCGTACTGACCTTCCTGGTGGAGATTACAGGACTTTGATCAACAGTATTCAGAATCAAATCCTTCCATTAGGAGATGACTTTCAGGTGTACAGCGGTCATGGAGATGTGACAACAGTAGGCTATGAAAAGATGCATAATCCGTTTCTGTGTAATAACCAAGTATATTAATGTGAACTCTACTGATTATCCATGTCGGTTGGCATTTTATATCCATCCGGCAAATCAGGTGCCGGTACTTTAATGCATTTTTTCTCTTTTATTTCCCTAAAAAAAAGAAACCGAATGCTCATCACAATTGGCCTGTAACGACCATTGTTATACAACAAGGTTGAACGTCCTTTTCCCCAGGGAAAAATATTTAAAACAGGTGTTTCTATTGAGGGGATGCAAAGTGTCTTTTCCCCTATTTTAAAACCAAACCCAAATTTATAATGCAACTGGAATACAGGGATTGCAGGGGCACTGATGACGTTACGAATAAAGGCATAATCACCATTCAGTCCAATTGTATTTTGAATAAAGCTCACATCACTGATCTTCCACGTTTTGTTTAAATTTAAAAAAACGGATATGAAATGATCTCCGAAATTATTATTTAATGATCCTCTTCCTCGTAAAGATTTATATGCAATACCATAATCAAGGTATTTGAAAAACAGCGAATATTCCAGAATCCGATAGCGACCCAATTCAATATAAGCACCAAATTTCCCTTTTCCTCTTAGATAATTTTGCCCATCATTATATGGAAAATAAAAAAAAGATGGAAAAGTGTATGTGAACCCGGGTGCAAAATGCCACCCTCCTAAATGGTATTGTAATGAACTCGGAAAAGCATCGTTATTTTTTCGAGAATACAAACCCTGTGCTGTTATTTCAACAGTGAATTTCAGGAATACAAGGATGATGACAATGTGTTTCAATGGTTCTAATATTAACAGATGCAAAATTACTATATTGAAAACATTATTATCTTATACATCTATTAATTAAATAAATAAGTTGCTCTAATAATATCCTTAGGCCATGATAAACCAGGGGTACAATTGGGGTTAGTTATCTCCTTTTGCTATGGATTACAAAGGGGAATTCTATCTTTGCAAAAAGAATTCATTTATGTCAAAGAGAAAAACATACAAAGACATTGACTCCTCTCTTTTAATCAGGATACCAAATCCTGCTAAAGGATCTTATGAGATTAAAATCAAAATACCTGAATTTACTTTTCTGGGAGTGCAGGAACAACCTGATTTTGCTACTATGTATTTGACTTTTTATCCCAAACCTTATATCATCGAACTTAAATCTTTGAAACAATACATTTACCAGTTGAGGAATATCATCGTTTCCTATGAGAGACTTATTAATATAGTTTATGATGATTTGATGAAGTTCTACAAACCTGACAGGATGCGGATTGTAATGATCTGTAATCCTCGTGGAGGGATTATGTCAAAACTTACTATTGATTCCGACTGGAAAATCAGGGGAGGTAAAGAAAAATATAAAGACTGGGTCAATGGTTCTGAGGACGTCTGGGAAGTCGTTATGTAATACTACCAAATCTGTTCTCAAGCTGTCTGGTTATATACTTACCAAGAATATCAAACTCAACATTGACAAGAGTTCCTTCTTTTAAAACTGAAAAATTCGTGTTTTGGAAAGTGTAAGGAATAATCGCTACACTAAGTGAAGAATCATTGCAATCTACCACAGTTAAGCTGACCCCATTCAGACAAACCGACCCTTTTTCAACCAACAAGTGGGCATATTTCTCATCATATTCAAAAGTGAATAACCAACTACCTTCAATTTCTTTTATCTCTTTTAACATGATCACATCGTCAACATGACCTTGCACCAAGTGGCCGTCCAACCGATCATTCAGCTGCATACTTCGCTCAAGATTTATCAAATCACCCGGCTTGCAATTCTTGAAATTAGTCCGTTTAATTGTTTCTTTTATTGCTGTAACCCTATAGGTATCTCCATGTATTTCTTCAACGGTTAAACACACACCATTGTGTGAAAGGCTCTGATCTATTTTAAGTTCATCCGTACACTTCCATGAAACAAACAATTGCATATTCTGCCCGTCATTCTTAACTTCTATCAACTTCCCTGTTCCTTCTACAATTCCCGTAAACATATCTTGTTTATTTTACAATATTGGAATTGGCTTCTCTTAGCAATTGCACATAACCTGTAAGGGTGCGTTTTTCAATGCCAGTCAACCTGATTTCGTAAACATCACAGATGTAATAATAGGTTCCATCAGTTACATTATATGATGTTTCCTGGTTCGTTCCGTCCCACATAATATCAGGATCTGTTGTCGTAAACACGATCTGACCCCAGCGGTTGAATATTTTCAGGTCAATGCTCTCTACGAACTTGTATGGAAAAGGAATGAAATAATCGTTCATCCCATCTCCTCCCGGTGTAAACACATTTGGCAAGTGGTAATTCGGGCAATTATCTGTACAAACAATTTCACTCATCGCGCTGACATTGCCAAAAGAATCAACAGAACTCACAGCATAACAACCTGCAACTGAGGTTAGATTGGTATGCAAATAATGTGTGATAGATGGAGACGCCACACTATCTATCAGGCTGGGTTCCAGCCCAAGTTGTGGTGCATAGTAAATATAATATCCAACCACATCATCCCCGCAATTCATATCTGGTTTACTCCAATACAGCGTATTTTCAACCTGATCACAGTCCCTGTCAATCAGTAAGCCTTCCGGTGAGCATGGGGCGGTTGTATCCACGGGCGCATTGCAATGTTCCTGTGACAGATTGATAATTGGATTGATAAATCCTGCAGATGAATAACTTCCGATGCTTTTAACATAATAACAGTATTCATGCTCGTTCACAAGACCGGAATCGGGGTATGTATTAGTGAAAACCGTATCAAGTAAAATATATTGTCCCATATTGTTATCATAACGATAAACCACATATTTATGGTTGGTCCAGGGAACAATCTCCTGCCATGAAAGAAGCAATTTATTATCCGATGGTGTAGAAGAAAGAAAAACAGATGAAGCATTTTGTGTTGAGCCGGCAAATACAGTATCACTAAACATGTCAACTCTATAAGTATTGGGCAAATCATACGTGTTCAAAAAAGTATCCACATAAATGGTATCAACATTCTTTATAGATACATTGCTGTTTGTTGTGTAAATGGGATTAGAGGCAGGGTTAAACCCGGGCGAACGATAGATTTTGTATAAATATGGGCCGGGATATTCCAGGGAATCCAGTTCTGTAGGTGCCGACCAGATAACGATATTGGCACCACTGTCCTTTGCTGTCTGTTTTACGCTCACATGCGTTATTACAGGCACATCCTTTTTAAGCTCTGCACAAAATTCTTCTGAAGCTATTCCTTCTGCACCGGTAGGGTAATTTGCTGTCAACAGATAACAATAATTCTGGCCGTGCACCAGACCGGCTCCATTATTATCATCAAGAAAAGATGTATTGCTGATTCCTGCTACCGAAGCGATCTTTGAATAACCGGTATATTCCGGAACTCCTGTCTCACAATAGGCAGGAGACCAGCCTGTGGAATCGGCCCTCCTATAAATATTATATCCGGTTGCATTTCCGCAAATCGGTGGATCCCAGGTAAGAATAATCGCATTCCCCTGAGGTGTAGCCATAGGGTTTAAAGGTTCCGGTCCGATGACAAGTATATCCAGTGTTTCATAATCAACCAAAGAAATCGGACTATTATCGTCCTCTGCACGGAAAACCACCTGGTATAGCTGTGGACGTATATGTTGGCATACCGTTGCCCAGAAAAAAGTATCAACCACAGAGTCTTGTCCGTATACCGGTTGATTAAACAATGCAGGACTATTGCTTAGACCAAATGGTTCCCCTGTTGCTGTCAGCTCCACCTGGTCACCGTTCGGATCTCTGGCAATGATCTGCTTTACAATCGTATCTCCTGCTATCACACAAATCGGTGTCAGCGCCTCTATCACCGGTTTTATGTTATCACAGTTGCCTATAGTTACCTGCATATCCCTGAGAACCGATCCGATCAGGCTGCTATTCCTGTACTCCTGTATCAATATAGCAAAATTATACTCTCCAATACATAGCGGGTAATCCCAGGTAACAGTGCCTGTATGAGCATCAATAGAAAATGTTCCTCCATCACAACCCTGTACCTGGTTGGGATATACATAATTTGGAATCGGCAGCCCATTCTGTCCTTTGCAGGGAACTAAGGAGAATACAAGACTGTCTCCATCCGGATCCCATGCTGCCGGATTGTGTTCATATACCTGATAAACACATCCATTTTCTACCGGGGGATTGCCTAAGACCGGTGAACTGTTGCAATTGCTGAAACCACTTATCACCAATTCACTTTCTAAATAAAATGCAACATCCACAGAGTTGTTAATATTCATAATATTGCTGTTCCTGTTGGGATCTTCTACAGAAATTGTAAATACACCCGGACCTCCATAGACATGTGTTGTTTTGTACTCATTCTTTTTAATGTCGTTTCCAAGAGATATGCCCATTTTTGCCGGAGACGGGCATGTCCCCACCGGACCGTTGCTGCGCGGAATGGTATCAGAAGTAGAATCCCCAAAATTAATGACCAATTCACAGCGATCAGCAGGCACAGAGGATTCCTTGGTATATGTGGTTATGGTGATGTGGTATTTTAAAGGGTTGAGGCTGTCGCATTTATAAGTGATTTCACCGGCACGATTATGTGTGGCAAGCAACTGATTCGCTGCTAAAAACAGGATGAATAATATAGAAAGTAAACTCTTCAAGTTGCAACGATCTGATAAAAGTTAAAGTACAAAACAAAATTTGTTTACAATCCTGATGGTTGAAATACATTTGTTTTGAGAATGTAAATATACACATTATTCCGTGAACAATCAAAAGCCGTAAATGATGCACTCGTGCCATTAAGCAAAGCAATCAGGTTGCGCAACAAACTGCTCTATGCCCCCAAAACGGGTTTGGTGGACAGGGCATTGGAAAGCAAGAACTACATCAAATCGTTTGGCACCAAGTCAGCCGAATATCAGCAGATAAAAGGCATCAAATTCACCCGCCCCCCAAGAAACTGAAAGACGCAGAGTAGTACTTTCTCGTGATAACTGCGTGT
>CAZUDW010000010.1:21220-41671 GCA_964619305.1 uncultured Flavobacteriales bacterium
GGATGGAATTGTTAAAGATGGTAGCTGCTGAATATAGCTCAAACAAAACAAAGCTGGAAGATTTTGCAAAAAAGCTGACCAAAGGGATACAATCATCTGAGATCATTCAACAAACAAAGAACAATTCAGAATTCAATGTCTCTACTCTTGAAGAAATGCTCAATCATTGGGAGGGCAGATTTGACAGGAATTACGGTGGACAAAACAACGCTCCGAAGTTTCCCTTGCCAAATAATTATCTTTTTCTCAACAGGTATGCAAATCTTAAGAAAGACAAAAACCTGCAGTCATTTGTTGAACTGACTTTACAAAAAATGGTCATGGGAGGAATTTACGATCAGCTAGGGGGTGGATTTGCACGTTATTCAACAGATAGAAAATGGAAAGTTCCTCATTTTGAAAAAATGTTATACGACAATGCCCAACTGGTATCCCTTTATTCGGATGCATATACTCTCACGCATGACCCTATGTATCAAAATGTAGTTGAGGAAACTTTAAATTTTATTAAAAGGGAAATGACATCGGATGAGGGAGCTTTTTATTCCAGTCTTGATGCTGATAGTGACGGGGAGGAAGGCCGTTATTATACATGGGAAAAAGATGAACTACAGGAAATTCTTGGTGATCATTTTAAAATCTTCAGTGACTATTACAATGTCAATGAGAAAGGACTTTGGGAAAAAGAACAATATATTTTGCTTCGTGAAGAAAGCGATGACATAATAGCCGCTAAATATCATATTGAAGTTGAGGAACTGCATAAAATAATTGACAGGGAAAAGGCAAGACTTCTTAAAATAAGAGAGAAAAGAATACATCCCAATCTTGATGATAAAGTTATCACTTCATGGAATGCATTGATGCTAAAAGGCTGTATTGATGCCTACAATACCTTTGGCGATAAGCAATATCTGCAAATTGCTTTAAATAATGCATCTTTTATCATCGATCATCAACTTAGAAAAGACGGAAGTCTCAGCCATAGTTACAGGCAAGGGAAATCACAACCCTATGGCTATCTTGAAGATTATGCGTTTTGTATAGATGCTTTTATTGCCCTTTATGAAACAACATTTGATAAACAATGGCTAGACATTTCCAAAACATTGTGTGATTATGCTATTAAGCATTTTTTTGATCGGTCTAATAGCATGTTCTGGTTCACTTCGGATACTGAAAATGATCTTATCGCGAGAAAACAGGAGATAAATGATAATGTAATTCCATCCTCGAACTCTGTGATGGCAAATGATTTGTTCGTTCTCGGCACTCATCTGGATTCTAAAACTTATGTCGGCATTTCCTTGCAGATGTTGCGTAATATACAAGACCAGATTTCTTCCTACGGGCCGGGTTATTCAAACTGGGCTCTGTTGTTGATGAAACAGGTATTCACTTATTATGAGGTTGCATTCAGTGGTAAAGCCGCTTTAACATTGAAAAAAGAATTTAATAAGCAATATGTTCCTAATAAATTAATGTGCGGAAGCACTGCACCAAGTGATCTGCCGCTTTTATCAAATAAATTTTCAAATCAGGAAACCCGCATTTATGTTTGTATTGGAAAAGCATGCAAGATGCCTGTGAACAATGTGGATGCTGCTATTGCATTAATTCGAGACATGTGATTAAACGTTTTGCTGGCGTGCTTTATTGCTAAAGATTGGTAATAAATGCAGGTATGATTGCAATCATGTTCAAACAGGATAGCTGTTTGTTCAGCCTGATATACTGAAGTTTTGAGCAACATGACTCTGTTTTGCAATTTTTCTGCAATTTAAAGATATGAAGAAAAAGTTCCACACAAATGAAATCCCTGCGCTTTCCCATTTCTTTATAAAGGAGTGAAAATTGATTGATAACAAAAACGAATTATTTCTTAACAGATGCAAATTATTTCCACTTTTTTTTGCATGGAAATAGTTGCAAATCGGGTGGCTGGGTATCAATGCTTGTCTCAGAGTTTACTTTGCCACAAAGCAGTTGTTGAGAAGGTTTTCTTTATTGTATTTCATGGGCAGGGAAGTGGTGTAGTCATATATTTCTTTGCCGGATGCCTTCACTATGGCATGGCCTGCTGCGGTGTCCCATTCCATCGTAGGTGCAAAGCGGGGATAGATGTCCGCTGCTCCCTCTGCCACAAGGCATATCTTCAAAGAACTGCCAATGGAGGTAACCTCCACACGCCTATGTTCCTTTTTCAATTCTGCAATGAAGTCCTCCGTTTCTTTCGACATGTGGGAACGGCTTGCCACCACAACGAATTCGGCCTTCTTTTCATGAACAGGTAGTGTTGTAGCATCATTCAAAAGAGATGTTAAAGTTTGTTTCTCAGATATATTGTGAACGCATTTATGAGCCCCATGTTCAGCAGAGCCAAAATAAAGGATTTCTTTAACAGGCACATAGATCACACCGGCTGTGGGATTTCCATGGCTGATCAGGGCAATGTTTACCGTAAACTCCCCGTTTCGTTTAACAAACTCCTTGGTGCCGTCTAGCGGGTCAACCATCCAGAAGACATCCCAGTTCTTTCTTTCATCATAAGGGATATTGCTCCCTTCTTCACTAAGAACAGGCAATCCAGTTGCAGCAAGATGTCTCATAATACACGCATGGGCATTCTTATCAGCAAGAGTCAAAGGCGATCTGTCTTCTTTGGTTTCAACGATAAAATCCGAATTATAAACTTCCAGAACTTCTTTACCCGCTTCTATCGAAGCATTTATGGCTGTCTCCAGCCGACTACTCATCTCATATCTTCTCATCATAAAATATTATTTTCTCACCAAAGATCATAAACATAAGATAATATCAGAACAGCAGCAATGCCGTAGGCAATGGTTAGTGGAAAACCGACCCTGAAAAAATCCCTGAAGGTATATCCCCCGGGCCCGTAAACCATCATGTTGGTCTGATACCCCACAGGAGTGATGAAATTGGCTGCACCGCTGTATGCTACTATCAGGATAAAAGGCATCACGTTGACCTGCATGCTTAGAGCGATGGAAATGGATACTGGAAACAGCATGGCGACTGCGGCTACATTGGTGATATAAGAAGCGAGCAAATTACCTGCTATAAATATAGCTGCAAGCAGTCCTATCGGTCCGAACGATTTTCCTAAAGCCAGCACATTTGTAGCTACAAGATCTGCCGTGCCGGAATTAATCATTGCCTTTCCAAGCGCAATGCCTAGTGCAAGTATGAATATCAGGCTGTAATCCATACGTCTTCTGATCTCTGCCAGTGGTGCAACACGCAACAATAAAGTAATCACCAGCAAAACAAGCAGACCATTGAAAAAAGAAAAAAGATGCAGGGCAGATAAAACGATGGCAGTAATAATCCCAAAAATAACAAACCATGCCTTGCCATTGTGTACGCTTGCCTTATCTGTTTGCCTGTCGAGGAGGTAGAAGGCATGAGCACTTGCCGAGCGTGCAAAGAAATCAGGCCCTGTGAGTAGCAACAGCACATCTCCGGATTTCAGTGTAATGTCCCCTATTTTACCCCTTAGCTTTTCTCCGTTGCGATGAACTGCAAGTATGGCAGCATCCCATATCCCCCTGAAGTCGGTATCCTGCACCTTATTTCCTGCAAGGCGTGAGTTATGCGATACAACTGCCTCGATTATTCCTGCGTCATTGCTTCTTGGTAAATCACATGAAGTAGGAAGTGAAAGGCCTAGGGATGGATTCCGTAAATCATTCAGGGCATTGGTATTTCCTGTAAATATCAGGCTGTCTCCTTCTTCCAGAACATGGTTGGGAGAAACGGCACTGATGATATGATTTTTCCTGATAATCTCAACCAGGAACAGTCCTTTTAACCGCCTGAGTTTAGCTTCTGCAATACTTTTCCCGATAAGAGAGGATCTGGCATCGACATGGGTTTCTACCAGGAACTCACGGGATGTTTCAATGAACTCATCAATGGGCTCTTTTTTTTCCGGAAGAAGCCTGATGCTGATAACGATAATGTAAATTATACCCACACATAACATCGGAAGTCCAACCCAGGCAAAATCAAAAATCTGTAAAGAGGGAATGCCTGATTCTATCGCCATGCCATTTACTATCAGGTTGGTTGAAGTTCCTATCAGGGTTACACATCCACCGAGAATTGCAGCATAGGAAAGCGGCAGCATCAATTTGGAAGGCGACACCTTGTGCTTCCTTGACCAATGGTGTACTATCGGCATAGTCAAAGCAACCAGCGGAGTGTTATTGAAGATAGAGGAACCTGCAGCAACAAAAGCCACCATTCTCAGCAGAAAGCTCTGCATTGTGGTTGCTTTTGAAAACAGCTTCGTAAATACCCGCTCCAACATAGAAGTAGAGCGCATGATCTCGCTAAAAAACAACAGCATGATGATCACTGCTAATTGTTCGTTTGCAAACCCGTGCAATACATCACCGGGTTTCAGAATTCCTGACACGGTAAAAATGGCAACCACCAAAAAGAATGCAACTACAGGTTTAAGCCATTCCATATAAAGAGATAATAGCAGGAAAGCGAATACAATCAGTACCAATATTATCTCCGGTGTAAGCATTAAAAATATGATTTCAATTCAGGGCTTATATCTTCAATTAATTTGTTTGTCAACCGGCTTGTACCGATTCGAAAAAAAGAATGATAGATATATTCTTCCCCAAGGATATGAGCAACAATAGCAGCGTAGTTTGCTGCATCTGCTATTTCAGATATACCACCTGAAGGCTTGATACCTGCTCTCAAAGAAATAGGCCATTTATTTAGAAAAAATGATAGGGTCTTTGCCATAACAAAGACCTTCTCTAAAGTTGCCCCACCACCTTCTTTTCCAGTTGAGGTTTTAATAAAGTCGGCTCCTGATAAGATTGTTATAGCAGTGGCCTTTTGAACCTCCTCTGTGTTCAGTAATCCTGTTTCCAGTATCACTTTTAATTTTTGATCTCTGACGCAGGCCTTTATCTCGCACAATTCATCTGCAACTGCTGAATACTCCCGCGCTAAAAACCTGCCCACAGGTATAACAACATCAATTTCATCTGCACCATTGTCAATGGCATATTTTATTTCTCTGAGTTTGAGAGATAAAGGGATCTGCGATGAAGGAAACCCTCCTGCAACAGATGCTAATTTTATTTTTGTTTTTTGCAGTATCTCTGATGCAACCTTTACAAAAACTGGATATACGCAAACAGCAGCAACAGCCGGGAGTCCTGACTCAGACATCTGTGCTGCTTTTTGACATAGCTTTCTGATGCTGCGATTATTGTCTGAAGCACTCAAAGATGTAAGGTCAACACAAGACAGCAATTTCTCAGATGCTAGAGACAGATGATATTCTGATTCCCGGATAATCTTGAGTTCTGTACGGATTTCTTCTTCAGAAATCAAAGGAAGTTCGCTCAGAATATTATTTATTGCAGCAGACATTGGAATTGATCTGCCAAAAATAGAAATTCTTTATCTATTATTTTTTGTGTTTAACCGATCAAATGCATTAAAAACAACACAGCTATTGTAGGATGTTCAGGTTATTTCTCAATATAGTTTTAGTCATCTCTTTTAGCTTACTACCTGTTTGCATAATCATATCTCCATTTGAAGGAAATGGAATTGGACCACCGTTGATTTTCTTTTTTGTTTCTGGAGATAAGGCGAGCATATCACCTATTGCCCTCGCGGAAAAATGCTCAAAAATAGTTTCGGCAGTTATCGGATCCGTCTTGATAAGATTCCCTGTCTGATTATTGGTGTAATCAAGTGTGCCACTTAGCTGTGCAGCTTTGGTTTGATGTGTTTCTATCACATTGCAGGTGATTGTTTTAATTTTTGGAGTTTTAATATCATTGCCAAGAGAATCTTTCATCACGTTACCATTGCTATCGAAAACATACTGCCAACCATCTTCTATGTTTTTTTGTTCTGTGTGGTTTTTCTCCTGAAGCTGCTCCGGAGAGATTATAATTTGACTAAGTCTAAGATTAATTGTATAATCATACTGCATGTCCTTAATTCGGTTGACATAATACCTGATCCATTTACTGTCAAGATCACTCAGACTGATTTTTAAAAGATCTGTTTCAAATCCCTTAGGAAGTATGATTCCGCTTAAATTTTCGATCCTGAATAATACGGATGTAGTTCCCAACTTTTCAGCTACTCTGATTTGTTCATCAACATCTCTGAAATCCCTGAAATATGTTTTTACTTTGGTGAATTCTGCATATGCCATTCTTGCATCTTCTTTGTTCTTCCTTTCAAGTAGTTTCTTACCATGGACATAATAATATTCAGCAGCTTTTTTCTTTGCGTTGATGATCTCCTCATCAAAATTCAGAAAATGTATTGTAGGGGGGACATAAGACAATGATTGAACAATATCCTGTCTTCTCTTCATATTGTTCAACCGCTGAAAAATCTCGTCCCAGATATCAGGTGTGCCTTGTTTTTTAAGAAAAGTGATTCTGTCACTGTCTTTTCTGTTAGCATTATTATAAGATTGTTCAAGCACAACGAGTAATTTTTGTTTGTTGGGTTTCTTACGCAGCTTTTTCACGCATAACCTGATGGCTTGGTCATTGTTCCCTTTCTGGAACTGCTTTAAGGGAGAACAAGCCTGCATCAGTAGAATCGCACCAAGAATTATAGCAGATATTCTTTTCATTGTAAGTTTGATTAAATTGTTTCAGGGTATAAAAACAAAAATTGCGCCATGCAGAAAAGATTAAAATGTTTTGAGCTATTTTGAAAAAACACCTAGCTCAATTAACTCCGACAATAATTTTCTTTTCCCATTATAAATAGCTGTGATAAAAGCATCTGTTCCTCCTCGGGCAATCACCTTGTTAAGCAATTCTTTCGCATCATTAAAGGTTGTAAAATCTCCTCCGATTGTGAATCGGGTGATCATATCATTAAGGGTTAACTTCTCCACTTTTCCCAAACCTGCCAGATGGCTGTATTTATAATTGTCAGGGGCATAATAAGCAGCTATCTGCACTCTGAATGTTAATCCAGCAGCTTTTGAATCTCCATATTGCTTCTCAACATCAACAGTGTCTTTCATATTGTTAAATTTAAATCCATCAGGACAGACGTTTCTGATCAAGAAGCTACCATTCTGATCTGAACGTACATCATTGACAAACAGGCCTTCTTTAGGTTCTCCTCCATAAATGACCTGTCCTTCAATCATGCTGATATCTTCCGGAGCAAGTTGCACATCTTTTTCATTTAAACAAATAATGTAGTTTTTGTCCGGAGGCAGATTGATAAATCTGAAAGCCCCTTGTTTATTGGTCATCGTATTCTTATACTCCAGCCATGTTCCATCCGCAGCTGCGATAAGGAGTTTTATATCTGATGCCGGTACCATTTTTAAATTCCCATACATTAATGTTCCGAGAATTGAAAGTTTCGGACTGTAGTCTTTTGAATATAAATAAACATTGATAATTTCTTCTTTATATCCTGTAACTCCCCTAGTATCAACACTTTTTACTTTTTCCGGAAATCCATCAACTTCATAAGTAATATTGAATTCGTGATTGGCCGGGAGATTGATAAGATAATTGCCGGTTGCGGAGTTTGATTTATATATGCCTTGAATTGCGTCATCATCAGTATAAGTTACCGTAATCAAAGCTTCAGATACCTCATCATTAGCTGTTACCTTACCCTTTACCATTATCAGGGATTGTTGCGTGTCATGCTGATCAAGGTGGACAATATATATGTCTTGCTGACCATAACCTCCTGCTTTTGCTGAAGAATAATACCCTCTTTTACCATTTCCAGCGACAACATAATATATATCATTATCAGGTGTGTTAATCGGATAACCTATGTTAACAGGTTCAGAAAAGCTACTGTCATCATCTTGTAGTGTTGTTTTAAAGATGTCGTAACCGCCCATACTGTTGTGCCCTTTGGAACTAAAATACAATGTCTTTCCATCCGCATGAATGAATGCAGCATCGTCATCATAAGGCGTATTAATAACTGGCCCGAGATTTTGTGCAGGTCCCCAACTTTCATCTTCCATAACCCTGGAACGCCAGATATCTCTTCCACCTAAAGTGCCGTCCCTGGTTGAAGAGAAATATAAAGTTTTACCATCGGGAGACAATGAAGCACTACAATCCCATTTTTTAGAGTTGATATTCTCGCCCAGCCTTATAGGGACAGTCCAGAGATTGCTATCCAGTTCTGAAACGAATATTTCACCTGAAGCTTCTTCATAAGTATCCCTGTAAATAAACAACTTTTGTCCATCGGGAGAAAGTGCAACTGGGGCATCATGTGCTGTTGTGTTAATATTATCGCCAATGCTTTCAGGATCAAGCCAGTTATCACCTACTTTATAGGTTATAAAAATATCCTCATAATATGTCCCTTTTTCATCAGTCATTCCAAATTTATTTAAAAGTCCTCCTTTGCTCCTAGGTCCTCTGTAAGTATAAATCAAAACTGCTTCATCTGAAGAAATCACAGGGGCATATTCATTTGCAGATGTATTGATGGGAGGACCTATGTTTTCAATTCTAACGTTGACAGGCTTCGATATTAAATCCATCGCATTATTACAATAGTCAACATAAAGCCCAATCAAATCCTTATTCTTTTTTGATGTTTTTTTCTGTTTGGCGAGATCGAATTGTTCTATTGCATCATTAAATCTTGAATTGATGTGATAAGCTCTTCCAAGATAAAAGTTTATGTCTTCGGTCTTTGGCTCTTTTTTAAACACTTGTTCTAATAAAGAAACTGACTTATTCTTTTCATCAGTTTTATAAATATAGCATATTCCAAGTTTCATTTGATATTCTATATTATTTGGATCATGCTCAAGCAATTCCTTCAATAAAGGTAAAGCGTAGAGATAATTCTCATTTTCAAAATATAATTCAACATCTTTTTCTGCTTTCTTTTTTTCCTCTTTTCCCCATTTATCTTGACTGAATGCCTGTGAAGCAAATAAAAAAACAAGAAAATAAGTGAGTAACCGTTTCAGCATTTTAATTGATATTTGATGTGAAGATAAAATGTTTTGTAAATCAATGAATTTAACAGAGGGTAAATCTAAGCCATTCAAACATTTTATGCAATAGAGATTGCTCTAATTTAAGATATTTGCACCTCTTTTACTTATCATTGCATCTTAAGAGCAGAGTATTGAGCAATTAAAAGAAAGAACTGAAATGTGGACAAACATTGCAAGACTTATTCTTAGAAACAGAATACTTTTTTTGATCATTCTGGGTCTTGCAACCGTATTCATGGGTTACAAAGCCCGTTCTGTAAAACTCATGTATGGTTTGCCAGACTTGTTACCCAAAAATGACTCGACAAAAATAGCGTTTGAACAATTCACAAAATTATATGGTGGGGAAGGGAGCATCTATGTAATTAGTATTGAAGAGGACCCACTGTCTGACCTCAAACTCTTTAATGAATGGTTTAGATTATCAAAAGAACTACAAACAATAGATGGAGTAGATTCAGTCATTTCTGTCTCTAATATTTTTACTTTAAATAAAGACACTGCTTTTAAAAGATTCCGATTGGTTCCTGTCATCAATTCCGAACTTCACACAAAACAAGAACTAGACAGCATTCGAAATGTCATATATTCTTTGCCCTTTTACAAAGGATTATTATACAATGATTCGACACATGCCACTCTGATGGCAGTGACTATGGATTCAAGCATCTTTAATTCAAACATGCGCATTCCACTTGTAAAAAAAATTATGGGTAAAGTGGCTATTTTTAGTAAAGATAACCATGTTAAAGTGCACTACTCCGGCTTGCCTTTTGTAAGAACCATAATTACGCAAATGGTAAAATCCGAAATGGTTATTTTCATTGCTGTGGCAATATTCCTAACCATGCTGCTTTTATTCCTCTTTTTTAGATCATTTAAACCCGTTTTCATTTCGATGCTTGTAGTATCAATCGGAGTTATCTGGACACTGGGAAGCATCACGTTGTTAGGTTATAAGATAACGATACTGACTGGTATGCTACCATCTTTGATAATTGTGATAGGTGTACCGAATTGTATTTTCCTAATTAATAAATACCATTATGAATTTAAAATCCACGGTAATCAGGCAAAAGCACTTATACGGGTGATACAAAAAGTTGGTAATGCTACATTTATGACCAATGTAACAACGGCTATCGGTTTTGTTACATTTATATTCACAGGAAGTATATCACTGAAAGAATTTGGTGTTGTTTCTGCTTTGAATATTATTGGTTTATTTCTCATCTCTTTAATTGTAATTCCGATCTTTTTTAGCTATATGCCACCCCCTGCTTACAAACACACCAAACATTTGGAAACCCATGTTATCAAAGCTTTTGTTAGCAAGTTAATATATCTGGTTGTGAATCGTAGAAAATGGATTTATCTCATAACAGCAATCGTTTTATCGGTTGGATTTTATGGAATCTACAGAATCCAGACAACAGGAAATATTGTTGATAATTTTGCTAAGGATCATTTCGTTAATCAAGATTTACATTTTTTTGAACGTCATTTCAAAGGAATCATGCCTTTTGAGATTGCAATTGACGCACACAAGCCTGGCCTGGCAATGAAATACAGCAATTTAAAAAGAATTGATAAACTGGAGAAGTTATTAGGAGAATATCCCGTCTTTTCAAAACCCCTTTCGATAAATTCCGGGATAAAGTTCATTAAACAATCATTTTATAATGGGAATCCTAAAAAGTATTCGTTAATTGATAACAGGGAAAAGCCTTTCTTTCAACCATATCTTAAAAATGAGAATTGGAATCGTGCATGGCTAAACAATTTTATTGACACATCAAAGCAGCATACAAGAGTGAGATTACAAGTTGCCGATATCGGGACAAAAGAAATGGACACTTTATTGACTTCGCTTAAACCAAGGATCGATTCAATATTCCATCCTGATAAATATACCGTCAAGCTTACGGGAAGCAGTGTGGTTATTCTGGCCGGCACCAATTATCTGGTTCGCAGTTTATTTATTAGTCTTGGTATTGCAATTGTTGCCATTGCGTTATTGATGGCTTTCTTATTCTCCTCTTTCAGAATGATTATTATCTCGGTGACAACAAACCTGATTCCATTGATTCTTACTGCTGCTTTGATGGGATTTTTTGATATTGGGTTAAGACCTTCAACTATATTGGTGTTTAGTATTGCTTTTGGCATTTCTGTAGATGACACCATACACTTCCTGGTAAAATACAGGCAAGAACTTCGAACGCATAACTGGAATATTGGAACATCTGTTATTGCAGCTCTTAAAGAAACCGGAATCAGTATGACCTATACATCCATTGTTCTGTTTTTCGGGTTTACCGTATTCATCACATCAGAATTTGGAGGTACTAAAGCAATGGGAATTCTGGTCTCTTTTACATTGCTTGTAGCTATCCTTGCTAATCTATTATTACTTCCTTCATTTCTGATGTGGCTGGATAAAGCTGCCACAACAAAAGCATTTAAAGAACCGTTATTAGATATCTTTGATGAAGAAGAAGACATTGAGATTGAGCAGTTGGAGATAAGAAAAAATCCTAATGGCAATTCCGATGAAATATTGACATGGGACAAACAAGAATCAAATAATAATATAACATGAAAGGCATAATTTTATCCGGTGGAGCAGGAACAAGGCTTCATCCATTAACACTTGCTATAAGCAAACAACTGATGCCGGTTTTTGATAAACCTATGATCTACTATCCACTTTCAGTACTTATGATGTCCGGCATCAGGGATATTTTAATAATTTCCACATCACATGATATGCAGAGTTTTCAGAAATTGCTTGGGGATGGCTCTCAATTGGGATGCTCTTTTTCATATGCCATTCAACCTAATCCAAAAGGGCTTGCCCAGGCTTTTACAATCGGAGCTGATTTTATCGGAACAGATAAAGTTGCTCTTATTTTAGGCGATAATATATTTTTCGGACTTGGGTTAGAAAAGAAATTACGTAGGATCAATGATCCCGATGGAGGCATGGTTTTTGCCTATCATGTTGCAGATCCTGAGCGCTATGGTGTTGTGGAATTCGACCATAATAACATTGCCATGTCTATTGAAGAAAAGCCTAAACTACCAAAATCGAATTTCGCTGTACCTGGTTTATATTTTTATGATAATGAAGTTGTGGAAATTGCGCATAAACTGCTTCCAAGTGACAGAGGAGAATATGAGATCACCGATATTAACAAGGTTTATCTGGAAAAAGGCAAATTAAAAGTGTCGATTCTCGACAGGGGCACAGCATGGCTTGATACCGGCACATTCGAATCACTGATGCAAGCCAGCCAGTTTGTGCAAGTAATTGAAGAACGTCAGGGACTCAAAATTGGTTGCATCGAAGAATGGGCATTTCGTATGGGTTATATAGATGAACAACAATTAAAAAAACTTGCCACTCCTTTACTAAAAAGCGGGTATGGGAACTATTTGATGAAATTACTTTAGAATATTAATTTTTCTTCCGGTGAATAACGAAAAGGAACTTATAGAATTGCGAAATGCTTTGCTAGCAGAAATTAACTCTGTTGATTTTATAGGTAAACCTGCAGAATTGTATGAGCCCATAGAATATACCATGCAAAATACTGGTAAATTATTGCGACCTGTATTACTATTGCTAAGCTGTAAAATTTTTTCTGATCATTTACATTTTGCTTTAAAACCGGCTATTGCGATTGAGATCTTTCATAATTTCACTCTGGTGCATGATGATATAATGGATAATGCTCCATTGAGGAGGAAAAAACCTACTGTTTATAAAAAATGGAATGCGGATATCGCATTGCTCGTTGGAGATGTAATGCTTATAAAAGCTTTTCAAAAACTTCAGGAATGTGATCTTGCTGTGCGGGAAAGACTGATAAATATTTTTAATGAAACGGCAATCAAGGTATGCGAAGGACAGCAACTGGATATGAACTTTGAGAACAAACCAATAAGTAAAGAAGAATATCTCAATATGATAGGACTTAAAACTGCTGCTTTAATAGCATGCAGTATGGCGATGGGAGCTATATGCGGAGAAGCCAATTCGGCAGATGTTAACAAAATGTATGATGCCGGATGGGAAATCGGTATGGCATTTCAGATTCAGGATGATCTGATTGACACATTTGGAAAATCAGGAAAATCAGGAAAAATTAATGGAGGAGATATTAGGGCCGGAAAAAAAAACTGGCCTTTTCTCATTGCATTAGATGTAGCTGGGAAACAAGATGAAAAAAGACTTAAAGAATTGTTATCGGAAGAGGAGATAGATGCAGATAAAAAAGTGAATCAGGTTATGGAGATATATAAAAGATTGAATGTGGAAACAAGAGCATCAATATCCTTAAAAAAGCATTATGCAGATGGCATTAAACTATTGAAAAAAATCAATGGCAATAAGATAAACTTACAATTGCTGATTGATTATATAAATACATTACCGGATAGAGAAAATTAGCGTTTCATATACCCTGTGAATGGTCTATCTGATATTAAAAATCGAATGGGTATTATCAACAACCAAATAAAACCAGAGCAATTTATTTTTCGTTAATTGTTCTTACCTTTACCAAAATGGCAAATAAAATAGAGGAATTTGGTTTTTTAGGAAGTAGCGATATCT
Source organism: uncultured Flavobacteriales bacterium (assembly GCA_964619305.1). Taxonomy (GTDB): domain Bacteria; phylum Bacteroidota; class Bacteroidia; order Flavobacteriales_H; family CAZUDW01; genus CAZUDW01. Next base: position 34,885 of record CAZUDW010000010.1, read on the forward strand.
CAGCTATCGAAGACCTATACAACAAATATATCAATGACAAGGATTCTGTAGATCCCAGTTGGAAAAGGTTTTTTGAAGGTTATGATTTTGCACGCAAGATATATTCTGACTCATCAGTATCATCTGAAGAAATGCAAAAAGAATTCAAAGTGCTCACCCTGATAAATGCTTACAGAACAAGAGGGCATCTTTTTACCAAAACCAACCCTGTAAGAAAGAGGAGAAAATATGTTCCAACTCTTGATATTGAAAATTTCAATTTAAATCCATCTGATCTGAACATACAGTTCGATGCAGGTGCTGAAATCGGGATTGGGAAAGCGTCTCTTTCTGATATTATTGACCACCTTCAAAAGACATATTGCAGGAGTGTTGGAGTTGAATACATGTACATTAGGATTCCGAAGATCATTAACTGGTTGAAAAACAAAATGGAACTTACGGAAAACCATATGGATTTCAGTGTTGAAGAAAGAACTCATATTGTCAATAAACTAACAGAAGCTGTGGTTTTTGAAAAATTTCTAGGCAGGAAATTTGTTGGTCAGAAAAGATTCTCTCTAGAAGGAGCAGAAACATTAATTCCCGCGCTGGATAAAGTGATAGAAAAAGGATCTGATCTGGGTGTAGAATCTTTTGTTCTTGGCATGTCTCATCGCGGACGCCTCAATGTATTATCAAACATATTAAAAAAAGATCACAGGAGGATGTTTGCTGAATTTGAAGAATCCGATCAGAATGAACTCAATCCATTTGAAGGCGATGTTAAATATCATCTTGGCTTTTCAAGTGACTACACAGCTGAAAATGGAAAGATAGTTCACCTGACACTGGCTCCAAATCCATCACACCTTGAAGCTGTTGATCCTTTGGTTGAAGGTCTCGCCCGTGCTAAAATTGATATGTATTATAAAGGGAATCCTGACAAAATCGTACCTATAATAATACATGGAGATGCAGCAATTGCAGGACAAGGTGTAGTCTATGAAACCATACAAATGTCTCAACTGGATGGATATAAAACAGGGGGCACAATTCATATTGTAATAAACAATCAAATAGGTTTTACAACGGATTACCTGGACGGACGATCAAGTACATATTGCACAGACATCGGTAAAGTAACACTTTCTCCTGTCTTTCATGTCAATGGCGATGATGTAGAGGCGTTAATTTACACGGTTGCTCTTGCAATGGAATTCCGTCAAACTTTCCACAAGGATGTTTTTATCGATATTCTTTGCTACAGGAAACACGGTCATAATGAAGCGGACGAACCGCGTTTTACGCAACCCTTACTCTATAAAATAATTGCCAAACATCCGAATCCTTTACAGATATATACTCAAAAACTCATTACCGAAGGATGGCTTGACCAGTCTATCATTGAACAGATGGAATCTGAGTTCAACAAATTACTTCAATCACTGCTGGACGAAGTGCGAACAGAAGGAATTGGACTTGAAAAAGATTTTCTTAAAAAAGAATGGGTCGGTATCAGGGTGGCCACCGATAAGGATTTTGATAAGTCACCTGCAACCGGAGTGTTAAAAAAGGATTTAAAACGACTTGCAGCAAAGATCAACTCTGTACCTTCTGATATCAAACTTTTCAGAAAGCTGGATAAAATTCTGCAGAATCGCAGTCAGATGATCGATACCGATAAATTGGATTGGGGTATGTGCGAATTGCTTGCTTATGCTACAATTCTGAACGAGAATCACCTTATCCGCATGAGCGGAGAAGATTGTGAGAGAGGAACGTTCTCCCACAGGCATGCGGTATTGAAAGTGGAAGATTCCGAAGAAGAATATATCCCTCTTCAGAACATAAGTAAAAAACAAGGGGATTTTTTTATCTATAATTCACTGCTTTCTGAATTTGCAGTTCTCGGATTCGAATATGGTTATGCATTGGCTAATCCTCATGGCCTAACAATTTGGGAAGCACAATTTGGTGATTTCGCCAACGGTGCACAAATCATCATTGACCAGTTTATTGTAAGTGCTGAAGAAAAATGGCTTAAACACAACGGTATTGTTTTGTTGCTTCCCCATGGTTATGAAGGAATGGGAGCCGAACATTCTAGTGCACGCATTGAAAGATGGTTACAATTAAGCGCAAAAAATAACTTACAGCTTGTCAATTGCACCACACCCGCAAATTTTTTCCATGTTTTAAGGAGACAGTTGAAACGGGATTTTAGAAAACCTCTGGTCGTTTTCACACCAAAAAAACTATTGCGTTATGCCAGATGTATTTCATCCCTTAATGATTTATCCAGAGGAGGATTCATGGAAGTGATTGACGATGAAACCATCAAAGCTGATAGCGTCAAATCTGTTGTTTTTTGCAGTGGTAAATTCTATTATGATCTACTTGAAGAGAAAGAAAACAGAAAAAATAATACCCTTGCAATCATAAGGATAGAACAACTATATCCGGTCCCCTATAAACAATTAAAAAAGCTTGTGAGCAAATATAAAGTTGCAAAGAAATGGATATGGGCACAGGAAGAACCTGCTAACATGGGAGCATGGAGTTATTATAAACTCCATTTTACAGATGTGCCATTGACACTCATTTCTCCAGATGCCAATTCTGCTTCTGCTACCGGTTCGCACAATAAACATGAACAACGTCATCAACGTATCATTAGAACCGTTTTCGAAACATTTAAATAGATCGATATGCCTATTATTGAAATGAAAATGCCAAGTCCTGGCGAATCAATCACCGAAGTGGAAATTGCCACATTACTCGTAAAAAATGGCGATTATGTTGCAATGGATCAGGCGATAGCTGAAATAGACTCAGACAAAGCTACGCTTGAATTGAACGCAGAACAAGCAGGCGAGATACAATTTAAAGTTAAAGAAGGACAGACCATTCTGGTTGGAGATATTGTTTGCACCATAGATACATCGGTTAAACCTCCTGAGAATAAAAATACAAACCCCGTTGATAAACCACATGTATCTGAAAAAGAAACAGAACAAATTATTCCTGTAAAAAAAACTGAGAAAACTGTGAAAGACAAGCCTGAAACAGAATTTAATATTACACCCTTAGCGGCAGAAATGATCCGAAAAAATGATATTGACGAAACTGACATTCAAAAAAGTAAAGAGGGCAGGATCAGGAAAAAAGATGTATTAGCATACCTTGCCGGAGGAATTCAAGCATCTGGAATTAGTGGCTGGGGCGGAACGCGGAACACTGAGAGAGCAAAATTAAGCACGCTGCGCAAAAAACTCTCAAAGCGTTTAGTGGCTGTAAAAAACGAAACAGCTATGCTTACGACCTTTAATGAAGTGAATATGTCTTCAGTTATTAATATCCGAAAAAAATATGGGGAGCGATTTAGGCAAGAACATGGTGTCGGATTGGGTTTTATGAGTTTTTTCACAAAAGCGTGTGCTGAGGCACTGAATAGATTTCCGGCAGCGAATGCCATGCTGGATGCTGATGAAATTATCTATCACAATTACGCAGATATTGGCATTGCTGTCAGCACACCAAAAGGTTTGATGGTGCCGGTGCTTCGTAATGCAGAAATAATGTCTTTCGCTGAAGTAGAAAAAGAGATCGGTAGACTGGCACAGAAAGCAAGGGAGGGTTCTATCACCCTGAACGAAATGAAAGGAGGTACTTTTACGATTACAAATGGAGGTATATTTGGGTCTATGCTTAGTACCCCTATAATTAATCCACCCCAGAGCGCTATACTGGGAATGCACAATATTGTAGAACGTCCGGTTGTTATTGATGGTAAAGTGGATATCAGGCCAATTATGTATGTGGCACTGAGTTATGATCACCGCATTATTGATGGAAAAGACAGCGTGGGTTTTCTCTGTGCCGTAAAAGACATGTTAGAAAATCCATCTTCTATTATTTTTGGCGGGCAGGATTCTGAAGCTTTGCTATTAGCCCTTTAATAATCAGTTTAACTAAATTACCGTTAATATTAGCTATGCTCTAAGTTACAAACAAGCGTAGAAGAGACGTTGCTACTATTAATCACAGTTATATAAAAAAATAGCTTTCCTGTTTTGTGCAATGGGAGACTAACGTTTTAGATTTTCATTTTGAGTAATTGCTCTTGCACTTGTGTTGGCTTTAAAATTTTCGTTTTTACCTGCTTAGATTTGGACAGAACATATTTTAGTTGCCTTATTTCATTTATGGCTATTCAGCAGATAGGTTTATCTTATTATTCCTTAATAGTCTTGCTAACTCCTTATAAATAGTGTGGGTTGTAAGACAGATACAGATATGTGCTTCAATCACGTGTGCGCTATTGACATCACCTACATACCCATGAAAAAGGGATTTACAGATCAGCAATACAGTTTCAATCTCCATGCTGGTTGTTCCGAAGTAGGGTTATCCCAGAAATCCTTTGAATAGGTAAAAGAATAGAATTGCCAGACCGGCACCTGCCGGAATAGTGATAACCCAGGAAATAACTATATCACGCACTGTATTTAAATTGATCGCCCCCAGTCCTCTGGCAATTCCAACACCGATTACAGCTCCGATAAGCGTATGGGTGGTGGAAACGGGGAGACCTAATTTAGAAGCCAGAACGATGGTAATTGCAGCGGCAAATTCTGCTGAAAATCCCCGGGAGGGGGTAAGTTCAGTAATTTTTTTACCTACTGTTTCAATTACGCGCCAACCCCAGGTAGCCAACCCAATGACTATTCCTATGCCGCCTAATGCCAAAACCCATAATGGTACGGCAGCTTTCATGACCACCACCCCCGATTTTAATATTGAGATCACAGCAGCAAGCGGGCCAATAGCATTTGCCACATCATTCGCACCATGAGCGAATGCTACAAAACTGGCACTAAGTATCTGGAGAGACACAAAAATGCGCTCCACTTTCTTGAAAGCAACAGATTCTTTTCCGTTATTACTATTTTCACTAAGACTTGAGTTGACATTATGCACCTTTTTTAATATGATTGAAAGATTTTCTTTTAACTCCGGAGATGAAGACAGCATTGCTTTGGTCAGGTGTTTTTCTGCTTTTTTTAAACCATATATTATTTGGGAAGAGGGTATCTGGATTTTTGGATTATCTTCGTATTCTTCCTTTATTTTTCTCACCAAATAATAAGAAACCAATGCTGCAATAAACCCTACAAGGCATGCAACAAAAATGGCGTTGTAGATTGAGAGGTCAAAATGCAAATTTTTTAATCCTTTAAACACAAGAACAAGTGTAAGAATCATAAAAACAAAAAATACTATAAAAGGCGTAAATTTTTTCGCTTGCCGGACGGGATGGGAAGAGTGGAATATTTGTTTTCTGATAATAGAAAAGATAGCAAAGGCAATAAACCCGCTTAATATAGGTGAAATTACCCAGCTTGAAACAATGGTTCCGACTTTGCTCCAATGCACCGCAGATACACCACCTACTACAACACCAAAGCCAATGATTGCACCCACAATTGAATGGGTTGTGGATACAGGCCATCCAAAATATGAAGCAACTTGTAACCAGATAGCTGCCGCTAATAATGCAGACAGCATACCATATACAAGAAACATGGGCTGAGATGTAAAAATATCTGTATCGATAATTCCTTTCCTGACTGTTTCAGAAACATGTGATCCAACGAAAAAAGCTCCTGAAAACTCAAGTATAGATGCCAAAATAACAGCTCGTTTTAAGGTCAAAGCCCCACTGCCAACAGATGTGCCCATTGCGTTTGCAACATCGTTGGCACCAACACTCCATGCCATATACAACCCAAAAATTATAGCAATGGAAAATAATATCGTCTCTACCATCTCTTTTATTTAAGTTCCAACATAATCCTGATACGATAAGCTAATTTCTCAGATAAATTAGAAATTGAACTTATTTCCCCTATTAATTGTTTTAAGAGGATAAAATCCTGAAAAGGAATTGACAAATTGAGATTAAACAATGATTTAACCAATTCATGTTGTATTTTATCAGCTTCATGTTCTTTAAATGCCACCTCATCAATTAGTTCATTAACTTTGATTGCTTCTCTTCCGCCAAATGAATATTCAAGCAATTCATCAAGTTGGTTTATTATTTCATTTGCTTTTTGAAATGCTTCCAGATTTTTAGCAAGGAAAGTTTTGAATAATATTTTTAAGTCTTCAGGTAGTTTTACTTGTTTTAAGGTGAGCAACATCCCAATATCCTCTGCTTTATCTGCGAGACTATCCTGCAGGGATAATATTTCGAGCAGATTACCCCGATCTACCGGTAAAAACAATCCTTTAGGCAAATTGAGGCGAATGTCATTCTTGGTGAGATCAGCTACATGTTCGAGATTGGATATTTCTTTTGCCGTTCGCGATATTCCTTCATAGTCGTTTTTCTCCAATTCCTCGAATAGTACCGGAACTTTATCAATGCATTCCCGGACGCTTTGCATATGTCTCTGCAATGGGGTGAAAGGTGACTTCCCAAATAAACCGGCTATTGTACGCATAACTTATTTTAATTAATCAACATGAAAATGACAAAACTATCAGGCAAATGTTAAGTAATTGTTAAGGGATTATTAATAATTGTTTAATTTCAGGTATAATGAGTTAGATTTCCCATCCTGAGTGCATCCCTGTAATTATCGGGATATAACCGGGAAAATTGCTTGTTTTTAAGCGTTTTTATTATAAGGACAATATGATATCATAATGAATGGAGAAGTTCAATATAGAACCGAAGTAATGCAATATAACATTGGAGCAATGTAATATAATTATTATGAGGTCAGGATCAACAATG
>CAZUDW010000011.1:0-41498 GCA_964619305.1 uncultured Flavobacteriales bacterium
TAAAGCTTCACGGCTTTTTTCAATAAACTGCATTATGAGGTTAGCATGCACTTTTCATATTTCGAATCCATCTTATGGAACTCAGGGGTAAAACCATCTGGCTGACAGGTGCCTCATCCGGTATAGGGCGTGCCCTTGCCTTGCAGCTTGCCGGAGAAGGAGCCGATCTGCTGCTTTCTTCCAGATCAGAAAACAGTCTGAAAGAAGTGATTGCCTCCTGCCGCCAGAAAGGTGCAGAGTGCAATCCCATTATTTTTGATCTTTCCAAACCTGCAGATGTTGATAAAGCTGTGATCGAAGCACTTAAACATGCTCCTGTCGATATGCTGATCAACAATGGAGGCATTAGCCAGAGGGCGATTGCAATGGATACCGGGGCGAAAGTGGACCGCCTCATAATGGAAGTCAATTATTTTGCACCTGTGCGGCTCAGCAAGCTGCTGCTGCCTGCCATGCTGAAGAGGGGCTCCGGCCACATCGTTTGCATCAGCAGCATCATAGGCAAATTCGGGTATCCGGGAAGATCTGCTTACGCAGCATCAAAACATGGTATAATGGGATTCTTTGATTCTCTCAGGGCAGAAATCGGAGGCAGGGGGATAAATATCACCCTGATATGTCCGGGCAGGATCAGTACCGATATTTCCCTGAACGCATTGCGTGGAAATGGCGATCGTTTTAATAAAATGGAGATAAAGCATGCCAAGGGGATGCCGGCAGAGAAATGTGCAAAAAAGATTATTTCGGCAATTAAAAAAAACAAAAAAGAAGCATGGATAGGAGGGAAAGAACTCTCGATGATTTATCTTCGCAACTGGGCTCCGGCACTTTACTACTACATAACAAGCAGGTTGAACAAGGCAGGGCAGAGAAAATTGACTTCAAAGTAATATTGACCGGAATTTCTAAGGGAAAATGAAAAGGGATTAAGTCGAATATGAAAAAGGTAATCAGTGGAATCCAGCAGATTGGGATAGGGATTGAGAATGCAGAGGAAGCTTTCAATTGGTATAGAACCCATTTCGGGATGGATATCAGGATATTTGAAGAAAGAGCAACGGCCAGCCTGATGTGTAATTATACAGGAGGAAAATCCAGGCAACGGCATGCAATTCTTGCGCTGAACATGCTTGGTGGTGGCGGTTTTGAGATATGGCAGTTTACAGGCAGGGTACCCTCTGCATCTCAGTTTGAGATCAGAATCGGAGATTATGGAATTTTTGCTGCTAAGATCAAATGCCGCGACATAAATATGACCTATGAATTACTGAAATCACGCAAGGTGGATATCATCAGCGATATATCTGAATGTCCAACAGGCGACAGACATTTTTTCGTTAAAGACCCTTACGGAAATGTTTTTGAATTCATCGGTTTCAATACATGGTTTAAAAGAAAGGGGGGATTGATCGGGGGTATTGCCGGTTGTATGATTGGCGTTTCAGACATTGATAAAGTGCTCCCTTTTTACAGTAAAATACTTGGATATGATGAAGTTGTATATGATGAAGAATCCATTTTTGAAGACTTTAAAGATCTGGCTGGAGGAAACTATACCGTCAGGCGAATGTTATTGAAACACAGCAAACCCCGGCTTGGTGGATTCAGTTTGTTTTTTGGCCCAAGCGAAATTGAATTGTTGCAGGTGATGGGAAGAGAAGCGAAAAGCATATACAGCAATCGTTACTGGGGCGACCTGGGATTTATTCACCTCTGTTTTGATGTGAACGGTATGTCTGCCCTGGAAAAGGAATGCCACGAACTGGGGTACCGTTTTACAGTTGACAGTAACAGTTCATTTGATATGGGAGCGGCAGCAGGACGTTTTTCCTATGTTGAAGATTTGGATGGCACTTTAATTGAATTCGTTGAAACGCATAAAGTGCCGATTATTAAAAAGCTTGGATGGTATATGAACCTGAGCAAAAGGAATCCTGAAAAAACTTTGCCCAACTGGATGGTGCGCAGCTTATCTTTTAACCGTGTAAGGAATTAGGTCTGCATCCCGGATAATACTCATTCGTAATGCTTTAAGCTGAGTTGTTTCTTCTCTGTGTGATTTCCTGAATATTTTGTACCTGATAAGCGATATAATCTTTAATAATATCTCTTCCCAATAAATATTTACAAACCCAATAAGCGGTATTGCAAATAACAGGATCAACCCCCAAAGCCATCCAAGTATCAAAGTAAATATAATGCATGTTGCAATCAGCAATAACAGGTAAATTATGAATCCAACAGATAAAAAAACCGATCCGTAAAATTCTATTGACTTAACCGTTCTAGATGTTATAAATTCAGATGTCATCATAACGGGATATCTAAAGATATATCCACAGAAAATAATCGGCAGCATCATAAAGCATAAAACTACCTGCACCCATGAAACAGATTGACCTGCAATATTGCTATCTTTCAGTTTGAATCTGGCTAATCTTGCAAAATAATCAGATGTCTTTTTGTCGAGTTTATTGAACTCTTCTTCTTTTTCAGTTTTCATACTGTTTACAACATTTGTGACGGCCTGTTCTGTTTCAAGAGGCTTTCGACTGGTAAACCGCCATTTAAGGAAAGGTGTTTGCAAATGGTTTCTGACCATTAGAAGTAGTCTTTCAGCAAGAGGTTCGCTCTTTGGATCATCAATAATAATCATCTCCTTCATCATGCCCTTGCCAATCCGGATGCCCAGTCTTTTGTAGGCAACTGCCGGATGCTCCTGATAAAGCTGAGTTAATTCCTGTAGTTTTATCGGTTTCCCAATGGAAATAATCACCTCTCCCCTGAATTTGGCCGGATAAGTATAATTCAATCCCACCGGTACGATGTGAATATCCTGAACTCCATTTTCCAATGCTCCAAAAGCAATTCTTGCTGCCCCCTTTTTTATTGGCCTCATTCTTTTTTCCTGCACACAAAGCCCTTCAGCATAAATTAAAACCAGTCCTTTGTTTTGTAGAATTTCAAAACACTTTCCAAAAGTATCCAGGTTCCTGATAACATTGTCTTTCCCTTCTTGTATCCTGTAGATTGGAAGCATATGAAAGCTTTTGAATATTCTCCTGATGAGTGCTGTTTTAAAAACATCCGATCTTGCAAGATAATTCAGCGATCTATCTAGCATGGTACCTAGCACAAAGGCATCATTAAATGAATTAGAATGACTGCTTGCCAGGACAACCGGTTTACCGTAGGATAAATTATCTAACCCGGTGATGTGAATTCTGCGGAAGTAAATACGCAGGACAAAGAACATGAAGAATTTCAAAACGTAATACAGCATAGTACAAAAATGCAAAGAATATACAGATCCGATATATGTCCGGGCTCAATCTACTTAATAATCAAATTGAAAATTATTCAGGAATGGGATATCTTTTGAATGGCTTATCCGTATCAAATAAGAATCTGTATGTAATATAATGCTTTGCAGACACTGCTCCCACTGACTCCCACAACTTTCGCATTGGAGGATTAAAGTCGCCAACCCATGAGAATTCCAACTCCCTGTAATGGGTCAGTTCTTTAAATACTTCATTCAAATGCCATATAAATGCTGACTCGATTCCAAGCCCCTGAAAGGCAGGAACAACACCCATAAGCATCCCTCTTGCTCTGTTCATCTTTTTGTTTCTGACCATATATAACAGGCGGATTTTATTGAGCAGATTAAGTTTACCATTAAAATGCTTGAATATTTGATTTACATCCGGATACATCATGTATATCGCAATGGGTCTGTTTTTATTGTAAGCAAACCAAATAAACCGTTCTTCTATGATCGGTCTGGCTTTCGTTATAAAGTGTTTCACATAAGATTCCTGAAGAGGTTCGAAATTGTCTTTAAAATCTCTCCATGCTTCATTAAAGACAGTCGTAAAATCCGAAACATATTTGTCGATATTTTTATAAGAGAAATGCAGGAATTCATAATCTGGTTTTTTGGCTACCCATGCGGCAATTTTCCAAAATCTCTGCGGTATTTCTTTCTTAAGATCAAGGTGAAATCCTTCCTGATTGAAATAAATTTTGAAACCATAATTTTCAAACAGAGCCTGGTAGTATGGCAAGTTATACGCAATCTGATAAGCGGGTTGGGTAAATCCTTTGACAAGCAAACCCCAGAATTTATCAGTTTCACCGAAATTTATGGGACCGTCCATTGCTTCCATGCCTTTACTTATCAACCATTCTTTTGCTGTATTAAACAGGATGTCAGCAGCAACTTGATCATTAATACATTCAAAAAACCCACAGCCCCCTGTTGGTTGTTCATTACTCCAGGCAGTGTTATTATCATAAAACGCAGCAATTCTACCCTCAACTCTTCCTTCATCGTCAACCAACACCCACCTTTTCGCATCACCGTGTTTATAAAAATTATTTCTTTCAGGATTAAAAATATCATTGATGTCATTATCTAAAGGACATACCCAATTAGGATCTCCCTTATAAAGATATCTGGCTACATCAAGGAATTTCTTTTTTGTGATTTTATCTTTAACTTCAATTGTTCTGAATTTCATTCTGTTATGTTATTTGTTTTCAACCTGATGCAGGTAAATTTTATCAATGAGTGCTGCATATTTTTTTAGCAAAACTCTCCTCTTCAGTTTCAAAGTTGGCGATAATTCGCCTGTTTCAACTCCCCATTCATCCGCCACAAGTTGAAACCTTTTTACCTGCTCATCAAGGGGTAAAGATTTGTTTAAACTATGCACGATGTCGTTAAAGTGTTTCTGTACTTTTTTGTTTTTAATCATTCCTTCTTTGTCAGATACATCCACTCCCATTTCCCTACACCATTCCTCAAGCATCTCTATATTTGGCGAAATGATGGCACTGGCATATTTTTCTCCTTCGCCTATCACAATGATCTGGTCAATATACATTGATTCTTTCATCAGGTTCTCTATGAATAATGGCAATATGTATTTCCCGTTAGCGAGTTTAAAAATCTCTTTTTTCCTGTCAGTGATGCGCAAAAATCCATCTTCCAATACGCCAATATCCCCGGTGTGAAACCAGCCTTCATTATCAATAGCTGATTTTGTAGCAGCTTCGTCTTTGAAATAACCAATCATCACATTCGGGCCTCTGCATAATATCTCTCCATCTTTCGCTATTCTTACCTCCACTCCATCAACAAGAGAGCCAACGGTTCCAAGACGCAAGCCTACCCCACTTTGCCTGTTTATCGTAATTATTGGCGAAGTTTCAGTGAGCCCATACATATTTAGCAGCTTGATACCTGCTGCCCAGAAAACTTTTTCAAGTTTAGGCTGAAGTGCTGCTCCGCCAATACCTATAGCCACTACATTTCCTCCCAATGCTTCACGCCACTTGCTGAAAATGATCTTATTGGCGATAAACAGCTGCAAAGCATACCAGTAGCCATTGGCATTATTTAATTCGTAACGTTGCCCTAAATCAAGAGCCCAGAAGAAAAGTTTCTTTTTCACTCCTGTAAGCTTCGAACCTTTAGAAATTATTTTTTCAAAAACTTTCTCCAGTATTCTTGGAACCGCCCCAAATCCATGGGGTTTGATATCCATCAGATCCCGTGCAATTGTTGTTACTGCTTCCGAATAATATATGCTGCAGCCTGAATATTGTGTTTGGTAATTTGCCATACGTTCACCAACATGGCACAAAGGCAATATACTGAGATATCTTTGATCAGATTTTAACTTGAAAACACCAGAAGCAACCTTTGCAGTACTGATCAAATTACGATGTGAAAGTAGCACCCCTTTTGGCTCTCCGGTTGTACCGGAAGTATAGATCAATGTGGCTACATCATTCTCGTCAACCGACTCTTTAATCCTTTCCACCTGTGGTATTAATTGTTCTTTCTTATCAGCGATGGCATCTATCATATCACGCCAATAATGAACACCTTCGATTTTATCAAAAGAATAGATGAACTTTAAGGATTCTATGTCCCCGATTAATGGGGTTATCTTTTTTGCCAATGAGAGACCTCCTACAAAAACCACCCTGACTTCTGCGTGATCTAATAATTGCTTATACCTGCTTTGGTCCAGGTTTGTAAACATTGGAACATGAACTATGCCTAGTTGTGCCATGCCCATATCAGCAAAATTCCATTCAGGCCTGTTATTGCAAATGGTAGCAACTTTGTCCCCCTTTTTTAACCCAAGAGAAATCAAGCCACAACTAAAAGCATTGGCAAGGTCGATATAATCTTTTGAGCTATATCTCCTCCATTTCCGATCCTCTTTACCTGTAATAGCGTCCGGTTTGCCAGGGAACTGATCTTTATACAGCTCAAGCAAGTCAAATATTCGTTTTACTTTCATCTAAACTAAAGATTACCATTCAATGCGAATTTCATGTCTTTTTATCTTTTATTCAAAGAAGACGATATCTCATCATCAAATATTTAAATTACATTCTTTCATTGCTCTTTTCTTTTATGCTTCCATCTGCGATGCGACCAGAGATAATGCGCAGGGTTTCTGTTGATAATGGATTCGAGTGTCCCGTAGTATTTCTCCGTGATGTCACCGTTCTTAGTTGATTTTGAATGTTCTTCCAGAACTATGACTTCCACCTCATAATATCCCTTTTTAACTCGCTGAACATCAAAATATATAACTGGAAGATCATATAAACGGGAAAAAAACTCCGGACCTTTATTGCATGCTGTATCCTGATTTAAAAACGTTAACCAGTGTACTCCTTTAATATTTGAAGGACTTTGATCTGCGCCAAAAAACCAGATGGCAGGTGTTGAATCCTGATTGCTGAAAGCTCTCCTTACTTCCGTAGTTGATACTAATCTGGTGCCAAACTTGTCGCGATTTCTTTTAACATATCTATCTATGAACGGATTTGTAAGGGGCGTATAAAATGCTATCAGTTTATGTTGCAACTGTAAAGGTGCAGCCATAATACCCCATTCCCAGTTGGCATAATGCGATCCGACTGCAATTAATGATTGTTTCTTATTAAAATATGAGTTGAGAATTTCCGAATTTTTAAAGCTATATCGTTGTTTCAGTTGTTTGTTGTTCATAGCGAATCCTTTAATTCCTTCAACAAAGATATCACACAGGTTGTGATAAAATTCCTTTATAATCTTCTTTTTTTCAGCATATGTTTTATCAGGAAAAGCATTGTCGATATTTTGCTGAACAACTTTCCTGCGATACCTGATAATACGATATAAGACAAACCTCATTAACGCTGAAAACACATATATCAACCTGAAAGGCAAGGCGCTACATAAACCAACCGTAAATCGAAAAATTATATAACTAAATCTCATATGATTGCAAATGTGGCTGATTTATTGGATTTTATTATTTCTTTCACTCAAACAATATTATATTCCACGTCTTTTTAAATAACCAAACTTGTTAAATGGATCTTTGTATTATCGCCTTTGTAAACAACTGCTCCAACATAGTTGAACATAGGTATAATAGGTTTTATTATCCAATCTTCCTGCTCAAAAATTCCGTTTATAGCACAAAGTTTAAATTCTCCGTTAACCACATTAAATTCCAGATTATTTGGTGGAAGCCTCATCCCTTCACCAATAGCTTTCAGATAAGCTTCTTTTATCGTCCAGAACTGAAAAAAACGGATCAGTTTATTCCCTTTTTTATAATTAATCCAATCTATTTCGCCTTTTTTAAAGTTGTTTAAAATCAAACTCTTAACATCTTCAAGTAATCTTATTTCTTCAATGTCTATCCCCAGCCTTGTGGTGTCAGAGAAGGCATATATACAGCAATTGCCTGAATTGGAAATATTGAAATGTAAAGAATTATTATCGGAAATAAATGGTTTACCCTTAACATGCATTGAGATATTGATCATTTTAGGGCTTTTATTTAATAAACATCCCAGCAGGATACGTAATACTCCCTGTGTTATGATAAAATTACTTCTTCTTTTTTTCGTTTTAAAATAATCGGCTTTTTTTTTCTCAGATTCTGGAAGTGCACCAGATGCCAATGCCAACAACCTGTCATTCTCATCTGCATTAAGCACGAATATTCTTAATTGATTTCTCTCAAGACTCAATCTATCTCTCAATAAAACGATACTATCATTTAAAGAAAGTTCCAACTCATTTTGTGTTAAGAAATGAAAAGATTGGTAAAGTGAACATTAATTCATTCAAACATTCTCTACCATACTTTCTGACAATTCAAGTGTGAGCATTTGCAATAGTTCTTCTTTATTGTCCCTGCAGAAAAGATGGCTTCCATTGACCCTTTTCAAAGAAAACTTTGATATTGTGTGTTTTTTCCATGCTTTTATTTGATCTTCAGTAAACACAGTATCATTACTTCCGGAAAAAGCGGTTAAAGGACAATCAAGTGGTTCATCTTCATAATAATGATATCGTTTCCCAAGTAATATATCAGCCCTTAATGAAGGCAACATCTCATTAAATAAATCATCGTTATTCAATACCTCTTCAGGTATTTCAAGGGATCGCAGGTGCCCTTTGATATTAGGTATGTTTTTATCTTTAAATACCTCATCTTCTGCTATCGCATCCAGAAATTTAAATTTGCTTTCCACATGTGGTGCACGCCAACCACCCACGAAGAAATGAACCGGCCTAACATCCATATGTTTTCTTAAATATCTTGCAAGTTCTAAAGCAATACCTGCTCCTGAACTATGGCTGTAAAATGCAATTGGTGTTATGAGTAAAGGCTCCATTACCGCTGCAAGTGCTTTTACTAATTCAAACACGTCATTAAAAGCTTTTTCGTCTGCCCGCTCTTCCCTGCCCGGTAATTGAATTGCACACACTTCAATATCATCCGGGAGATATTCATGCCATGAGTTAAATATAGAAGCCCCACCTGCAAAATAAGGTAAACAGAAAATCCTTAATCGTGGATTATCTACTTTTTTATTGCGGAGAATCCATTTATCCAACTCACTTCTGCTTTCAACGCCAGTTTCTTCTACCTGTATGTTTCCTGTCAATTCATCTAATATCTGATTTGTCATTTCTTCCATTGTTGGTCCACGCATAATACGCATCATGGAATAGTCAACTGAAAGATTGCTTTGAATCCAGTTTCTTATTTGATTAGCCATTAAGGAATCTAACCCATACTTAGTAACCGGCTCTGCTTCATCCAATTTATTTGCAGTGGTACCCAGCACCCTGGCAAAAGTCTCTTTTAACTGAGACAGTAACATCTCGTTTTGATCTTTCGCACTTGCCGCTATTAATGTTGCCCTTAAAGTAACATCACTTGTACTTCCATCACTTCCGGAACTCAACTCCTTCTCTTTCACAAGATGTTCAAACCGGCTTGATGTTGCTGTATGCGGATAAAAATTACCTATCATTTCCCAGTCAGAATCTGTGGCCACACGTTGAACGGGATTTGTGAGTAATATTTGTTCAAGTATATTGGTGGCTTGTTGTAACGAAAATGCTTTCCACCCTTGTTTGTAGAGCAATCCTCCTACATTTCCGCTTCTGGCAACAAAGCCAACATCTCCAATTACTCCCCAGTTAATAGTTGTAGCTGGCAAACCAATTTGTCTTCTCCATTTAGAAAAATTATCCAGAAATGTATTTCCGCTGACATAGCTTACTTGCCCTGGATTTCCATATATTGCAGAAATAGATGAATAGCAGACAAAATGATCTAAATCAATATCTTTTGATGCTTCGTGAAGTAACCAGCAACCAGCCGCTTTTGGCATAAATACTTTCATGTATCTTTCAAGAGAGACCTCAGGGATGCTGCAGTCGTCTAACACCATTGCTGCATGTTGAATCCCTTTAAGTGGAGGCATGTTCTTCTTAAGTTCTTTAAAGACTTTATCTATATCCTTTTTATCACAAACACTACCCTTTAACAACTTAACCTCTATACCTTTAGACCGCATTTTTTCTACGGTTACCTCTTCTTCTTTTGTTTTGGTTCCGCTTCGGCTGAGTAACGCAAGATGCTTGCATCCTTTTGTTGTCATCCATTCTGCTACCGCGAGACCAAAACCGGAAGCTCCACCCGTGATTAAATAGGTTGCATCTTCTTTAAAAGAAATTTCAGCGGGCGGAGCAATAGCCACTTTATCTTCCATTGAAATTATTATCTTGCCAATATGACGGGCTCCTCCCATAAACTGAAAAGCATCTGCCAATCGTCCCACCGGAAATACAGTGACCGGATGAGGTTGGAATTTGTTCTTAACAAAATAATCAATGGAATTCTGAAATAATTCACCGCTAAATTTCTCCTTCTGTTTAAATAACCTGTCAACATCAACCCCGAAATAAGTGAGATTGTTACCAAAAGGTTGTAAGCCCAATTTGCTGTTGCGATAAATGTCCGTTTTCCCTATTTCCACAAATCGGCCATAAGGAGCCAGGCAATCAATGCTTTTATAAATTGCTTCACCGGACAGGGAATTTAGAACAACGTCAATTCCACGGCCATTTAATTTCTCTTTTAATTCATCTGCAAATGAGAGGGTACGAGAATTAAATATATTTTCAGGTTTTACTCCAAGTTTTTCGATATACGAACGTTTGTCTTCAGAACTGACCGTAGCATATATTTCGGCTCCAATTGCATTAGCAATGTTGATGGCAGCTATTCCAACTCCACCTGCTGCAGCATGAATCAGAATTTTTTCTCCCTTTGCCAAACGACAATGATGTATAAGGGAAAAATAAGCCGTTGTATAAACTACCGGTAAACTTGCAGCTTCATGCCAATTTAGCCTTTTTGGCTTTTTTACAACATGACAAGCCTTGGGATAAGCAAATCCAGCTATACAGGATGGTGCTGTAGCCATAACTTCTTCACCTATTTTTAACCCTTTTACGTTTTTCCCAATTGCAGATATAACACCCGAACATTCCAATCCAAAAGTGCGTCCAAACAAACCTCCATCGACTGCAGCATCAGACAGTAAACCCATAGCAATCATTATATCTCTGAAATTAAGGGCTGATGCTTTTATTTTTACTTCAACTTCATCTGATTGAGGTTCACGTCTTTTCGTTTTTCTTAATACAATATTATCTAAAACACCATACTCTGATATTGTTGCAATATATGGAAATCCTTCCGCAGGTACTTCCTGCAAAGCTTGCTGCTCAATATTGTCAACTGACAAGCGCTCCAAAACATTTACGTAACGCTTTGACCCTCTGAAAGCCAGCTCATCTACTCTATCCGGGGCAAAAAGTTCGTCAACAAATACATCGAGTTCAGTCTCTGAAACAACTAAACTAAAATCAACGAGAGTTAGATTATAATTTGGGAACTCATTAAGCGCAACTTTAGCTACTCCCCTGAGGCCTTGCGAACTAAGATCCACTTGTTTTGGGGAGTCACCAACAGATTGAGCTCCATTGAATAATACCCATATTCTGGGATTACTCTCGAAATTACATTTATTTAATTTCTTCATGATATTCATCAAAGTTGCAGATGCTAGGGATTCTGCCCTTTCAATAGTTTCAAACGATAGCTGATCATTCCCCGGCAAATCAAATCCCCAGCAAAACAGAATACCATCAAAGTTCTTTTTTCCAGACATGTAATCAATAACCTTGTCCACCTGACTTTGTGACAAAGTATCTATATAAAATTCATCCTCCAATTGTTTAAATTCTGATGCTTTTCTTACAATAACAAACTCCTTCTTCCTGCCTGCAAGCTTTTTCAAAAGTTTTTCTGAAACTCCTTTATTGTCGGCAAAAACCAGATACGTCCCTTCTTTCATTACTGTACCATTCTCTTTCTGATCTTTCTCAATCTTAAGTTTGGGGTTTCTTGCCAGAATGACTGATTGGCAGGAGACATTGTTTTGTTCAAAATCGCTGTAATGTACGGCATCAGTAAAACCGCTAGTCTTTAAAACTTTCTTCCATTTTTCAGGGCTCATGGTAGCGTGCTTGGGTCGAATATCAGTATCCTCAAACAACCACCACCCTTCCGTCATACCAAAAATAAAATCAAGATATACAGGTGAATTAGTAACCTCAAGCATCAGCAATATTCCTTCTGAAGCCAATAGTTTAGAAATATTACCTAGGGTTACTTTAAGGTTCCTGGTAGCATGAATTACATCTGATGCAATGATCAAATCGTAAGAGTTTGGATCGAAACCTTGTTCCAACGGTTTTTTTTCAATATCCAATATCTGATATGTAACAAAAGGATATTTTGCAAACCTTTGTTGTGCTTTCACTGTAAACATATGCGAAAGATCAGTGAAAACATATTCTGTCCGGTCAGCTGGAAGTAATGGCAAGATTGCTTGCGTCATACCTCCTGTTCCTGCTCCAATTTCAAGTATTCTTAGTGTTTGATCATCAGGCAATTTGCTTATCAGTTCTTCAACCGATCTTCTTGCAATATCATTATATTTTCTGAAAGCAAATCCTTCAACATAATACTGGACGATAACATCCCATTGGCTCTCAGGAAATATCAACTCAATAGGATCTACTTCACCAAGTAAAACTTCTTTTATATATGGTCCACATCTACCCAACAGCGTAGATTCGTGATGGAATTGTGGATATTTCTTTTGCAACTCATCCATCCATGTATTGACATCTCCGAATGAGGGAGTTTTCAAAACTTTATAATATTTGTCTTCCTTACATAAAAACCCTGCATTTTCCAATAATTTAAACATATAGTGAAACAAGCGATGATGTTCTTTTACTACATTCATCTCATTGATCAACTCTTCAGGATTTATCTCTCTTCCTTTTTCAAAATTCAATTTCAATTCTTTTAAGGCAGCGCAGATATACCCAATAGTAAGTTTATATTGTTCTGGTTCATATTGTTCATAATACTCTGATTGTTCTTTTCTGGAACAAATCTCTTTTATTGTTTCGCTTACACCTTTTTTTATAGCTGAAGGATTTGCAAGATATTTGCCCGGGTTTCTTAATTTCTCCTGTTCTGCTCTTGATTTGAGGTGCCACTTATATTCATAGAACCATTTATTCTGTTCTCCACCAATCTCTCCTCTCGATCCTTTCAGATATTGTGACAGGAATCCTTGAAACTCAGCAACAATAGTTCCATCAACATTAAATATCCATAAATCTCCTAATGCGTATTCATCTGTCCATTCATTAAGTCTTCCGCAGACGATGAGTTTAAACGAATTAACATCATTATAAAACTTAATTCTTTCAATATGTCGAGGCACATAAATCCCCATCTTTTTATTGACATCATCCCGCTCATTAAATATTCCAAACACCGTTTGGAAACAACTATCCAGAACACCGGGATGTATATTGAACTGGTGGAATTCTGAACGAATGCTTTCATGGACTTCAATCTCACTAAGTGATTCCCAATTTCCATCACTTCTCCATAGTTTTTTTATTGCCCTGAAAGTTGGTCCTAAATAAAGTCCACATTCCTGCAATTCATCATGCATTGGTTTAACCGGAACAGGAATGACAGTGCGTTTTCGAACCTCATCGATGTCTATTGGTATGGATTTGAACTTATCATCAATATGATTGATCTTGCCATTAGAACACATTGTCCATTGAGAATCCTTTTTTCTTGATTTTGAATAAACGAAATAATCTCCGCTATCATGGGAAATATCTATTTGAATATAAGGCGGTTCTCCTGATTCAGGCAGGAACAAAGGATTTTCAAAATTCAAATCTTCCAAAAAACAGAAATTCTCACCAAAGGATGCTCGTGCAGCACCAATAATCAGGTCAACATGTCCTGCTCCGGGGTAAACAATAGGCCCCTGAACTTTATGATCTGCAATAAATGGATATACTCTTTTATCAATATTAACATCCCAGATGATGTTGCTGCTTTCTCGTACTGAAACAGTCTTTCTCTGAAGGAAAGGATGTTGATACTGAAATGATCCAATGCGCTGTCTGTGACCTTCTTCCGATTCCAGCCAAAATGATTCCTGCTGCCATGGGTATCTGGGCAATTTTACAAATTTGTTGTTTTTGCCATAAAAAGCATCCCAATCAATAGTGCAACCCCATGCATATAAATGAGCCAATGCAGAAAGAAAAACACGTTTCTCTTCTTCTTTCCTTCTTAGTGATGCTATAACAATTCCTTTTTTCTTTTTATTTGTCAGAAGATCATTGATCCCTATCGAATGGATCGGGTGTGGACCAAGCTCAATGAAAGTATCAAAGCCATCATCTATCTGTGCCTCAATAGCTGATGTGAAATAAACAGGTTCTCTCACATTTCGAAACCAGTACAATGGTGTCAACTTTTCCCCTTTCACTATTTTTCCTTCCACTGTCGAATAAAAAGGTATTTTGGTAGCTTTTGGTTTAAGCGACTTTAAAGATGAGATGAGTTCTTCTTTCAATGGCTCCATATGGTGGCTGTGAAAAGGCACGTTAACAACAAGTAATTTATTAAAAATGTCCTTTGTGCTCAAATCCTCTGATATTTCTTCAATTAGGTCAGTATCTCCTGATAAGGCAACCATTGATGGACCATTCACAGCTCCAACTGAAATCCTGTCCTCTTTACCTGCAATAAGCTTCTTGGCTTCTTTATAAGGAAGTCCAACTGCCAGCATTCTCCCTTTATCAGTTGCTTTAAATTGTACACGACTCCTATGAAAAATAAGCAATACAGCTTGTTCTAATGTCAATGCACCAGAAACATATCCTGCAGCCACTTCTCCTATGCTATGTCCCACCACAGCGCTAGGATAAATTCCAACAGCTTTCCACATTTCATACAATGCAATTTGTATAGCAAAAATGGACGGTTGAGCAATATTTGTATCACTAATGCGTGATGAGGATTCATCTTTATTTAACTCTTTGAGCAAAGACCAGTCAGCATGTTTTGATAACATTTTATCAAGCTTCTCAATCCAATGGCGAAATAAGGGCTCCTCTTTTAACAATTGTCTTCCCATCGCCCACCATTGTGGTCCCTGGCCTGAAAACACAAAGACTATTTTGCTTTTAATATCGTTAACGCGCCCTTCTGCTACTTCATTAATACTTTCTCCATCTAACCATGCCTTTAAATTGTCCGCAAGCTCTTTTTTTGATTTAGCTACTATCGCCAACCTATGACTCAAATGTGATCTGCGCTGTGTAGAACTACTGCATATATCTCTCAGGCTATGATTTTGTTTTTTGCTCCCGATAAATAAGATATATTTTTTTACCAGTTCTGTTAATGCATCTATATTTCTGGCTGAAATTGTACATACCTGCAAACCATTATCCTTGCCTGAAGGGATCATTTTATTTCGATAATCTTGTAATATCACGTGTGCATTAGAGCCTCCAAACCCAAATGAATTAACCCCGGCATATCGTGGCTCATCAATTTTTCCCGGCCACTTAACACATTCAGTTGCAACTTTTAATTTGAACTCATCAAAAGGTATATTTGGATTGCCTTTTTTGAAATGAATATTTGGAGGTATTATGCCATTTTTTAAAGCAAGTAATGTTTTACTAATGCCAACAACGCCAGAAGCAGGCTCAAGATGACCAATATTAGATTTTATCGAACCAATATAGCAATAGTCCCTTCGATCTTTACCAATTACAAGTCCAACAGAAGTACTCTCAATAGGATCTCCTACAAAAGTTCCTGTTCCATGTGTTTCAACATATTTTACTTTATGCGGGTCAATGCCTGCGTCCTGGTAAGTTTTTTCGAGTAGAGCCTGTTGTGCGACTGAACTAGGCATAGATATGCCTTTTGTAGTGCCATCATGGTTCACCGAAGAACCTCTGATAACTCCATAGATCATATCTCCGGCCTGTTCTGCAGCAGAAAGGGGCTTAATAAAGATGAGTCCTGCTCCTTCGCTCCTTATATACCCATTTCCTCTTTCGTCAAATGAATAACAAATACCATCAGGCGAGAGGAATCCCCCTTTACTAAAACCCATCTGGGGTTCAGGCTTGAGAATTGCATTAACTCCACCGGCAAATGCTCCATCTACTTCTCCTTGCCATATTGCCTGACATGCAAGGTGAATGGCAGTGAGAGATGATGAGCAGGCAGTATCCAAAGCGATGCTAGGACCCTTTAGATTATATACATACGATATCCTGTTTGCGGTAATACAAAGAGCAGAACCTACATTGGTATGGGAGCCTATGTTTATTCTTTCCAGAGGTGTATTTTGCAAATCACCGTAATCATGGGAGGAGATTCCAATATACACAGCAGTTTTAGATCCATTCAAATCATCCAAACGAATACCTGCATCTTCGATCAGTTCATAAGAAACTTCCAAAAGCATCCTCTGCTGGGGGTCCATCCTGGAAGCTTCCAAAGGAGATATCCCAAAGAAACCGGCATCAAATTTTTCAATATCTTTAATAAATCCTCCACGGTTTACATTGATTTTTCCTGCACGTCTCCATTCCGGGGCATATAAAGCGTCAGCATCCCATCGGTCAGCCGGGATTGGGCCCAAAGTATCCCGCTTATTACAAATCATATCCCATAACTTTTCCGGTGTATTAATCTGTCCTGGATATCTGCAACCTATTCCGATCACTGCCAGTGGTTCTCGTTTTCCGGTTCTGAACTTTTTGAAATTTTCTTTTTTCATTAATTTATATTACCTATATTTTCTATTTAACCTCCTGTTACTTATATACATAACTTAAATCTATTACAACCCAGTGGAGCTAGTGGGACTCGAACCCACGACCTCTTGACTGCCAGTCAAACGCTCTAGCCACCTGAGCTATAGCCCCTGATTATAAAAAACGTATATGTCAACCTATAATATGCTAGAAATAAACAAGGCGCAAAGTTACCAATTTTATTTATATGATACCTCTCTATGATTGTGAACAGTCCTCTCATATTACAGTCATTTGGTTTAAAAAGATTAAATAAGTTTTGGAATGATTTTGTAATTTCGCCAGCTTTGATAATGGGCATTAATGAAGCAATTTAAAGAATACAAGGAACTGAATATTGTTAAAGTTGCAGAAGTTGTACTGCAACGCTGGAAACGCAATGATATTTTTTTTAAAAGTATTGCTAATCGTAAAGGTTGCCCAAGATTTGTTTTTTATGAGGGTCCTCCTTCAGCAAATGGATTGCCAGGGATTCATCATGTAATGGCCAGGACCATTAAAGACATTTTTTGTCGATACAAAACACAAAAAGGATTTCTGGTTGAACGAAAAGCCGGTTGGGATACGCATGGATTACCTGTTGAACTTGCAGTTGAAAAAGAGTTGAAAATTACAAAAGAAGACATAGGCCAGAAAATCAGCATTGCAGAATATAATCAAAAATGCAGGGAAGCTGTCATGCGATATACTTCTGAATGGGAAGCCCTGACTGAAAAAATAGGTTACTGGGTTGATATGAAGAATCCTTATGTCACCTATGCTAACAAGTATATAGAATCTGTATGGTGGTTGTTAAAAAATCTCTACGATAAGCAATTATTGTATAAAGGTTATTCTATTCAACCATATTCTCCTAAAGCTGGAACAGGCCTTAGTTCTCATGAGCTCAACCTGCCAGGTTGTTATAAAGATGTTAAAGATCAGACACTGACTGCTCAGTTTAAAATAATAAAAAGTTCAAAATCCGACTTTTTATTTCTTGATATAAATGGTAATATTCTGAATGAAGAATTATATTTTCTTGCATGGACTACAACACCTTGGACGCTTCCTTCAAATACAGCTCTAGCGGTTGGACCGAAAATCAAATATATAAGAGTTAAAACCATCAATAGATTTTCCAAAAAAACAAACATTGTTATACTGGCCGAAAACTTATTGCCAAAATATTTTAGTGATAATGTTTGGTTGGATAAAGAACAATCTTGGGATGAAGAAGCTGCCAAGTATTTAAATGGGCTTAGAAATGAGCCTCCTGCTACAAAACTCATGTTACCTCCTCTCAAAGATGTTAATTATAACGATACTGTTGACAAGAAGATACAGGATCAATTGGATCCTAGTTTTTGTATTATCGGATCCAGGCTTGTTGGAATACGATATGAACAATTATTGCCTTTTGCTCAGCCTATGAATCACCCTGAAGAAGCTTTTAGGGTGATTGCAGGTGATTTTGTTACTACCGAAGAAGGTACCGGGATCGTACATATAGCCCCTACTTTTGGTGAGGATGACATGAAGGTTGCGATTGAAAATGGTGTTCCTCCTATGTTAGTACCTGATGAAAACAACAATCCAACTCCTTTAGTTGAAAGACAGGGGAGGTTTGTTAAACAAATGGGGAGATATGCTGGGAAGTATGTTAAAAACGAATATTACCCGAATGGAGAAGCACCTGAGAAATCCGTGGATGTAGAATTAATGATTCAACTTGTCGAGGAAGGGAAGTGTTTCTCAAAAGAAAAATATGAGCATAGCTATCCCCACTGTTGGAGGACAGATAAACCTATCTTATATTATCCACTAGATAGTTGGTTCATCAAATCATCTGCAGTGCGGGAACGCATGATGGAATTAAATAGAACCATCAATTGGAAGCCGGGTTCAATAGGTTGTGGACGATTTGAAGAATGGTTGAAAAACCTCCATGACTGGAATTTGTCCAGATCGAGATATTGGGGCATCCCCCTGCCAATTTGGAGAACCGAAGATGGAAAAGAGGAGATATGTATTGGGTCTATTGAAGAATTAAAGGATGAATGTGAAAAATCGGTAAAAGCTGGTTTCATGAGTCAAAATCCTTTGAAGGATTTCCTCTTGAATGATTTTTCCAGAGAAAACTATTTGTCTTTTGACCTTCACAGACCAAATGTTGATGAAATTATACTTGTATCTCCTGCCGGCAAACCTATGAATCGGGAAAGTGATTTAATTGATGTTTGGTTTGATTCGGGTTCAATGCCTTATGGACAATTTCACTATCCGTTTGAAAATACTGATCTTATTGATGGCAAAAAAGTATTTCCCGCAGATTTTATTGCTGAAGGCGTTGATCAGACAAGAGGATGGTTTTTTACCCTACATGCCATTGCATCTATGTGTTTCGATTCTGTTGCGTATAAAAACGTCATCTCCAACGGATTGGTAGTAGATAAATCGGGACAGAAAATGAGCAAACGTCTCGGCAATACCGTGAATCCTTTTGATATTCTTGAAAAACACGGAGCAGACGCAATCCGCTGGTATATGATCACAAATGCTCAACCATGGGACAATTTAAAATTTGACAAGGATGGAATATCGGAAGTAATTAACAAATTCTTCCGCGCCCTTTTTAATACATATGCATTTTTTGCACTTTATGCCAATGTTGATGGTTTTTCACTAAATGAACCTGAGACGCCACTAGCTAAAAAATCCGAACTGGATCGTTGGATCATTTCCAAACTTAATTCATTAATTAGAAATGTAGAGAAGTCATACGATGCCTATGAACCAACACAAGCAGGTCGTATCATACAAAATTTTGTAGTGAATGATCTAAGCAATTGGTATGTGCGATTGAGCAGAAAACGCTTTTGGAGAGGAGATTATTCAAGAGACAAGATTGATGCTTACCAAACGTTACACAAATGTCTTTATATTGTTACCCAGCTAGCTGCTCCTATTGCGCCATTTTATTCGGATCAATTGTTTTTGGATTTACAGATGTTAAACCCCGAAGATTGTTCTGCTTCTGTCCATCTTTCTGAATTTCCTGTTGCTGATGATGAACAGATTGATCATGAAATGGAAGAAAAAATGGCACTGGCACAATTAATTACCTCTCTGACTTTAAGCCTTCGCAAAAAAACACAGATAAAGGTTAGACAACCTTTGCATATATTACAGATTCTCCTCCCTAAAAAAGAGCAGAGAGAATATGTAGAAGATGTTAAATCATTGATCCTAAGCGAAGTTAACATCAAGGAACTGGCATGTTATACCTATGGAACACCAGGAAAATTCACCTATCAAATCAAGCCCAACTTTAAAACATTAGGGCCAAAATTTGAGCGCCAAATGAAAGCTTTAGCTGGTATAATATCATGTTTTAACCAAAATGATATCTTGTCTTTACTATTAAATAAAAAGATATCGGTAGAACTCAATGATGAAAAGATTGATCTTGATATAGAAGATTTTGAAATCTCCACGTGTGAAATTTCCGGTTGGGAATCTGCTTCCGAGAATGGGATTACTGTTGCGATAGACACCAATATATCTGCCGACCTCAAGGCAGAAGGAATAGCCCGCGAGCTTGTCAATAAGATTCAAAACTATCGTAAAGATAAAGACTTGCAGGTAACAGACCGGATAAAACTGCTTATTGAGAAACAGGATGATATAATAGAGGCAGTAAAAAAGAATTTGAATTATATTTGTTCCGAAACACTAACTGAAAAATTTGAAATTGTTGAAACATTAAAGAAAGAAGACAGTATTACAGTGGATATAAATGCCGATTTGAGTACAGCTATTTCCATTTCTAAAATGAAATAAACTGATAACAATGATTTTTAAAAAGAACAGATATAATGACAAGGAACTGGAAGAATTCAAGTCATTAATTCTTGCAAAATTAGAAGAAGCTAAAAAAGATCTCACATTGCTAAAATCCAGCATGTCTTATCAGGATGATAACGGAACTGAAGACACATCTCCCACTTTTAAACTGATGGAAGACGGCTCAGATGTTCTTACACGCGAAGAGACTGCACAACTTGCCGCCAGGCAAGAAAAATTTATCTGCCACCTGGAAGACGCGCTGGTCCGGATAGAAAACAAAACCTATGGTATTTGCCGGGTTACTGGTAATTTGATTCCAAAAGAACGGCTGAAAGTAGTACCTCACGCTACCTTAAGTATTGAAGCTAAAGAAAGACAATAAATAACTTAAGCAGCTTTTGAAAAGGCCCCTGGTCATAGTGTTAATCGTTCTGTTTATCGACCAAGCATTTAAAATCTGGATTAAAACACATATGTATCTGGGACAAGAGTATCATGTTCTTGGCGATTGGTTTATTCTTCATTTTACCGAAAACAACGGGATGGCCTTTGGGATGGAACTTGAAGGACAATTCGGCAAACTTCTTCTTAGCATATTTCGCCTTTTGGCTGTTGTGGGAATAACTTATTATCTTTATAAAATAGTACGAGAAAAATCTCACAAAGGATTAATTTTTAGTATATCTTTAATTTTGGCCGGAGCTTTAGGAAATATACTCGACAGCGTTTATTATGGCCTGATTTTCTCTGACAGCTATAATCAGATTGCCACACTTTTCCCGGAATCTGGCGGATATGCCGGTTTTCTCCATGGCAAAGTAGTTGATATGTTATATTTCCCTTTGATAGAAGGGCATTTTCCTACTTGGTTCCCTATTTGGGGGGGTGAACAATTTATTTTCTTCCGACCAGTTTTTAATATAGCAGATTCTTCTATCACTATAGGAGTAGCTATGATCCTGATATTTCAAAAAATGTTTTTCAACAAAACGTCAAAAGAAGAAGCTGGCGAACAGCTACTGCAAGATCAAACCCAATCAACAGAAGAATATATTCAGGTTTAAACCCAATTCTGCCTTATGATATATTCTGCAATCTGCACAGCATTGGTGGCTGCTCCTTTTCTGAGATTATCACTCACCACCCACATATTCAAAGCATTGCTCTTTGAGAAGTCTCTCCTTATTCTTCCCACAAATACCTGATCCTTCCCTTCAGCATTTAAGGCAGTAGGATATTTACTTTTCTGAGGATCATCCATCAATTCCACACCTGGCATATCTGCAAGCAACTCCCGCACCTCACTCATTTCAAAATCCTTTTCAAATTCAATATTTACAGCTTCCGAATGCCCCCCCTTTACCGGAACCCTAACCACAGTAGCACTCACTCCAATATCCTGGTCATTCAATATTTTTCTGGTTTCATCTACCAATTTAATCTCTTCCGTTGTATAGCCGTTTTCCATAAATTCTCCACCATGGGGAAAACAATTAAGATCAATAGGATGCTGATACACTGTTTTTCCGCTTTTCTGTTTTCTCTCATTTTCAAGTTGTATAACTCCTGCCAGGCCACTACCTGTAACCGATTGATATGTGCTTACAACAATCCTCACTATTTTATAACTGAAATGCAGAGGAGCAAGAGCCAACACCATCTGGATTGTACTACAATTGGGATTGGCAATGATATGATCTTCTTTTACAAGTATATCTGCATTTATTTCCGGGACGATTAATTTATACCCGGGATGCATTCTCCAGGCAGAAGAATTATCAATTACATAAGTCCCTGCCTGAGCAAACAAGGGAGCCCATTCCAGGGAGATGTCTTTACCTGCCGAAAACAAAGCAATATCCGGCTCCTCTTGCAAAGCAGCATGTAAGCTTTGCACTTTGATTTTCTTTTCTCCATATTCCAGCTCTTTTCCTTCAGACCTTTCAGAGGCTGCTGCAATTACTTCATCAGCAGGGAATTTTCGCTCCGCCAACACTTTCAGCATCACTCTTCCAACCAATCCTGTCACGCCTGCAACCAATACTTTCATATCATAATTATTAACTGTCTTTACGCAAAGATTATGATAAATTCGCAACATGCATGTTTATCTTGATAGATTTGTATAATGACGGCCTCAGATTGGCTTGGTCAAGTTACAGCTACAGGGCTTTTGGCTATAACAACAGGTGAACAAAGCCAGACCCAATTGTTAGGTTGACCACCTGATTTGCGGATTGAAGGATTGCGTAGATTTCTTTGATTGCTTCTTCCTAAATCCTGTGAAGGAGGTGGAACTTGTTTTAATAATGTGCCTATTTTTAAAAACTCGATTTGCTCTTGCAATAATTTTACTTGTTGCTGCAAATCAAAGATGGTTTGCTTTAACGCAAGGTATTCTAAAAGGGGTATGGAGATAGTTGGTTCGATGTTTGCAGGTTTTCAGCACAAAAATGGCTTGTTTTGATTATTTTTGCATTCATAACTTTTTATTTTTTAATAGAATCACTGTGAAAGACTATGTGCTGAGTAGTAAATAAGATTTACAAATCCCGATTAATAAATTATCCGTATTTTGCATTTAATAATATGATGAATAATTCAGATAAAATACCTGTTGAGGTTTATGCTGAAAGTACACCTAATCCTCAAACAATGAAGTTTGTTTTTAATCAACTCGTCATTGAAGAGGGGCAGAGTTATGAATTTAATAATCCATCAGAAGCTTCCCAATGGCCTATCGTAAAAGAAATATTTAAATTTGAATTTGTGGCGGGTGTATTTATGTCCTCAAATTTCATTGCAATAACCAAAAATAATAATGAAAACTGGGATAGCATTGTAATAGATTTGAGAATATTTTTAAAAAACTATTTCGAATCCTGCAAATTGCTTTATTCCGGTGAAGCAGATAATGGCTTTAAGAAGTCAGTAAACAAAGACGATATTGAAACCAAAATCAAACAAATTCTAAAGGAATATGTGCAGCCCGCTGTAGAACAGGACGGAGGAGCAATTCAGTTTTCTTCATTTCAGGACGGTATTCTTACTGTGAAATTAAAAGGGGCATGTCACGGTTGCCCTTCAGCTACCCTTACCTTAAAATCGGGTATCGAACAATTGTTCCACAGACTTTTTCCAGAAGTTAAGCAGGTGGTTTCGGAAGATATTTGAGCTAATTTTAGCTTTTTATGGAATTTGCTAAAGTCTTGCACCTTATGGTATGTAACACATCCAAATGCTATGAAAGGAATAGGAACTATTCTAAACACAAACATTGACATCAGTGAAGAATTCAGTCTTCAACTATTGGATACCGGTGTTGCTATAGCCGTTAATATCAATAGTGATTTTCAACTGTTAAATAATTATCTTAGTAAATTAATTGAATGATTTTCACGCGGCAATGTTTAAATAAAAACTTGCTGTTTAAATAAAATGCTTTTTTCCAGGTCAAATAATATAAGTGAATTCAGTGACGAATATCTGATCGCAAGATATCGCACAGAAGCTAATAAGCAAGCGATCGGGATATTGTTTAAAAGATATTCACACATAGTTTATGGGGTTTGCATAAAATATCTTAAAAATGAAGACGATAGTAAAGATGCTGTAATTAACATATTTGAGAAACTAATGCAGGATTTAAAAAAGCACGATGTGAAATATTTCAAATCATGGATATATATGGTTTCAAAAAATCACTGTTTGATGAAGTTGCGTACTAAACAGGTAGAAATAAATTATAATTTGAACAATATCAGGGAGACAAACTGCAATCTTGAGGTTGTTGAAGATGATACGGAACTGTCTATTGAAAAAGAAGAAAAGATAACTGATCTAGAGGAGGCTATAGCACAACTAAAACCTGAACAAAAGGAATGTATAAAGCTTTTTTTTCTTGAAGAGTTGTGCTACAATAAAGTGGCCGAAAAGACCGGATTTTCGCTTAAACAGGTCAAAACGTATATTCAAAATGGCAAGAGAAATTTGAAAATCATTCTAAAGAAAAGATATGACAACATCACTACAAAATAAAATATTTGCTAAGTCAGGCTGTATAAGCAAACAGGATATACTTGCATATGCAAAAGATGAGCTTTCCAATTCAGAGAAGCATGATGTTGAAAAACACTTACTTGATTGTCCGTTATGTATGGATGCAATAGAGGGATATGTTTCTTTAAATCCGAAATCACTGCAAAAAACTGCAGCTGCATTAACCTGGATTGACAACAACATTGATGAGCTAATCTTACATAAGGATAAAACAAACAAAATCAATTACAGGTTGTTGGTTGCTGCTACAGTAGCAGCAATTGTCCTTTCAGGAAGTGTTATTCTGTTTTTTAAGAACACTCAAAACCAAATAGCTGAGTTAAACCCGGTCACAAAGGATTTGAAAAAGAATTCAAACACTATCACAAAGAATAAACCCCAACAAAATCAGGAAGCGATTCAGTCTAACCAAATCACTTTATCTTCTGAAGATAAAAAAAAGGAAGAGTCCCCATCCAGCTCTGGTAGTATAGTTGTGACTAAAAGTGGAAATGGTGTTACTCAATCCACAGATCAATTATTAAATAATTCAGATTATCACCCGCAACCTGATGATGATCTCCAGCCGGAAGAATCTATAACCATTGCTGATGAGGAGGTGCTAGAAGTTGCAGATAAAGAATCTGAAAATTTTAAAACGAATATGTCAATGTTGGGAGGAGCAACAAGAAGCAATTCAGAACAATTCGATCGCATTGGGACTGATTCTGGCATGGAAGATGCTGTGCCTAAACCAACAAGTAACAGACATGACCTCAATAAAAATGATAGAAGGCAATCTGAATCAGTAAAGAGAAAGAGATCTTCAACATCTCCTTTTAAGATCAACAATAAGGATAATAAAGTATTAAATGTAAAGAATAATGAATACAAAGTAGTTGATTATTCCGGTGAGGTTTTTATGCCGGAAAGTGAGATAGAAGATGTAATAGATGCTTCTGCTGCCAAACAAGAAAGTGACACCAAAAAAAATAAAAAGGAGAAAGGATTGACAGAAGAAACATCAATAATACAGTTAGATTATAATGAGTTTATTAAAGAAGGTTTGAGTAAATACGAAAACAAACAATATAAAGACGCACTTTATCAATTTCAGGAATTATTAAAGTATCATCCAGATGATTTAAATGCCTTGTTTTATAGTGGTATGTGCAATTATTTTCTTGGGGATATTGATGCGGCTATGCTGAATTTATCAAAAGTGCTTGAGGATAAGGAAAAGGTTTTTAATGAAAAAGCTGCTTATTATCTTGCTCTGAGTTACAAGAAGGCAGGAAATAAAATAAGGGCAAAAAATGCACTTCAGCAGATAATAGAACAGGATGGGTTTTACAGAGATCGTGCGATTGAGGAAATAAAACATTTGGATGATTAACGATCTCCTGATGAGCCAATAATGTTATAAATAAAAACTCTGATTAAAAGGCTGAATGATTTTATTCAAAATTTAATAGAAAAAAAAATTTTTTGCCTCTCTGCAGCAGAATATATTTATTGTCAATCAGATCAGATTTAGTCACAACAGTTTCTAAACTGACTTTAGTTTTATTGATTGAGATGGAGTTTTCCTTCAATGATCTAAGGGCTTCACTTTTAGAGCTAACAAAGTCCGTTTTACTACTTATCAGATCAACTACATCAATTCCTTGTTCAATTTCTGTTTTGGAAAGATATCTTTGAGGGACGCCTTCAAACACTGATAAAAAATCGGATTCTGTGAGAGAGATCAAATCCTCTCTAGTGGATTTTCCAAACAATATATTAGATGCTGTGATAGCAGATTTGCAATCTTCCTGTGAATGAACCAAAGTTGTAACTTCTTTAGCAAGTCTTTTTTGTAGGATTCTCAAATGTGGATTTTGAGAATGTTCCTTTTCTAAATCTAAAATATCTTCCTGCGATATCAGAGTGAATGTACGAATATAGTTTAAAGCATCTTCATCACTAATATTTAGCCAAAACTGGTACATTTTATATGGAGAAGTGCGTTTGCTGTCTAACCAGATATTTCCTTCAGCTGTTTTCCCGAATTTACTCCCATCGGATTTTGTGATCAGGGGGCTTGTAAGCCCAAAAGCTTCTTCTCCGAGTTTTCGTCTTATCAATTCTGTGCCTGTTACAATATTTCCCCATTGATCAGATCCCCCCATTTGAATTTTGCAATTAAAGTTTTTATATAACCAGTAAAAATCAAAACCCTGAACTAACTGATAACTAAACTCCGTAAAAGAGATGCCGGTTTCAATACGTTTTCTGACACTTTCTTTGGCGAGCATGTAGTTTACAGTAATATGTTTTCCCACATCCCTGATAAATTCAAGAAACCTCATTTTATCAAACCAATCGATATTGTTAACCATCCTGGCTTTATTTTGGGAATTTTCAAAATCCAAAAAGTGTTGAAGTTGAGCCTTGATGCATTCTGAATTATGCCGTATCTGCTCTTCTGACAATAGATTTCTTTCTTCAGACTTGCCAGATGGGTCACCAACCATTCCCGTTGCTCCACCAATCAATGCAATAGGATTGTGCCCAAAGCGCTGAAAATGAACCAGCAGCATAATCTGTACCAGGTTGCCAATATGCAAAGAATCTGCTGAAGGGTCAAATCCTATATAACCTGTAATCCCTTTGGAATTCAGTAAGTCTTCTGTTCCCGGAGTCATGTCATTACAGAGGCCGCGCCATTTCAATTCCACTACAAATCCCATGTTCATTTAATTTTGCGTAAAGATAAAATATATACTTTTAAGCCATGATATTGGTAACTGGCGGTACCGGCCTCATTGGTTCGCATCTGCTTCTGGCATTGTGTCGTAGAGGGTTAGAAGTTAGAGCCACATATCGATTTCAATCATCTCAAAAGAATGTTGAGAGATTATTTAAACGAAATCATGTCAGACAACTTTATGCCAATATTGAATGGGTAGAGGCAGATATTCTGGAAGTAGAACAACTCTATATGGCAATGCAAAATGTGGATTGGGTTTTTCACTGTGCAGGCAATGTGTCTTTTAATCCACGTAAAGCTATAAGAGTAACACAGGTTAACGTAATTGGTAGTGCAAATGTTGTAAACGTAGCGATTGAATTAAAAATCAACAAATTATGTTTTGTAAGTTCAACTGCGGCATTAGGAAAAGTGATGGGATCGTCTTTAATAAACGAGGATGCAATCTGGGTTGCTGATGCAAATAACAGTACTTACGCCAATAGCAAATACATGGCTGAGATGGAAATGTGGAGAGGTTTTGAAGAAGGATTGAATGGTGTTATTGTGAACCCTGCTATTGTAATAGGTCCTGGTGTCTGGGGAAGAAGCAGCACAAGGGTGTTTTCTCAGATTTTTAAAGGTATGCGGTTCTATTCTCATGGAGGAAATGGGTATATTGATGTGAGGGATGTAGCAGAGATAATGATACGATTAATGGAGGGGGACTTCAACGAACAGCGTTATGTTCTCGTTTCAGAAAATTTATCATTTGAAGATCTTTTTAAAATGATTGCAAAGCAATTTAATAAATCGGATCGTCTGATGAAAGCAACACCATTGATGGGAGAAATTGCCTGGAGATTACTTGCTGTGG
Organism: uncultured Flavobacteriales bacterium; assembly: GCA_964619305.1. Lineage (GTDB taxonomy): Bacteria > Bacteroidota > Bacteroidia > Flavobacteriales_H > CAZUDW01 > CAZUDW01. The sequence continues at coordinate 28,108 of CAZUDW010000011.1, forward strand.
TTAGTGCATTAACAGGAAAGTCACCAGTAATCTCCAAAGATCTTGTAAGAGCAGGAAATTGGACAAACAAGTTTGATAATTCCAAAATTACCAAAGCTTTAGATTACAAATTCATTCCTGTTGAGACATCCATTTATGATACTTGTCAAGTTTTTTTGCAGGAGGCTGTTCTTCAGGAACTTTAAGTTTAGCATTTTCTTTACTGAGTTCGTTAAGAGCGTTCTCATAAATCAAAGCCAACCTATCCGGGTGATCAAGGTAATACTCATAGCTTTCATTGAATTTTTCTTCATCTAAAGAGTAATGTTTCAAAACTTTTATAAAAAAACTTTTTCCTGCTACATCAGTCTTTTTCATATCAATGAGCCTCTTTTGTGTTGCAGCTTCTATAATTTGGGCATCTTTTAGTAAGAGAGACATGGTATCTATGGAAATAATATCGTTGGGAATTTCTGTTTGCGTCCTGGAGCAACTTGTAATAATGCATATTCCCAAACCGATAAACCCGATATTATATATATGTTTCATCTGTCAAACAAGAGTCTTTTCCCTTTAGATTTATAAGTCACTCTTCCATTATCATACGCTTTAACCCCATTGACGAAGGTGGTACATACACTTGAATGAAATGTCTGATTTTCGAAAACAGACCAACCACATTTATAAAGAATATTCTTCTTGTTGACAGTCCATGATTTATTCATATCAAGCAAAACGAGATCTGCGAAATATCCTTCTCTGATAAAACCACGTTTTTTTATTCCAAAACAGACTGCAGGACTATGGCACATTTTATTAGCAATATTTTCCAATGAGATTTTTTGCATAAAATTAAATTCCAGCATAGCGTATAGAGCGTGTTGTACCAAAGGACCACCTGAGGGACATTTAAAATAAGTTTGTGATTTTTCTTCTATAGTATGCGGAGCATGATCTGTTGCGATCAGGTCTATCCTGTCATCCAAAAGAGCATGCCATATTGCTTCTCTGTCATCAGCAGATTTAATGGATGGATTCCACTTAATAAACCCTCCTTTTTCTTCATAATCCGATTCAGTAAACCAAAGATGATGAATACAAGCCTCAGCGGTAATTTGTTTATCCATTAGAGGTGAATTGTTTTCTAACAATGCCATTTCATCTAGGGTAGAGAGATGGAGCAGATGGAGTCTGGTATTGTATTTTTTTGCCAGATCGATAGCAAATACGGTTGATTTAAAACAGGCATCCCGATTGCGGATCAGACTATGATATTTAAATGGCACATTCTCACCATAAATCTTTCGATATCTTGCTGTTTGACTGACTATTGTTTGTTCATCTTCTGAATGGACAGCCACAGGTAATGCCGCATTTTTAAAAATGATTTCCATGGCAGATTTATCTACAAGCATTCCTCCTGTTGATGAACCCATGAATACTTTTATACCGCAAACATCTTTCTTTTCCAGTTTCAGAATCTCATCGATATTGTCATTGGTTGCACCAAAGTAAAAAGAATAATTAGCGAGAGATTTCTCTTCTGCAATCTTATATTTATTTTCGAGGGAATCACAACTAATGATAGGGGGTTTGTTATTTGGCATATCCATATAGGATGTCACACCTCCTGCTACTGCGGCTGCCGATCCGGTAGCTATATCTTCTTTATATTCTAGCCCAGGTTCACGAAAATGCACCTGATCATCTATTATACCCGGTAAAAGGTATTTATCTTCAGCATCAATTGTTTCGTCAACAGTGATTGGTTCAACCGGATTTTCATGGAAGATTTTTGCGATATATTCATCCTCAATCAGCAGGCTCCCAGGGAAAACCTCCCCTTCATTTACAATATTGACATTCATTATCAATGTACGCATGCTTGCCTCTTACAACGATTAAAACTTACGCATTTGAATCACCCCTAAAAAAGCTTCCCTGAAAATATCTGTGCTCATCTTTGAAACTCCTTCAATCCTGTCTGTAAATGTAATAGGTACCTCTTTTATTGCAAAGCCATGTTTCCAGGTTTTATACTTCATTTCAATCTGAAAAGCATAGCCTATAAAACGGATATTATTAAGATCAATTGTTTCAAGCACTTTTCTCTTATAGCATTTAAAACCTGCCGTTGTGTCCTTGATATTTATTTGCAGCACCATTCGCACGTAGAGGGAAGCGAAATAGGACATCAGGATTCTGTTGAGCGGCCAATTAACAATTTTGCCCCCTTTAATATACCGGGAACCTATACTCAGGTCAAATCCTTCTTTTGAGCAGGTTTTATATAATCGGATCAGATCATGCGGATTATGTGAAAAATCACAATCCATTTCAAACACATATTGATAATCCCTTTCCAAAGCCCATTTAAATCCTTGTATATATGCTGTACCTAAACCTTGTTTTCCGGGGCGCATAATCAAGTGCAACTGAGTGGGGTAGTCATTTTGTAATTGTTGAACAATGCTTGCCGTACCATCAGGAGAGCCATCATCGACAATAAGAATATTAAAAGGAACTTCAAGTGATAAAATGGTTTTAACCATTCTATCAATATTCTCTTTTTCATTATATGTCGGAATAACTACAAGATTTTCAGGCATATCATCTTACTCTGTATTTGCAAAAATGCATAAAGTACTCCGATTTGAATAAGTAAAATTAAATAATCAGTATATTTTCGATCAGGATGAATTTATTTTAGGATTTATTATTTGCCTCTATCTGTATTATCAGGTCATTAAATCCCGGGTTCTGCTGTAATGGGGATAATGCTGGATCATTAAGCAAGCGTTGTGAATCACTGAATCCCAGTTGCGCAGCATTTTGCAAAGAAACAATCGCTTCGGCCATCTTTCCTTCTTTAACCAATAGAATGGCCATCAGGTATGCATGTTCAGGATTGTCAGGCTCAATATATTTATATATGTTGATGTATTTCAATGCTGTCTGAATTGGTCCAGAATTAATTGCCCGATTAGAGTAGGAATAAGCAGCCAGGCCAATATATGCCAGCATCCTCTGAGCCGATTTTGATTGCTGTTCATCAGGATTTGATTTGGACTGATCTCTGATTCGGTTGATTTCTTTTTGCCACCATTTAAGATCCGCATTGACGAAAGCTTCCGACATCTTTTGCTCATTCATAAGTTCGGTTTGTAAAATGTTTATTATCTCATCCCTGGTTTGAATTGTTTTCGGGTTATGATTGAGTCTTTTCAATTCCTTTGTCCACTCACTTGTATTTGTAAAATCAGAGTAAAAAGAGATCATCTTTTCATAAAACCTAGATTTAACGTAAGGATTTTCCAGTCTATTGCATCTGGCGACATCCCGATTTATCTTGTTTTTTAAAAATGAATCCGAGGGTTTCAACCCATGATGATTGTAGTAGTTAAGTTGCAACCATACGAAAGCATCGTACATAATACTATCAGGTGGCCATTCATGGATTCCATTAAAAACGAGCAGGGTATTATCAACATGTTGGCTTCTCAGTGCCCGGTTCAGATTAAATAATTCAGGATAATTCATATCGGCATCGCCCACCAAACCAATAAAGCTGAGATCATGAATTTCTGCAGTGTCTTGCACCGGCACACCTGCTCCGCAGGCAATCACAGCATCCAGACCATAATTGAGCACACCGATAGACAATGCAATCCTTGCCCCACCGGAAAAACCAAGGCACCAGATTTTTGAACTGTCGATAGCAAATCTGCCAATGATATCCTGCATTAAAAACTGGATATGAGAGAGAATGTTTTTAAATACAACACCATTTTTGGAATAGTTGGATCCAGCCATGATAATGTCGAACTCGTTAGCAAGAGATTTGTATTTCTCCAGTGGGAAAGCCCCCCTGGCATGAGGATCCAGCACAATCATCAGGGGTGAAGCTTTTTTTTCTGAATAGTTGTCCGGAAGATACAAAGCATATGATTGCCCCACCTGGCCACGTATTGGCACATTGTCAACTACCGATCCTTTTTTAAACTCATATTTCTTTTGTATGTGCTGTTGTTGAACTGTAGCCACTACTTCCGGATGCTTCGATTGATTATCCGAACAAGAAAAAACAAATAGGCATATACATACAAGCATTTTTATTTCCCCGATTGTTTTCACGTTCCAAATATATGAATGCTATTTAATACTTGAATTCTACGAGCGACTCAAGAAAGATTCAATTTTTTCCTCACTGCACTTTTAAAAGGAGAAAGAATTTCCTATGTTCAATTTTTTGTCACGACTTTTGCCACCACTTAGTTTAGCACATTTGCAGGTTAAATTTTTTATGCGTAGAAAAAAATAAGCATTAGAAATTTTATATTGCATGATATGATTATTTAATTAACTTTGACGGATAAGTTTAATCTGGTGCATAGAATTTCCTTAATAAATTACTGGATACTTCCTATATTAATTTGTGTCTTTCAGTACTCATCTGCCCAGAACTATAAATTCACAAATTATAGCATAGACAATGGATTAGCCCAAAGATACGTGTATGCAATAACACAGGATAAATATGGATATCTTTGGATAGGCACAGGTGAAGGTATCAGCAGGTTTAACGGGATTACATTCAACACATTTACTACTGAGCAGAATTTATCAGAAGATTTCACAACTTGTTCATTAAAAGACGATGATGGAAACTTGTGGTTTGGACATAATCAGGGAGGAATAAGTTATAGTGACGGAAGGAAAATCCAAACCGTAATGGTGGACACTATGGTAAAATCAACCATCAACGGCATTATTGAAGGAAAGAACAAGATCATTTGGGCAATCGCTTTAAACGGCACTATTCTTAATATAAAACCGGATAAAAAGACATCTGTATTTAACAAACTATTCAGAAATAAGCTGCTTTATTCCATAAACCTGAGCCCTGACAGCAACCTGCTAATCGGAACAGGTGAAGGTCTATATATATGCCATCTTGACGATAAAAGAGAAATCACCTCAAGCAAACAACTGCTTAAACAACTGCCTGGCACAAAAATTACTTCCATTGTAAAAAGCAGGTTTAAAAACAACACATACTGGATAGGTACCGGTGATGAAGGAGTGTACGAGTTGTGGTTTAAAACCCCGGTAACCGTCCAAATAAGAAACCTTGGCCTTGAATATGGATTGGATGCAACGAATGTACAATACATGATGGAGGATAAAAATAATGATTTATGGATAGGTACATTCGGAGATGGTTTATACAGAATGATATATTCCGAGACTTCTAAATATTTTAATCCAAATCCAATAAATTACAACACTGATAACGGACTTGGTGATAATTATATTAAAACATTGTTTCAGGACAGGGAAGGAAATATCTGGGTTGGAAAATATGGCAGCGGTCTTGCCATTTTGAATGATGAGTTCTTTACTTTTTACTTTAACAACCAAGAATATGGCAGTAATTTTACAGCACTTTTCTTTGATAAAAATGATCGGTGGTTTGCTGCTGATAGTGGATTAATTAGAAATGAAATGTACTCGCAAAAAAGTTATATCCTATACAAGAAAGGAGATCAACTACCAAATGATATAATAACTGCATTATATGGAGATAATGATGGATTCTTATGGATCGGTACTGAAAAAAATGGTGTTTATAAGCTCAATATATTAGAAGGCATTATAGAACCAATGGTATTTGATAACAGCATATTAGGAAAATCTATAAACGCATTTGCTTATGATGGATACCTGATGTGGATTGCAACAAAGGGTGGTGTATATGCTTTAAATCCAAAAAGCGGTAGTCAATACCACTATAGTACTGAAAATGGTCTGGTACACAACAATATAAATCACGTTTATCTGGCAAGAAACGGAAACATATATATCTCAAGCCATAGCAACAAGATATCTATTATCAACCAAGAAAAAATTGAACATTTAGCAGTAACTAATGAAAATCAGATTTTGAACATCACTTCCATTACTGAAGATAAAGTCGGTGATATCTGGGTTGCAACTTATGGGAATGGGATTTATAAACAAGTGGGTTCAAAATTCAGACAATTCACTACTAAAGACGGATTAAAAACGGATTATTGTTACAGTCTCATTGCCGGTGACGACTATGATCTCTGGGTAGGTCACAGGGAAGGATTAAGCAAAGTAAATGTCCGAAACAACAGCATAGAAGTCTTCGGCAAGAAATACGGAATCATTGGTGATTGTAATTTTAATGCATCTTTTAAGGATAAGTTGCACAACCTGTGGTTTGGCACTAACAAGGGTGCAATCAAATACGATCCTAAGAAATTTCTGATCAATAATATACCTCCTGCATTAGATATCACAACTGCTACTTTCTCTGATAAAAACTATCCTGTAACTGCACCAATTAATCTGCCCTATGATGCTTATAGACTCAAAATCGGATTTGTGGGTATCAGCTTCAAGAATCCTGAAAATATTAAATACCAATATATTTTAGAAGGTTATGATATCACCTGGTCTGAACCAACTTCAACCAATATCGCGACTTACCCAAGGATTGAGGATGGAAATTATATTTTTAAAGTGAGGGCGTGTAATAGTGATGGAATATGCAATGACCAACCAACTATATTAGAGATAAGCATATCTCCACCATTTTGGAAAACATGGTGGTTTATAGCATCGGTTGTGCTGATACTAATCGGGGTCGTTTACTTCATTATTTTCCTGAGAGAGAAAAATCACATCAGAACGCAGAGAATTTTAGAAGAACAACTCGCTGAAAGAACAACTGAGGTAGTTGCGCAAAAAGAGGAAATTGAGAAAAAAAACCAGGACATCACCGACTCTATCACTTACGCTAAAAGAATACAAGAATCAATCCTGCCTGATAAACAAAAACTAAAAGATGCTTTTCCCGAATCCTTCATTTTTTTCCAACCGAGAGACATTGTAAGTGGTGATTTTTATTGGTTCTCAGATGCATTTGGCAAATTCCGGCTCGCATGTGCTGACTGTACAGGTCATGGTGTGCCCGGAGCTTTTATGTCGCTCATCAGCAGTGGTATGTTTAAAGAACAGGTGCTCCACCATCCTGATATAAGTCCTGGCGCATTATTGATGAAAATAAACAATGAGATCCGCACAGCTTTAAAACAAGATGAAGACGAATTCAGTTTTGACGGAATGGATGCCATTTTCTGTGAGTTTGACATCCCAAAAAAAATACTGAGATATGCCAGCGCTGCCAGGCCTGTGTTGCTGGTAAGAAATGGAAAAATTATAAGATGTGAATTTAATATGACATCCATTGGAGGATTTGATATTCTGCATAAAAAATTTGACACTTATGAGGTGAAATTGAAAAAAAATGATTTACTTTACATGTTCTCTGATGGATATCCGGATCAATTTGGAGGTATAGAGAAACGGAAAATCCGGCTTTCCGGAATATTTGAGCTAATAGAGCAAAACTGGGGAAAAACAATGTCTGAACAGGAAAATATTTTTGTGGATTTCTTCAACAATTGGAAAGGAGATGAATTACAAATTGATGATGTGCTGTTTATCGGGATACAAATAACTTAACCAAATATCCTTATGAAAGTTGGCTCTTTATTGAAATTGCTGCTTTTTCTTACCCTTTGTGCTGCAATTATCCCAGCCATTGTATTTTATTCCCGTATTAAAAAGATAGAAAAGATCATCCAGACAACAACTTCCTCCCCACACTGGCACAGCAGAATTGATCTATTCCGAAATGACCCTATTGACGAAAATGCAATCATATTATTGGGAGATGATATGATAGAACATTTTAAACCTGCTCTTCTAAGCAACGATAGAATAGTGAACAGAGGTATTGCAGGAGATTTTACAAAAAGCATTCTGCTTCGGCTGGATGAAATCACTTTATCCCATCCTGAGAAAGTCTTTATTATGGCAGGCATCAACGACATCAGGGAGAAAATGCCCCTGTTTATGATCAGTCATTACATAAAGAAAATTGTTAATCAAATAAATACTAAAACACCTGAAACGAAAATCTATATTCAGAGTATTTTACCTGTAGCAGTACGCGATCAATTCTTTGATCCCGATCAACAGTTGAACAACAAAATCCAAAGGATGAACAATAAGCTGAGCAAATTGTGTATTATAAAAAATATAACATACATCGATCTTTATCCCTTGTTTGAAAAAGACGGAGAACTAAAGCAATCCCTGAGAGGAGACATGAACGGCATTAATGATAAAGGATATAGAATATGGTCAGAATACCTGCGCCAGTTTGTTGAAAAATAATCTGATCTATTCAGTTTTATTTCTCACATAAGCCTATTTTTGACTTCAAATTGTTATACTATGAAAGCACTGGCACTTTGCATCTTTTTTCTAATTAACCCATTCACCGGGAACCATGATTTCAGGGAACTGGACTGGGGCATGACCATAAACGAAGTTAAACAGGCGGAAACACTTCAGCTTAAATCCCAAATCGGAAGTCAACTCAGGTACACTAAATCACTCAATGGGATTAATTGCTCTCTCATTTATTACTTTACACAGGGTCGTTTATCAAAAGCAGTGTATTCTTCGAAAGAAAGTTATCTGGATTATAACGATTACATCAAGGACTATCAGGCATTGAAAAACATCCTGGTAAAGAAATATGGGCAACCTCTGAATGATGATCAAAACTGGACTGACCCAAAAAACAAGGAGCAATCTAAAGACAATGGTACTGCCGTGAGCAACGGGCAGCTTCAGTATGCTGCCAACTGGTCTAACGATCGCACCCGGATTGAAATATTACTGAAAGGAGTAAACAAGAAATGTGATCTCTCTATTTCTTATACTGCAAAAGACACAAAATGGAATACTCAGGGCAAGGATGCTGATGATGCAATGGATGATCTATAATCCTTATTGGGAAGGAGATTCTTGCAGTTGTAGCAGCTCCACATCATAGATTATGGTAGATTTAGGTGGTATTTTATCCCGATCACCAATGAGCCCGTGGGCAAGATGAGTTGGAAGAATCATCTTTGCTTTATCCCCAACATGCAGATATGTAATGCCTTCCTGCAGTCCACTCTCTGCATCCGATTGACCGATGAGGATTTCCTGTGGCCCTTTTTCATCTGAAGTATAACAAACTCTTCCATTCAGCAAACTCACCTTGAAGCTGATCACCGCAACCATACCTTCTCTCGCAAGGGCTCCCCTGCCTTTTTTATAAATCATATACCTGAGCCCGGTGCCTGTACTCTTCATTTCCCAATTGTGACGTTTTATATATGCATCTATCTGCTCTTTTTCAATTTCCGCTGCCGTTTTATTAATCCTGATCAAAGGTTCTTTCAATTGCCCCGGTGATAGATCGGACTGGTCATGCTCCCCTGTACAGGAACAGAAAGCGAGAGCCGAAAATAAAGCCACCCCTTGCAATATACGCCCGATATTCTTCATTACAGTTTAAGACGTAAGTTCATTTTCATATTCGGGAAGAACGGACAGGAATTTCTCTATGGTTTCATCAAGAGATAAGTTTGTCTGGCCTCCCGCTGCATTGCGATGTCCTCCACCGCTGAAATGTTTCCCGGCAATTTCGTTCACTGCCAGTTTCCCTTTTGATCTCAGTGAAATTTTTATTTCATCCTCGCGCTCAGTGATCAGTGCTGACATCCTGATCCCTTTTATTGTCAGGCCGTAATTAACAATATCTTCTGTATCCCCAACCTCATAATGAAAACGATCAAGTTCGGCCAGTGAAAGACTGATCAACACGGTGTTGTATTTCCTGAGCACCAACATCTTTTCCGAAAGACAATAACCCAGCAAGCCGAGGCGGTTTTCGGAATTGTTATCATACACGGCTGAACATATCTTCCCATGATCGGCTCCATGCCCTATCAATGCAGCGCAGATGCGCAATGCCTGTTCATTTGTTGAAGCATATCTGAAGCATCCCGTATCGGTGAGAATACCGGTATATAATGCCTCACAAACAGGTTGATTCAGCAATGGCTCATCACCCATTGCAACAATAAACTCATAGATGAGAGCGGCTGTTGATGATGAATCCGGATCTGAAATCACCACATCAAAGGTATCCTGCGGACCGGGATGATGATCTATCAAAATGCGTTTTGCTTTTGAATTCCTCACCGGCAACTCAAGATCATAAAGGCGGTCAAGGGAATTGAAATCGAGGCAGAAAATTATATCTGCATCCATCACTTTCTTTTCGCATATCACAGGATCAACATTGTGAAACAGCACATCCTCATGTCCATTCAGCCAGTGGTAGCAGGCGGGATAATCGTTGGGCGAGATCACCTTTGGATGGCAACCCAGCCTGTAGAGATAATGATATAGCCCCAGCGCTGAACCAATCGCATCCCCGTCAGGTGAATGATGAATGGTAATCACAACATTTGCCGATCTGTTTATCAGATCTTTTATCTTCCCGATTCTGTCTTCAACATCCATAATAATACCTGCAAACTTAAAAATAATGATGCTGTTGCCCGTGATCGCATTTAGCTATTTTGCTACTTTTGCTTCAAACGACTTATGATGAAAGGAAACATTACATTCACAATGATCAAACCGGACGCAGTGGGCAACGGCTTCACAGGGGCTATTCTTGACAGGATCATCAAAGCGGATTTTAAAATTCTTGCCATGAAAATGACGCGTCTTACATTGGAAAATGCCCGTGCTTTTTATGCCGTGCACAAAGAACGTCCTTTTTATGATGAACTGGTGCACTTTATGAGTTCTGGCCCTATTGTGGCTGCTGTGCTTGAAAAAGACAATGCGGTCGAAAACTTCCGCACTTTGATTGGCGCCACCGATCCCAATGAAGCGGATGCAGGCACTATCCGTAAGGATTTTGCCGAAGACAAAGGGCGCAACGCTGTGCATGGATCAGACAGTGATGAGAATGCGGCTGTCGAAGCTGCTTTCTTCTTTGCCCGGATGGAAAGGTATCATTAACAGCTTTTCGCTGCTTTATTCCCCCTTGTGCTGCATGGGCAATGGAAGCTGTATATTAAATTCCGTTCCTTCATCCGGTTCGCTTTTCAAACTGATGTTCCCATTCAGCAATTCCACCGATTTCTTTACCAGGAACAGACCCAGCCCCGTCCCTTTGGAGCCTTCATTGCCCCGGTAAAACATATTGTAAATTTTTGGCTGAATAACCGGGGGTATCCCCATCCCATTATCTGCCACACGCAGCTTTAAATGCTTCTTTGTCTGGGTGATTGAAACACGAACTTCCGGTCTGATGTCAGTCTTGTTCTGTCTGAAATGGACGGCATTATGCACCAGGTTGGAGATGATGATGCGGAGCAGTTTAGCGTCTGTTATCAGGGATTTGTCCGCTTTTATCTTTCTGACGTATCGCATTTCAAGCGGTTTGTGACGCTGCTTTACCTCCTCAATAACTTCTTTTACGATCTTATGCACATCCACTTCCTCCGGATTTATTTCTCCCTTATACAATCCTGCTACCCGGTTCATTTCAATTATTATTTTATTCAGCTTGACGAGACTTTCCTGCATCATGCCAAGATATTTTGTTATCGCAGGGTCATTATTATCCATCTGCAACACATTCACAAGGCCTTCGATGCTTGCACCCGGCCCCTTCATATCGTGGGAAATGCGATAGAAGAATTCCTGCAGTTCCTGCGTTCTTTCCTGCAACTTTTCTTCTATGTCCTTCATATTGGTTACATCATGCCCAACGCTGATGATATTTCCGTCCCTGCTCACAGAATCATTCCAGATGACCCATTTAAAGGAACCATCTGCACATTTCACCTGCCGCAGGTAATTCTCTATTTGAACATCTCTGCTGTGCAATTCAGATACCTTCTTTTTACGCATGGCACCTTCTTCTTTATCAGCAAAAGTCTTTTCCCACCACTGATTGCCATAGAGTTCATGTGGTTGAAAACCAAGTATCTTTTTCACCGAAGGGGCACAATAGATCACTTCCCCCTGATCATCACTCAGGATAACAAGGGTACCCACTTCGAGGAGAATATCCTCAGACTGCCTGAGCTTTTTCTCCTGCCCGGTTTGTAGCGTAACATCCCTGAATATCTCCAGCAAACCCTTCTGCCCCTTTTCCAGTTGAATACCCGTGTGGGTGATATCAAAGATGCGCCCGCCTCCTATCTGCTCTACCCTGCGTGTCTCTGTCTTTCCAATTTCAATGGGCTTATTCAAAGGACAATCGTGGCATCTTTTTTTGTTGTCCTTATAAACCTCGTGGCATTTTTTCCCTATGGCATCTTCCCCGAAAATCTTTTTGAATTTATTATTCATATATAAGATATTCCCCTCTTCATCCACCATATCCATCCCATCGGGCATGGCAGCGAGTATATTTTCGGAAAAAGCGATCTCTTTGCGCAGCTCTTTCTCAAGTTTCTTGAGGTGGCTGATGTCGTTTCCCACCCCGATGACGGTATGGTTCGGTCCCCTCGCATTGTGCCATAAGATCCAGAGCGTACTGCCGTCTTTGCAAATGAGTTTTCTCTCATGTGTCATTTCGCCTCTGATGCCGCCTTTGGCAAAGTTTACAAGATATTCTTGTGTTGCCAGTCCCTCTTTTTGATTTTTTTTGTCGAAAGTTTTTTTCCACCACCCGCTGCCAAGCAGTTCTTCTTTTTTGTAGCCGCTTATCCTCTCCGCAGCATCATTGCAATAGGTGACCATGCCTTTATCATCGGTAACAAGAATCAGCCCTTCCATCGTTTGCAATATTTTTGCAGATAAACGCAGGGCATCTTCCGCCTTGATGCGCAATTTCTCCAGCTCTCTTTTTTCGCTGACGTCTCTTCCGCTCAGGAGGAATGCATCGATGCCGGTATTGCCCAACAGGGTGTTTCCCCTGACTTCCATGCAGAGCCGCCCGCCCTGCTTGCTGTGTATATAAACGTCAAGGGTTTCCGTAACGCCTTTTCTGGAGAGATTATAAAAAAAGAAAGCCCTGAGTTTACGGGCTTCTTCTTCTTCAAGCAAGTCAAACAAACATTTTCCGGTCAGCTCATCTGCGCTGTAACCGATCTCTCTTTCCACAGAGGGGGTGGCGTAAAGAATCCTGCCCTCAGCATCGAGTATAACAACGATCTCCGAAGTGTTTTTTAATACCGATTTTACAAACTTCTTTTCTAATGATCCCATCTCATTTTCTTTTCCCTCTCCCTGCTCCTGTTGTTATGAAAAGAACTTAATCAAATTAAGCGCAGGTTTTCTTATACACTCTTTTCTGTATTAAGTTGCAAACATATAGAGAATAATTGCAACCATATAGACAATAATATTTTAATTATTATATTCTCATGCAAGAATGATCACATTATTAACGGGAGTTTTTCATTGTTTTATACGTGCAGCGAGTTGAAACTCACGATTTCAACATT
>CAZUDW010000012.1:0-12379 GCA_964619305.1 uncultured Flavobacteriales bacterium
TTTTTAATCGTTCAGGACGCTATTGATTAAGGAAGTTGTTTAAAGCTGCAATTATGATAGAGGACTCATTTATATTGAAATGATTTTGTAATTTTGCCCCTCTTAAGAAAAAGTATGGCCGAAACCAAATATAAATATAATTACAGATCTCTTAACTATGAGCGAATAGAACTGACGTTCAGGGACAAGGTTCTCAATGTTTTGAAATTCTCTATAACGGGAATGGTGTTTGCTGCCATTATACTTGTATGTGTGTTCATATTCGTTGATTCACCTAAGGAGAAGATTTTAAAACGTGAAAATGCTCAATTGAAGTCTCAATATAGAATCATGGACAAGAAATTGGATCAGATAGAGTCTGTTCTGGCTGATATGCAAAATAGAGATGATAATATTTACAGGGTGATTTTTGAAGCAGAGCCCATTCCTGAAAATATACGCAAGTCAGGTATTGGAGGGGTAAATCGTTATGAATATCTTGAGGGATTTAAAAGTTCTGATTTGCTTATCACCACTTCGAAAAAATTGGATGAGTTGTCAAAACAACTTTATGTTCAATCCCGCTCGTTTGATGAAGTGATAAAGCTTGCAAAAAACAAACAGAAACTGCTTGCATCTATACCCGCGATACAACCTGTTTCAAACAAAGATTTAACACGTATTGCTTCTGGCTATGGTTATAGAATTGATCCTATCTATAAAACAACAAAATTTCATCAAGGAATGGATTTTACCGCACCTAGAGGGACGGATATCTATGCCACAGGAAATGGTGTTGTTGAATATAATGAACACAAAATGCGTGGTTATGGCAACTATGTGGTGATAGATCATGGCTTTGGCTATAAAACACTTTATGGCCACATGAGCAAGATACTTGTCAAGCCGGGTCAGAAAGTAAAGAGAGGAGAAATTATAGGTTTGGTAGGCAATACTGGCAAGTCGGTTGGTCCTCATTGCCATTATGAAGTAAGAAAAAATGCTGTTCCTATAAATCCGGCAAATTTTTATTTCAACGACCTTACTCCTGAAGAATATGAACGTATGCTTGAGATTTCTTCTGCGGCAACACAATCTTTTGATTGAGTATTTATAAATCATCAATCCGATATTATGTTTCAGGTTGTTTTACATGAGAGAAGAATCACATTCTCTATATGATGTGTGTGAGGAAACATATCTATTGGCTGAACTTTAATTATATTATAACTTTCTTTTATTAGTGCAAGATCCCTGGCTTGAGTAGAGGGGTTGCAACTAACATAAACCAATCGCTTCGGTAAAAGTTTCATCAGTTTTTCAATGGTATCTTTATGCATACCTGCTCTTGGAGGATCAACAATTATTACATCAGCTTGTCCATATTTTTTAATCAACCCTTGTTTTATAAGCTGTCTCACATCACCACATATAAACGATACATTCTTTATACCATTAATGATGGAATTTTCTTTTGCAAGTTCAACAGATTCATGCACGCATTCAACACCCAGTACCTTTCCTGATCTTTGTGCAGCACAGAGCGAGATAGATCCGATACCACAGTAAAGATCATAAACGGTCTCTGTACCTTTCAACTCTGCAAAATCAAGTATTGTTTTAAAAAGGAGCTCTGCCTGCAAAGAATTCGTTTGGAAGAATGATTTACAACCAATTTTAAAGGTAAGACCCAATAACTTTTCTGTTATTGTGCTTTCACCGGCATAAGTTATTACATCACAATCATAAAATGAATCATTTTGTTTGTCATTTATAAGATATTGAAGTGATGTGATTTGTGGAAATGTAATCCTGATATATTCCATTAATTTTTCAATTGCCTGTATATCATAGTAATTGAATATGAACAGCACCATCACTTCTCCGGTTGTTGATGTTCTTATGATTAGGTTGCGTAGCAGTCCTGTATGCTCAATTGTATCATAAAAGGAGAGTTGATTTTCGATGGCAAATTGTTTCGTTTTTAACCTGATTGAATTGGAAGGATCAAGCTGTAAATGACATTTTTTAATATCAATAATACGATCAAATCTGCCGGGGCAATGAAACCCAATGGCATTTCTGTCATATTTTTTATCCTTTTTGATTTCCTGTTCATTCAGCCATCTTTTGTTTGAGAACGAAAACTCCAGTTGATTGCGATAAAAAGAGGTCTTATGTGCTGCAATTATTGGTAAGAGAGGCGGTATGTTTAATTTCCCGATTCTGACAAGGGCATCTTCTACCTGCTTCTGTTTGAATTTAAGTTGTCCTTTGTATGACATATTCTGCCATTTGCACCCCCCACAACTGCCAAAATGCTCACAAAAGGCATGTTGCCTGAATTCTGAAGCTTGCCTGATATTTATTAGCCGTGCTTCTAAGTGTTTTTTTCTATCTCTGATAATTTTAACATCAACCACATCTCCCGGCACACATCCTTCAATCATCACTACACGATCTTTATCTCGTGCTATACCTTGTCCCTTGCTTCCAATATCATGCACATACAGACCTTCAAGTAATCCAGCTCTTTTCATACGACAAATATAATCGCTTAAAAACAAGGTCATTTTACAAAATCCCGATAAAACTGTGCGATATATAAAATATGCCTTTGCAGAAACCATTATTACGAGGGTAATAGGGGATGATTCAGGTACAAGTGGGATGAGGCAATTGACAAATAATATTTCATTAAATCTGAATTTTTGTTGCAAATTTTTGGCTGGATTAAAATAAATTCTTAATATTTGCAATGTAAAGTTCAAGTAAATTAATTCGTATTAGACAATCCCGATAGATTGGGATGAAACTTAACAAGGCAGCCAATGAAAAGCCGTTATTTACCTATTGTATTTTGGGGTTTATTTGTTGCATTCGGCCAAAGAGGCAGTGCACAGGTAGCCACAAATGGGGTGGATTTTTGGGGCGCGTTGCCATATGAATATTCCACACACACCAACCAGGTGAATATTGCCTCGCCTTACGGGGCCACGGGCACGGTTAGTTGTGCTGCTATCAGCTTCAGCCAGAATTTTACTGTTCCGGCAGGAGGTATTGCTACAGTCACTATTCCGAGTACAGCAGGTATACAAAATACAGAAGTTGTTGAGCAGAAAGGAATTCACGTAACTGCCAGCGACACCATTACCTGCAATCTGACTCGCTTTAAGCCGGGCTCGGGAGATGGTGCACAACTCATCTCGACCAACTCGCTGGGGACAGATTACATGGCCATGACCATCAAATCCCTGAGCTACAGGGATGGTTTCACCTTTGTGGGTACGCAAAACGGCACAGTGCTTACAATAACCCCAAGTGTGAACCTGATGAGCGGTAAGCTGGCAGGTGTACCGTTTAACCAAACACTCAATGCTGGTGAAACGTTCATGATTAACGCTGCTACCAACCTTACAGGTTCAACTGTCAGCGCAACAGCACCCATTGCTGTATTTGCTTCAAATGGATGCTCAAACGCTCCACCCAATGAAGTGAATTGCTCCATTTCCAATATCACCTATTGTGATTTTCTTTTTGAAAACATGTATCCCACTAACTCATGGGGAACGGAATTTGCCACAGGGCGCTTCATGGGCAGGACAGGGGGTGACCATTTCCGCGTTATGGCCTTGCAAAATGGCACAGATGTGTACCTGAACGGGAACCTGTGGGGAAGCATAAATTCCGGGCAATTTGTTTGTGGAACCTATGGAGGTGGCAACTACATCACTGCAACAAAACCGGTGAGTGTGCACCAGTTCGCACGTGGCCGCAATGCAGACTTCACACCTAACACCGATCCGTTTCACGTAGGCATACCGCCCTACAACCTTTGGTTTGATAATTATTTTTGGACCACAGGAGCACATCCACAAATGAGCACTCACCACATTACCGTAGTGACCGAAACAGCCAACACCGCAAATGTTCAATATGATGGTGGTCCGATAGGAGTAAGTTGGACAGCCATTGCAGGCTCACCGTATTCCTATGCAATCAAGCAAATCATCCCAGGGGCGCATACTCTCACCGGAGCAAAAATGTACGCAACCATTTATGGTTGGGGCAATGCCTCTGAATCCTACGGTTATCTTGCCGGCTCGTTGATTAATCCCACAATTCCATTGCCAATTGAGTGGAGCGGACTCAAAGGTGTGTTGCAGAACAGTCATGATGCCCGGCTTTCATGGACGACCTACAGCGAGATCAATACAGAGCGTTTTGAGATTGAACGGTCAACTAATGGTTCGGCATATGCCAAGGTGCATGACCTGCAGGCAGTTGGAAATTCAAACCGGCAAATCAACTATGTCTGGATCGATCGGGGGATAAGACCTGGAACTCATTACTATCGCGTAAAACAGATTGATCAGGATGGTAAATTCGATTATTCTAATGTTGTTCAACTTACTGTTGATCCTGTTTTGCATTTTGGTATCAGCAATGTATTTCAAAACCCTGCCCATGAAAAGGTTACCTTTGCTTACAAGACTTCATCATCTAAGATTGTTCATATGAAGATTTTCAACAACATCGGTGAACTCGTTTACCAGCAGACCATAACACCTTCAGGTAATGGAGAACACAGTACAAGCGTTGATCTGGCCGGAGCTGGTATAACAGAGGGCATCTATCTTATATACATGGAGCAATCAGGCAAAAGTGACATCAGTAAATTTATTGTAGAACCTTAACCGATGAAAAGAAAATTCTATATAATAGCAATTGCACTCATTATTCCTATGGGCAATGCATTCGGGCAACAAACCAAGAGCAATGAATCTACCCGAACGGTTGAACTTCAGGTTACCGGTATGGAAGTTGCCTGGCAAGCCTCCGATCTAGATAAATACATGACTGATCTGAATGGCATTGTTAGTTGCACGACCGATTTCAGGCACATGCAATCAACCGTAGTCTTCAGGGAAAATGATATTACAATTGCTAATCTTATCCAAACCATGTCTGACAAAGGTTATGCAGTTAGGATGAAACGGAAAGAGAATCCAAGCCTGACCGGAGGAAATTACCGCGATGATGGTACTTTGAAACAGTAAAAATCCTTTATTATCATACATTGATAGCACCCTGCATCAATGTAGAGTTCGTAGTGTAAAAAACACATCTGCTGATTTATGTTTGTGAGTTTTTTTTCGGAACTTCATTCTTCATATTAAGTTATATTATGAAGTTGTTCAAAGTCCTCTGTTGAAAAAATGCCAATAGCACTAAGATATTGATTATCTACAAATTGCACTATTGACGAAAAAATTAATGATAAGCAAGAGTATCATAAAAAAGAGTTATGTCTGCATTTGGCCTTTGGAGATTCACATGGCAACTGCAACGTACAATGCTATCAGGTAGTGCCGGCCATACTATACAGGTTTAAAACGGGATGTCAATGGCGGAAATTACTATTGAAACTACAGAGATACTCAGGAAATACTGCCGACAAAGAACCAAAGTGAGTGCCTAACTTGACACTAATGAATTTAAAAGCAAGGCTAAAATAAATAGTATCATTTATTGAGAATCAGCTTTCCTTTATTGTAAACGCCCAGTGGTTTTCCCTTGAAATCACAGCCGATAAATGGCGTGTTGGCTGAACGAGATTTAATGTCTTTAGACTGGAAAGTCCATTGGGTTTCGGGATCAAACAAGGTGATGTTGGCTTTTGCTCCTTTTTTAATGTGGGGTATTTGAAGCCCGAGAATCCTGCGTGGGTTGTTTGAAAGCAAAGCAACGATCTTTTCAATCTTCAGTTCTTTAGCAAGTTGTGTATTGAGCAAAGCAAAGGCCGTCTCCATGCCAATAATACCATAAGCGGCATGATCGAATTCCTTCATTTTATTTTCCACATCTTCGGGATTATGGTCTGAGCAAACCGCGTCTATGGTTCCATCTTTCAAGCCGGTGATAAGTGCCCGTATATCTGAATCTGTTCTCAGGGGAGGCATCACTTTGTAGTTGCTGTCGTATGTTTTGAGTATCTCATCCCTGAGGACAAGCTGATGTGCTGCTACTTCGCAACTGATCTGCAGTCCTTTTGCTTTTGCTTCCCTGATCAACTCAACCGACCGGGCACATGAAATGGTTGAAAAGTGCAATCGTCCTCCTGTATATTCCAATATTGAAATATCCCTTGCAACCATCACTTCCTCTGCAAGGGCAGGCACAGCTTTTATTCCCAACATCACCGTGTTCTCACTCTCATTGATGATACCGTTGTGCGCAATATTCAGATCATAGGGAAAATTCATAATCAAACCTTTAAATGCTTTTGAATAAAGCAAGGCCCTTTCGAGCAAGCCAGCATCTGCCAATGGTTTCTTATCATCAGAAAAAGCCACTGCCCCAGCTTGTTTCATGTCGTACATCTCAGTTATGTCTTCTCCCTCCATATTAATCGATATTGCACCAACGGGATGAACATCAACACAACCTGTGGATGCCGTTTTAATGAGATATTCTACCTGCGTTTTAGAATCTATACAAGGAGATGTGGTGGGCATAAGCGCCACTGCGGTGAAACCACCGGCTGCTGCTGCACGCATTCCACTCTGTATATCTTCTTTGTATTCATAACCAGGGTCCCTGAAATTAGCATGTAAATCGCACCAACCCGGTGATATATGCAGGTTATCTATTTCTATCTTCTTTGCGTTTTTATCGCTAATAGATGCTCTGATATCCGTGATTTTACCTTTCTTTATCAGCACATCGACTGTTTTTGCATTCAGGGCTGATCCTATGTCAACAATTCTCGCTTTTTTAATTAATATGTTCACTTTTTCCAGTATTTAAGTAATAATGTTTCCAATGCTAAAAATAAGAGTGTGAAAATAACACAATGCTTCCAGTATTTTTTACCTTCCTGAATTTCAGCAAAATTGAGCACTACATGCTGCTCACCATTGCCAAGAACAGAAATATTGTCATTGCCATTTTTATGACTGATTTTTTCAATTGATTCTGCGTCCAATGTGCTGAGATCGGATTCTTTACGGTCATAATTAAAAGCAATGCACTTTATCGTATCTTTTTCAGCAGTGATGAAATAATGTCCTGCTTTGGTTATGCCCTGATGAAGCACGATACTGCTGCTATATTTCGTCCTTGATATACCAGGTATAAAATCTGTATGTGCAGCAGAAGACAGGATATGATAAACCTCAGCTGTGATATCTTCTTTTTCAGCCAGATCTATTGTTTTGTCTTCTCCTATTGTATATGCCAGTTCTCCACTTATTTCGCTGTGCAATGCCATATTGTATATTGTGGGGACAAAAATCGCATGCCTGTGAAAGTTGCTGAAGCTGTCGTCTATTGAAACAGCTGCGATGTAAAGACTGCCTTTCCCAAACCTATAAAATGAAAGTAATGGATCGGAATTCTGCATGATAAGCAGGGGAGTTGCCTCACATTTAATATTGGCACTCAATTTATAATGTTTATGCACTTTAGGCAGGTTGATGTTTTCAGGCACTTTATCAAAAACATTATAATATAAAGGATCCTCCCAATTTATCTTTATCACTTCGGTTGCTGAAGTATCCAGTGAAGTGTAATAATCGGCATGCACCTGAGACAAGAAGTTTTTGTATGAATCCAAGGAAATATTTTTTCCTGGTGACAGCAATACACTGCCTCCATTTTGAATGAATTGCATAATCGCACTACCAAAACCAGACGATATCTCATAAAGACCCTCGATAACGATTAAGTTGTAATTATGGAAAAGTGAATAATCAAGTATGGCTGCCCGTGCGTTTTCAACAGTCACAAAATCATCTTTTGCAAACAACGCATTGATGAATTTATTGCTGTCATTTTCAGAAATACTTAAAACTTTAAGATGTTCGGAAATATCTATGCTGAAGAAATAATCATCATCAAATGTCACAGGATAGTCTTTTATCTGTACCCTGCATCTCTGAAAACCCGCTTTTAAAATTGTAAATGATAAAATTGTGTCCGCAAATGTTCCGGCTTTTATACTACAACCGCCCAAAGCTTTCTGCTTATTGTTGAGAAAAAGCCTGATTGGTAGATTCTCTACATTTTCAGTTGAGTTATTACGGATACGAACATGCAGTTTTTCAGGCTGGTTCAACAATCTGTATGGTGTTTCAAACCAGCAGGAATCAATGAAAATATTACCCGGATGATCTTGTGTCAAAGGAATAAAGTTGATATGGCATGTAGAATCTTTCCTGATATTTTTAATATCTGCAATGTTTTTTTGAAAATCAGATATCAGGAAGATTTCTTTACCGGCAACATGAACATCTGCAAGCGCTTCTTCCTGCCTCAAAACCGTTTCAGAGATGCTGCGTACAACAGGGCTTAGCTCTACCTCATCCAGCATCCTATTGAATTCATCCCTGTTTACAAAGCGCCTGTAAATACCATTGTCTTCATTTGTGATGAGTTGAAAAACATCAGATGGGCGACTTGATTTGACAATGTCTATTGCTGTTTGCCTTGCTCTATCAAACATCCTGCCGCCAGCACTCACAGCATCCATACTGAAGGAATTGTCGATATATATACTTAATGCCCTTGATCCTTTTAACGCCTTCCTGTTTTCAAACGGAATATACGGTTGCGCAAATGCAAGAACAAGAAATAAGAGCGCAAGGATTCTGCAAATAAGAACAAGCAAATGTTTCAGGCTGTTTTTTGCATGAGTCTCTCTCTTTACTTCATGCAGAAAACGAACATTTGTGAAATATATCTTTTTAAACTTTCTAAAATTGAATAAGTGGATGATGACAGGAATGGCTAAAGAAACCAAGGCAAACAAAAATGCCGGATAGAGTAAATTCATTTCAAAGTGCAAATATAAAAAAGCTACTTCATTTGTAACCCTTAAATTATATTGAAAAAAATGCGTTGATATTTACATACATCATTTTTTATTATTGGATTGGTTTGTTCAACCTCAGGAAGTTTATATCTGTCCTAATTCAGGCACATTTGATCAACTAAAAACCGATGTAAATTTCCATTCATCTTTAATAATGCAGTTTTAATCAAAAACATCGGTAACCTTAGCTAAAACAGGTAACTATTTAATTAGTGATTCGTAATGCTATATTTATAATAATGTATTAAGCTAAGTATTCTTGTCTATAAGGTCAAAATTTACGCTATTACTTGCAATACTTTTTTTGCCTGTTTTAAGTTTTTGCACCCATATCATCGGAGGCGAACTGACTTATAAGCATCTCGGTGGAGATCAATATGAAGTTACTTTAAGATTATACAGGGACTGTGGTAACGGTAATGCCAATTTTCCTGCAACAGCACAAATACGTGCATGGTATAATCTTGGAGCTAATTATATACCAATTAACATACCATTTCCTGGAGCTACTTTAGTACCTCCTGTTATTGATTCCTGTGTAATAGACCCCGGGGTTTGCGTTGAAGAAGCAATCTACACACAAGTAGCTACGCTTCCTCAGGTTGTTGGAGGATATCACATCATGTATGAGTTATGTTGCAGAAATGGCAGTGTACTTAATGTTGTGAACCCTTTAACAGTTGGAGCAGCATTTTATGCATTTCTTCCCCCGGACACAATGTACTATCCTCCACCAAACACGCCTACCATATGGCTGGAAGATTTTACACTACCTGATTTCACTACTATTGATAATGGTCCAACAGCATGGAGCAGAACTGTAGCTCCTACGACAGATTGGGCTGAGGTCATAAACAACCGGTTTGAAGCCAGGGATACTGATGGCGAAGTGGTCTGGACTTCAGAATATGTGGATATATCAGCTTATTTAAGTGGTGTTAACCTGAGTATAGATATTGACAAATCAGGCAATATGGAATCCACGGACTCCATCAATGTTTACTACCAGTTGAATAATGGACCTGAAGTTTTGTTTCCGTTTAACGGATCATACGGAGGAAATTTTGGGGCAACCACTGCTTATGCTTATTGTCTTGTAGGAGACAGCGTACGCATGGTGGTAAAAATTAAAAACAGTGCCAACAATGAAAGACATTATATTGACAATGCTCATATAAGGGAATGTTCCCTTCCGGATAGTTTTATTGTTGGAAATAATTCAGCAGCAGTTTTCGACTCTTTCCCACCCATTTTCCTTTGTGCGGTTGATACTTTTGTATTTAACCACTCTGCTACAGACCCTGACGGAGACTCCCTTGTATATTCATTATGTGATCCATTTGATGAGTATTCCGGAAATGTCAACACTCCTCCCCCGTTTTCAAATGGATATCCGGTTATTCCAATTATACCATGGGCTGGAGGTTATAATGCCAATCAACCACTGGGACCTCCACCATTGAGCATCGATCCTCAAACAGGTGTTCTCACCGGAACGCCCATGCAACTTGGGCAATATGTTGTTGGAGTGCAGGTGCAGGAATGGCGTAATGACAGCCTGATCAACACCACGCGAAGAGATTTCCAGTTCAATATCGTGAATTGTCCTGAGCTTGCTGAAGCTGGAATAGATACAACAACCGGAATAATCTCAGTTTGCAATGGAAATATGGTAAATTTTCCAAATGAAACCAATCCTGATGCAAGCAGTTACTTTTGGGATTTTGGAGATCTGACTTCAACAACCGATACTTCCTATTCCAAATATCCGTCTTATACATACCCTGACACTGGAACATATACAGTAACCCTGATCGTTAATTATGGAACTCCTTGTGCAGATACAGCATACGCAACAGTCTATGTGGGATGGGTAAATGCAGCATTCACAGATGATAATCCAAAATGTGAAACCGAAATCGTCACATTCACCGATAATTCTACTACATCGAATAATGCCAATATTACAAATTGGGATTGGGATTTTGGAGATTCTAATAATTCTACACTTCAGAATCCTACACATTCTTACACAAACAGTGGTACATATACTGTGACACTGATCGTTACCACAGATATTGGTTGTATTGACACTGCCACAAATATTATTACCATTGATCCGGTTCCAATTGCCAATGCAGGCATTGATGATACCGTTTGTGCAAATAATCCGGTAGTTCATCTAGCTGGGTCTGTGATCAACGCAACTGGGGGCATCTGGTCAGGAGGAACAGGCACATACAATCCTAATAATACTACATTAATAACGGATTATACTCCATCTAATGCTGAAATCACCGCAGGGTTTGTACAATTAATATTAACAACTACAGGCAATGGTAATTGTCAACCAGTAACGGATACAATAGATATAACGATCACCCTATCGCCAATTGTTGATGCCGGCCCGGATGATACCGTTTGTGCCAATAACTCGGATGTTCAATTAAACGGCACCGTGTTGAATGCAACCGGAGGAATCTGGTCAGGTGGTACAGGAACATACAATCCAAATAATACCACACTTAATGCCGTATATACTCCATCAAATGCTGAAATTCTAGCTGGATATGTCACCCTTATACTTACATCAACAGGAAATGGAAATTGTCTTCCGGAATCAGACACAATAGTAATCACTATTGTTCCCGGGCCAATTGTTGATGCAGGGCCAGATGATACGGTTTGTGCCAACAGTCCTGACATTAATCTATCAGGAAGTGTAACAGGCGGCTCAACAACAGGTATATGGACGGGAGGAGCAGGAACCTTCAACCCCAATAATACTACATTGAATGCCATTTATACACCTTCCAATGGTGAAATTACTGCAGGTACTGTTACCCTGATCCTTACCTCTACCAACAACGGAAACTGTCTGCCGGTTATGGATTCTCTGGTGATTACGATCACTCCCGAACCTATTGTGGATGCAGGTCCTGATGATACAACATGTGCTAACAATCCGAATATCACCCTCAATGGTTCTGTTACCGGAGGAACAACAACGGGACAATGGAGTACGAGTGGAACAGGCACTTTCTCACCCAATGACAGTGATCTGAATGCAGTTTATATTCCAAGCCCCGCAGATACTGCTGCTGGCATGGTTACCATTGTGCTCACCTCAACCAATAACGGAGGTTGTCTACCGGTCAGCGATACACTTGTATTGATCATCACACCTTCACCTTGGGTTACTGCGGGACCTGATCAGACTATTTGCGCAAACAATCTTATCGTTCCATTAAATGGATCTGTTGCAGGCGGTTCTACAACAGGTATATGGTCCACTACGGGTACCGGAACATTTAGTCCTAATAACACCACATTAAATGCAACTTATAATGCTACAACTGCCGATACCGCAGCTGGTAGTATTTATATCATTCTTACATCTACCAACAATGGAAATTGTCTACCGGTAAGCGATACACTTATCGTCACTTTTTCACCATCTCCCTGGGTAAATGCAGGTCCTGATCAGGTGATATGTGTGGACAGTTTGTTCGCAATTCTAAATGG
>CAZUDW010000012.1:12479-39450 GCA_964619305.1 uncultured Flavobacteriales bacterium
CAGGTCCCGAGATTACCGCAGGTACTGTAACGCTTTATCTGACTTCTACCGGAAATGGAGACTGTCTTCCGGTTATGGATTCTCTGGTGATTACGATCACTCCCGAACCTATTGTGGATGCAGGTCCTGATGATACAACATGTGCTAACAATCCGAATATCACCCTCAATGGTTCTGTTACCGGAGGAACAACAACGGGACAATGGAGTACGAGTGGAACAGGCACTTTCTCACCCAATGATAGTGATCTGAATGCGGTTTATATTCCAAGCCCGGCAGATACTGCTGCAGGAATGGTAACAATTGTGCTCACCTCAACCAATAACGGAGGTTGTCTGCCGGTAAGCGATACACTTGTATTGATCATCACACCTTCACCCTGGGTTACTGCCGGACCTGATCAGACTGTTTGCGCAAACAATGATACCATCTGGTTAAATGGAAACGTTAGTGGAGGATCCTCAACAGGACAATGGAGTACCAGTGGAAGCGGTTACTTCCTCCCAAATGATTCCGATCTGAATGCAATGTATATTCCAAGTCCTGCGGATACTGCTGCAGGAATGATTACTATTTATTTAATTTCAACCAATAATGGCGGATGCCTTGCTACGCTTGATTCATTGATAATTACAATTACTGATGCTCCTTTTGTTTATGCAGGTCCTGATCAGGTGATATGTGTGGACAGTTTGTTCGCAATTCTAAATGGTAATATCGGTGGTGGTTCCACAACCGGAATCTGGAGTACATCCGGTACAGGCACCTTCACTCCTAACAACACCACTTTGAATGCTGTGTATAATGCTAGTACGCAAGATTCCATTAATGGACAGGTTACCCTTGTTTTAACTTCTACCAATAACGGCAACTGCCTGCCGGTAACAGATACCATGGTTATTGATATTCTTCCTTCCGGAATTGTTGATGCAGGAATAGATGATACGGTCTGTGCAAACAATGCCAACGTATCTCTAAATGGTGTGATCAGCGGTGGTGCCACTGAAGGTATCTGGACAACTTCAGGCAGTGGTACTTTCACACCAAGTGATACCTCTTTAAATGCCACATATATTCCAAGTTCTGCTGATACCACTAATGGTATGGTGATATTGTATCTGACATCCACCAACAGTTGTAATTACGTCTATGATTCCGTTATCATTATTATAACACCTGCTCCTTATGTAGATGCAGGTCCCGATCAGTTGATTTGTTCAAACAATGCTGTTGCCACGCTCAACGGGATTATAATGCATGCCGGTGGTGGAGTCTGGTCCGGTGGTACCGGCACATACAACCCAAATAACACAACACTTAATGCGGTTTATACTGCTTCAGGTCCCGAGATTACCGCAGGTACTGTAACGCTTTATCTGACTTCTACCGGAAACGGGGACTGTCTGCCGGTTATGGATTCTCTGGTGATTACGATCACTTCCGAACCTATTGTGGATGCAGGTCCTGATGATACAGTATGTTCAAACAACGCTGTCGTTAATCTTAACGGCCTGGTTACTGGGGGCACAACCACAGGACAATGGAGTACAAATGGCACTGGTACGTTCCTACCAACAGATACTTCTTTAAACGGTACTTATGTAGCTACTCCGGCAGATACCGCAGCCGGAAGTATTATGATTATTCTTACCTCTACAAATAATGGAGGTTGTGCTGCAATGTCAGACACAATGATAGTTTATTTCAGCCCATCACCAATTGTCATGGCTGGTCTGGATCAATCGGTATGTGCAAACAATGACACCATTTGGTTAAATGGGAATATTAGCGGTGGGTCCTCAACGGGTCAATGGAGTACGAGTGGAAGCGGTTACTTCCTCCCGAATGATTCTGATCTGAACGCAATGTATATTCCAAGCGACTCAGACACTACCATTGGCACTATTACCTTATATCTTGTTTCTACAAATAATGGAGGTTGTCTTCCGGTAATTGATTCATTGGTTATTACTATTACAAATGCTCCATTTGTTGATGCCGGTCCTGATCAACTGATCTGTGTGGACAGTTTATTTACTATTCTAAACGGAGTCGTCAGCGGTGGTTCCACAACAGGAATCTGGAGTACATCCGGTACGGGGACATTTACACCCAACAACAACACTCTGAATGCAGTGTATAATGCCAGTTCGCAGGATTCACTTAACGGACAAGTTATGTTAATACTGACTTCAACAAATAACGGTGGTTGTCTCCCTGAATCGGACACCATGATGATTTATATCCTCGAACCTGGAATTGTTGATGCAGGAATAGATGATACGGTCTGTGCAAACAATGCCAACGTATCTCTGAATGGTGTGATCAGCGGTGGTGCCTCCGAGGGTATCTGGACAACTTCAGGCAGTGGTACTTTTACTCCAACCGATACCTCTTTGAATGCTACTTATATTCCAAGTTCTGCTGATACCGCTAACGGTATGGTGATATTGTATCTGACAGCGACTAATAGTTGTAATTACGTTTATGATTCCGTTATCATTATTATAACACCTGCTCCTTATGTAAATGCAGGACCCGATCAGATAATTTGTTCCGACAGCATCTTTGATATACAACTCACAGGTGTGATTACGCAGGGATCCTCTTCAGGGCAATGGACAACCAACGGTACAGGATCGTTTAATCCTAGCAATACTGACTTAAATGCCACTTATTCTCCGAGCAATCAGGATACAGCCAACGGTTCTGTGATGATAATACTTACCTCCACCAATAATGGAAACTGTTTGCCAGAATCAGATACAATGATGATTTATTTTATTGATCCAGCCTTAGTGGATGCAGGTATCAATGATACAATTTGTGCAAATACTGTTTATCAACTCAATGGAGTGATTACCGGTGGTTTCGGAACAGGTATCTGGACTACCAGTGGATCAGGGACATTTACACCTACCGATACAAGTCTGAATGGCATTTATAATCCCAGCCCTGCTGATACGGCTGCAGGTAGTGTTATACTTGTACTCACTTCGACAAATAATGGAAATTGCCCTTCATCAAGCGATACAATAATACTTACTATTACGGTGGCTCCATGGGTTTATGCAGGAATAGATGACACCGTGTGTGCTAATAATGACACAGTTTATCTTAGTGGTAATGTATGGGGAGCTACAAATACCGGACAATGGAGTAGTTCGGGTACCGGCATTTTCCTGCCCAATGACTCTGCATTAAATGCTGTGTATATCCCCGGCAACTCTGATACAGCTCTTGGCAGTGTAACTATCTACCTTAATAGTACAAATAATGGCAACTGCAATCCAGAATCAGATTCTTTGGTAGTAACAATCACAAAAGCACCTGCTGCCAATGCAGGCCAGGATATGATCATTTGTAAAGATTCAATGCAAGTTACTCTCAACGGATCAGTATGGGGCGGTTCTTCAACCGGACAGTGGATTACACTGGGAAGCGGAACTTTCTTGCCAAACGATTCTACACTTAATGCTATCTATCTACTGAGTTCAGGAGATACTTCTGCCGGAACTGTGACGCTTGTTCTGATCACAACAAATAATGGCAATTGTCTACCTGGATATGATACCATTGTTATCAATATTACGAGTATCCCTCAGGTAGATGCCGGCCCGGACACTACAGTTTGTGCCAATAATGCCAATGTTATCCTCAACGGTATCATCAATGGCGGTAATGGTACAGGTATCTGGAACACATCAGGATCAGGAACCTTTAATCCAAGTGATACCAGCTTAAATGCTACTTATATTCCAAGTTCAGGTGATACAGCTAGTGGTACTATCATACTTGTATTAACTCCAACTAATGCTTGTGTGAATGATGGGGATACTTTAATTCTATCTATTACACCTGCTCCTTTCGTAGATGCTGGCACTAACCAGTCTTTATGTGAAGGTGATCTATTTAATCTAAACGGCATCATCAATGGTGGCTCTTCTTCAGGACAATGGTGGTCAAGTGGTTCCGGCATATTTATACCGAATGATTCCTCATTGAATACAACCTATATACCCGATTCTGCGGATGATTCAAGCGGTAGTGTGATGATTGTACTTACATCGACTAATAATGGAAATTGCAACCCAGAATCCGATACAATCTATCTATCAATCAAACCATTACCTGATGCTCTTTTCAATGATCAACCACTTTGTATTAATCATACGATCAATTTCTTTGATTCTTCTTTGGTTTCAGGAGATAGTATTGTAAATTGGTATTGGGATTTTGGTGATGGTGATACCTCTACAGCTCAGAATCCATCACATAACTATGACAGTTCCGGATCATATGATGTTACTCTAATCGTAACTACTTCAGGTGGATGTTCTGATACAATTATTCTAACAATTTCAACTACAAGTTTTCCAACAGCCGATTTCAAAATGGATCCAAATCCTGCAGGTATTGATGTATCTATACAATTTACTGATTTATCATCAGGTGCGACTACATGGGATTGGGACTTTGGTGATGAAATAGGAACATCTATCGTTCAGAATCCTGTTTATTCTTATTCTGACAGTGGAAGTTACACGGTAATTCTCACCATTACCAATAAGGATGGTTGTACTGATACTGCAATGAAAGAAATGATTATCTCCGGTGATGAGGTAACCCCATTTGCCATTCCTTCAGCATTCACACCAAACGGTGATGGGGTGAATGATATATTATACGTACGGGGCGGACCTTATAGCGAATTTGAATTCCGTATCTTCAATGAGTGGGGAAACCAGATATTCCGTTCTACCGAACAGCAACAGGGATGGGATGGCACAATTAAAGGCAAGTTACAACCGGCTGGCACTTATGTTTACACATTTGAAGGAAAGATGCTTGACAATTCCACTTATAAATTAGCAGGAGAAGTCACTTTGGTTAATTTACAGGATAAGCAGTAAAATATGGAGAAAAAATATTTTATACACAGGATTATTGCATGTACCTCTATTATTGTACTTGCCGGGAATATTATAGCTCAGGATTTTCATCTTTCGCAATATGATGCAACTCCTCAATATCTAAACCCTGCGCTCACAGGTCTTTACATGGGTACAGATGCAGGATTCAGAGCAAATGCCAATTACAGATCACAATGGAGGCAACTACCTATTAATCCTTATACAACACTCTCGCTTAGTTATGATCAACCACTGAAAAGATTTGGAGTAGGTGGTTTTATTATCAATAACCGATCTGGAATAGGGCATTTCAATGCTTTCAACATAATGGCATCAGGATCATATAGAATAATAGATGATCCAACATATAAACACAATCTTTCGGTTGGGTTACAAATGGGGCTTTTATATAAAAGCTTTGATCCAAGTCAATATCTATATGATGAGCAATATTCGGTTTCATATGGAGGATTAAATCCGGATTTGCCAAATGGTGAGAATATTGAAAAAAACAACATGTTCCGTTTTGATGCCAACATGGGCGTATTTTATAAATACCAGGATAAAGATCACTGGTATCATCCTTTCATGGGCATATCTCTCTATCATGTTACAAGACCCAATGATTCCTTCACAAGCTATATCCGGAGACTACCTATTCATTATTTAGGAAATCTGGGTGCCGACATTATTATAAATGAAAAAGTTTGGATAAGACCTGACTTTCTATATATGTACCAGGCAAAAGCCCAAGAGATAACATTTGGATTGCTTGGATATTACCACATTGAAGATACAGAATATGATGCTATGTTAGGTGTGCACTACCGGCATAAGGATGCTGTAGTAATACATACAGGAGTAAAATACCAAGATAATCTCTTCCGTGTAAGTTACGACATCAATACATCTTATCTCAACCGATTCTCTCATGGTCGTGGAGCTATTGAATTTTCCCTTATATACATGGGAAAGTGGAAAGAAAAA
This sequence comes from uncultured Flavobacteriales bacterium, assembly GCA_964619305.1. Lineage (GTDB taxonomy): Bacteria > Bacteroidota > Bacteroidia > Flavobacteriales_H > CAZUDW01 > CAZUDW01. The sequence continues at coordinate 18,380 of CAZUDW010000012.1, forward strand.
TACAGAACTAAAGAAAGTTTCCTCTAACCGTTATTTCTCACTATTATTTCTGTATAAATCAATATAATCCTGTGAGATTGTTTTAAAGGCAGTTCTTCTGTTGCGTTGATGCTCTTCTTCCGTCTGAGCATCTGGAATAAGTGGTTGAGTCTCTCCATATCCTTTTGGGAGAAGTCTATCCCTTTCAATATTATGAGCTATCAAATAATCAACTACAGATTTCGCACGAGCTTCAGATAGTCTCATATTGTAGTCTTCTGCTCCCCTCAAATCTGTATGCGATCTGATCTCAACCACTATGTTGTCGTTTAAACTAAGAAATTCAACCAAATCATCCAGAATTTTCTTTGATTCTGGTCTCAAAGTCGCTTTATCATAATCGTACTCAATCCCCGGTATCTCAATTTCACCGGCAGGAATCGGTGTGAGATAAAAATCCTGTACAAAATGCTTTGATTCTGTTAATCCAAGTGTTGAGATAGCTGCAGCATCACCGAAAAATTTCACTTTCTGCGCTTTAATAAATAAATCCCATCCCTCCTTTAACTTATCCTCATAATGCCCTTTATCATCAGTCATAAGAAAGAATTGTTCAAAATTCCCACGAATATCTTTAAATGTAATCAATGCATTTGAGATAGGTTTCTCAGTTTTAGCGTTGTAAACAATCCCTTCAATAGAGAATTTCATTTTAGGTTTGCTGAAAGAATAGATACTATAACAATAATCGCTGCCCTGAGTTTTTTCACACTCAACGCATTTCTCCCTATCAGAAGTAAAAAAACCCATCAATTGCTTGTCTTCCAATGTAAAGAAAAGATCATCTCCCCCTGAATTAAAGGGCAATCCCAGATTCTCTGGAGTTGACCAAATCGTATCATCTTCATTATAAGTACTTCTTACTATATCAAGCCCTCCAAAAGTTTCATGTCCTGCTGAACTGAAATACAAAGTTTTTGTGTAATAATGATAGAATGGAGACTCCTCATCTTCCTTAGTATTGATAACAGGACCCATGTTTATCGGCAAACTTAACTCACCTACATCATTGATATCACAATACCAGATATCATAACCTCCAATACTACCAGGACGATTTGAACTGTAGTATATCCTGCTTTGGTCTTCTGTAATTGAAGGATGTTTAGATGAAAATCCTTCCAGATTTACACTTTCATCCAACTTCATTGGCTGCATCCACATATTGTTAAAGAACTTGCTAACATAAATAGCCTCTTTCTTGGGATTATCAGGATCGCTCCTTGTAAAATAAAAAGTTGTTTTATCTGTGGATAATACCCCGGCTCCTTCATTTTGATCTGTGTTTACTGGATTCTGTATGTTACGGGGTTCACCCCAACCGTCTTTATAACGTGTGGAGACGTAAAAGTCACTTGTATATTCTGGTATTTGCTCTTTCGGATCAGATATAATATTAGATTTCCTGCCAGATGCAAAAATTACAGTCTCTTTGTTACCATAAAAACTCATTGCAAAATTTGACGTTCCGGAATTGATTATTGTATCTACCCTCTGCACAACAATGTCCTTTTTATATTTTGCAGGCTCATTCACAAGGTTGCAATTTATTAAATGCTCTGAAGCACGCTTTACAAGATAAGAGTCAACACCAGATATATTTAAAAAAGATTCAAACTCCTGTGCAGCCCAACTGTATTTCTCCTGCATCATTATCATTTTTGCATGCCAGAACTTGTCATTCGGATACTGACAATTCTTATTCTCAATTGATTTTTGATACCAAACTTCAGCATTATTATAATCATGATTCAAACGATATGATTCAGCAATCTGATGAACAACATACTGATAACCAAGATCAGGCTCAACCTCAGAAGTATCTTTTATTGATTTTTTAGTTGCTGTTTTAACAAAAGGTTTTACCTCATATGGATATGTTACGTTTTTCTCCTTATCTGGTGTCTTATTAAGTATCCTAAGATAATAATAGGCAGCAGAAGCATATTGCCCGTTTTCAAATGCTGCATCACCAAAATGCAGCAATTCTGTCCTGCTTTGCGAAAACCCGCTCACAACATTCAGAATTAATATAATCAAGGGTAGAATTCTTCTCATCACATTCTAGGGCAAGATGGTACAGGATTTGCTTTTAAAAGGTTGGGTGTGTAAGTAAATGATATCTCAACTCCTCCCCTGCCGTTACTAATAGGTTTCAATGAAGAAGTATTGATATCATAGCTGACCAGCATTAAGTACTGGTTGTATTTAACTCCGAATTCCAAAATAGCAGCATCCTTGTTTACCTGCATCAGATCCTTTGTCATATAATTCCTCAATGTTGGGCCAAAAACCAGATATGCATCAAAAGATTCAAGATAAAAATGTCCTAACAAAGAAATCGTCAATTCATTATCATTAAGCTGATCCAGTTTGAAAAACTTAGGCAATAACTGTATTTTTTCATTGATGTTTATTTTTACTCCCCCATGCAAAACATATCGTATAGGCAAATTACTTTCTACGCCAAGAAATGATTCATCAGGTTGCGTAATATGCATGACAGCAAACCCAAGAAAAGGATTCACTATGTAATTATCTTTAGCATAAAAATACATTGCTCCAAGATTAATGTCTGGCATTGTTGCACTCTGATTGGTAAAATTTTCGCCACTGGATATATTGGGGTTGAATGATCCTCCATTCGTATAAACATACTGATTATCCCATGTCAACTGTGAAATATCAACACTTTTCTGCAACATCCCAAATTGAAGACCAAAAGAAATATGATGATCGTTATTGTCATCAAGAGAAAGGTCATAACCCCCTGACAAAAGAATACTCACCACATTAAACTTGCCTGCCCCTGCCCTATTGTCCATGATTTGAGCACCAAATGCAAATCGTTTTACAGGCATATCATAAGAAATGGCAGAAGTACGAAATGGTTTTGTTGCAACTGATTTCCATTGCGTTCTGTAATGCGCATGAATCCTGAATTTACTACTAATCAGACCGGTCATTGCAGGATTAAGATATAACGGAGCCGCATCATATTGCGAAAGATGAAAATCTTGGGCAGTTCCTGATAAAACAATACAGGATAACAATAATGTTAATCTTATGTTATAACCCACCTTCATGATTTTTCTCATAGATAATTTATCTCAGCAAAGTAACATCACCACTTAGTTCGTGTTTAACGCCATCTTCTGTAACCCCGTTCACCGTATAAACATAAACCCCAATTGGTTGTTCTATAGCGTTCCTTGTTCCATCCCAGCCATCTGCCTGGTTGTTGGAAACAAAGATTAATTCTCCCCAATTATTATATATCTTAAATTCTAATTCAGTAAAATTACCTCCTCTGACATACAACACATCATTCTGGCCATCACCATTTGGTGTGAATCCTGACGGAACTAGTGGTGGTACAGCTATTATCACATCTTTATAAATCGTATCAACACAACCGTTATCATCTGTTATCACCAGCATTACAGTATAAATGCCCGGTTCTGAATAGCTGTGATCGGGAAATTGTAGTGTCGATGTTGTTGAATCACCAAAGTCCCAATACCAAGAAGTTCCGGTAACAGAAGCATCGAAAAAATGAATAACTTGGGATACATTAGCCGGTGTTTCATCAATAGTAAAATCTGCTGTTGGTAGAGGAGAAACTGTTACCGCTTTAACAACAGTGTCTTTACATCCCTTGTCAGAAGTCACGATCAAAGTAACAAGATATGAACCATCAGAACCATAGCTATGAGTTGGATTCTCAATGCTGTCATGGCTTCCATCACCAAAATCCCAACTCCATGTCGATATAATTCCCCCCATCACACTTGATGTATCAAAGAACTGCGTCATTTCATTCAGGCAAACACCATTGTTGATAAAATCTGCCACAGGAAGATCATATACAATAACCTGTTGTACAACTGTATCAATACACCCATTATCAGAAGCTACAATAAGAGTTACGGAATAAGTCCCTGTAGTATCATAGAGATTAGATGGGTTTTTCACTATGGATGAGTTGCCATCACCAAAATCCCAATTCCATGACACGATATTACCTATAGTTGTTGTAAGATCATTAAAAAAGGCAGAGTCGTGCAGGCACACGTCATCCACATTAAAAGCGGCATTCGGAGAGGGGATCAAATTGATATATACCGTATCTGTTTGTGGTTGGCATCCACCGTTGTTCGTAGAAGTGAAAACAAGGACAACATATCCGGATGTATCATCAGTTATGTCAGGTAAATAGGTTGTACTCAATAAAGTATCGCTCGGAAGAAACGAGCCACCTCCCAGGGTGGACCATATACCACTACCGGTGGTCGAAGTAGCATTGACCGGAATATAGCTGCCTGCACAGGCTGTATCATTGGCAGTCGCTGTAACAACCGGCAAATCCGTGAAAAAGATGTATAATGTATCTGAATTAGGCAGACAATTACCATTACCTGTAGAAGTCAATATGATCATAACACTGCCGATAGTTGTGTCGTTTGTTCCAGGGATATAAATTGCATTAAGAGAATCTGGATCCGGGAAAAACCCACCATCGCCTGTTGTTGACCATGTGCCTCCTGTAGCAATGGTTACATTACCACTAAGAGGTACTCCTGAAGTGTCTTTACATACGATAATATCAGGACCGGCCTGAACGTTTGGACCAGGCACAAAACTTATCACTACAGTATCTACCGCAGATGGACAAAACCCATTACCGGTAGTCGTCAAAATCAACACCACATATCCAGTTAGAATCTCACCGTTTGTAGGTGTGTAATCAGCGTTGAGCGTGAATTGATTAGGTGTGAATGATCCTGCACCTCCAACCCAATATCCTCCCGATGCTCCATATACCTGACCGTTGAGAGTAACGGTTGGATTATTCGTACAGGCGATCGTATCATTCCCCGCATCAGCAACTGGCATTGGCTGTACATAAATATTCTTATAAATAGTATCAACACACCCTAAGGTATTCACCACAATAAGCATAACCGTTTTGGTTCCACTGGAAGAATACGTATGAGTTGGACTAGGAATGGTTGAATAGGTACTGTCTCCAAAATCCCAGCTCCAGGAACTGATATTGCTGTTTCCTGATGAAGTGGATGCATCACTGAAAATGACCGGTGTTCCGATACAAACAGAATCTACTGAATTGAAATCTGCCTGTGCCCAGGATATTTCAAATGTTACTGTATCTGTATCTGCACAGTTGGTACCATATTGAGCGATAAGTGTCACGGTATAAGGTCCAATACCGGGATAAGTGTAGCAAGGTTCATATGCCGAAGAAGTGTCGGTTGTAGTTGAAAGATCACCAAAGTCCCAGAAAAAATTATTGGCAGCGGAATCACTAGCATTCTGAAAACAAACCGTCTGACCGTAACACGCCACAACCGGTCCAATGCCTGCATTGGCAGGTGGAGGACAATTCAACACATTGAACTGAAAATCTCTTCTTGTTCTTCCAATGATTGTATCGTTTCGATATTCCAGCACTTGCACACCTACCACGAATTGACCAAGTTGAGAAGGAGTTGTTGTCAGAATACCTGTCTGAGAATCAATAAACATTGTTGGATTGATATTCGGTTCAAGGGGACTTTCTTCCCAGTAACCGGGAGCATAAGTTACCTGAGGAAATGTAAAAAATGGATAACCAACTGTATATCCAGGTCTGCTGTCAGGATGTATAAGAGAATAAACCAGTGAGTCGCCATCAGAGTCAGTGGCTGAATGGTCAAAAACAAGGGGCTGATTTACGCATACGAAAACAGGTGGAAAATTCACCCACTCAGGACTTGAGTTTGTTATGATCTGAGTATTATCAGGTATTTTGGTGTAATATGTAGCCCCATTCATCCATCCACAGGGATTTGTCAGGTTGCTTAAACTACAGTTTCTGCAACATGTCTGCCAATAAAGATGATATCCACCTGGTTGGGGTGGTAGATTGTTAACGATTTTAGTGTAAACAGCTTCCTGCACACAAACACCAGGATTAAAAGCACAGGTATCTATAGGTGGGTTCAAATTGATGGCTCCAGGGAAAGGAATATTTATATTTCCCCACGAACTACCATCCTGAAGGAAAACCTGTATATTAACATTGCTCGGATATGGTACTCCATTGCAATCCCTGTAAAGTTTTAACTTAATCCTGTAAGTTGAACCACCGAGATGATCATAAGTAAGAGAACCTCCCACAATATGCGTTGCTTCAGCAAAGAAAGAGGCAAGAACTAATACGAAAATGAGCGATGAGGCTCTTATCATTATATTCAGTTAAAGATTTGAATGTAAAAGTATAAAAAATCTCAAAAGTGTACTCTAAAAAAATAAATGTGGTTTATTCCGTCTTTTAATACCCTTCCCTGTATATTTAAAATCAATGTTTTAGAGCATAAATAATTTTTTCTCGATTTTCGGATACATGGTTCTTCAAATTTCTCTTTTAAAAAACTGTCTTTTTCGACTTGCTGCCCATGCTGATTGTACTAAAATTTTTCGCATATATTTATTTCCTTTGCCTATGCTTCTCCTTTTTTATTCTTTCTGCACTTTCTTCGTTTTTGGGTCTTATTCTACACCAACCTACTAAGTTTTCTGATCTGGGAAAAGCTTTAATATCTCCACCTATTTCTGAAAAAATAGTTACTGCTGATAGTTCGTTTATTCATGGTACTCTTTCTAATAGTTCAATTTCTTGTTTAACTTAACTTCCTTTTTATCACCTGAAAAATCATTTCGTTGAGCACAAAAACCGTTTCTCCCGCGGTACGAGAGAACTCTCTCACGACACGGGAGAACTCTTTTATTGCTTCAGGAGACGCTGAGGCGGAGGTTTATGAAGATATTTCGGTTTGAATCAGCAATCCGGGCAACTGCCTGAGTCATCCGTGCAAGCGTAATCTATGCTTTCAGGGAGCATTCATCAACACCCAAATGCAAAATGCCGGTAAAAATTGCTTAGGGTCAGTTATTAAGTTTAAGTTTAATACCTAAAATTAATAAAAAAGCGTTAAGGTTATTCATTTCAACGTAAGAATGCGTTACCACGCTGGGCATTTTTATCCGTCCGTCTTATGAATTGAAAATTATTATGTATATTTGTATGAAATCTCTTTTAAAACTCTAAATCATCACTATGAAAACAAAAATCCTGATATTCTTATCTGCCATGCTATTTGGATTTGCAGGACATGCCCAGCAAATCAATACCGAAAGCAGAACACCTGCCGACCAGCAAGTTCTCAATAAAAAAGCTTTTTTTACCGGTGGTAATGAAGCATTGAATAAATTTATTAATACAAATTTCAACAAAGAACTTCTCAACGAAGAAACAAAAGGAAAAGCTTATTTCGAATTTAATGTGGATATTGACGGAAGTGTTGCTGATATTCACCGCATGAACTTACCCAACGTCATTGGTTTTGCAGATCAAAGAATAGAAGAAGAATGCATACGAGTCCTTGAACTGATGCCTGCATGGCAACCGACTATCATTAGTGGGAAAAAGACTGCCACGCTGGTTTCTATTCCTGTCCTCATAGAAGGTAAAACAATAAAAGCTGGAAAATAACAGACAAAAGCTGATTTTGATACAAATAATCACCATACTTTAAACTTAAAAACATGAAAAGATCAACCTTTTTTATAGCAATTTGCTGTTTAGCACTGGCGGCTAATGCCCAATACACAAATGTCATTGTTGGAGACGGTTCGGAAGTATCTATAATGATAGATCCGAACAATCCTGAACGGTTGGTAGCCGGAGCTAATATATCTTATGTATTCCATTCTACTGATACCGGGCAAACCTGGACACAAAACACACTTACTTCTTCCATGAGTGTGTGGGGTGATCCTGCCATCATCATCGATCCGGACGGGGTTTTTTATTATTTTCACCTCGTAGGTTCCATCGACAGGGTGGTTTGCCAGAAATCCTTAGACGGAGGTGCTACATGGAACGATGGCACTTTTACCGGCTACAACCCACCTGATGATGAGGATAAAGAATGGGCTATTGTAGACTGGACCAACAATCCCAGCAGGGGAACCATATACCTCACCTGGGCAGACCTTGATGCTTATTCCAGCAGCAACCCTTTTGACAGTGCTCGCATCATGATTTCAAAGTCAACCGATAAGGCAGCTACCTGGAGCACACCGGTACGCCTGAGTAAAACGGCAGGAAACTGCGGTTTTGGTTCCATCAAGGGAGCGGTACCCTCAATTGGTCCCAACGGAGAAGTTTATGTCGCATGGTGTGGCAACGGTGTGAGTTTCCAGAAATCAACTGACGGAGGCAACACCTGGCTTCCCCAGGATATAACAGTAGATTTCCAGCCGAGCTGGTATTTCACCATTCCCGGTATGACATGGGGTAATGGTTTCCCAAGCATCGCCTGCGATCTCAGCGGAGGTCCCTGCAATGGGAATATATATATATCATGGGCTGATACACGCAACGGAGCAAATAATTCCGATGTTTTTCTGGCACGCTCAACGGATGGCGGCAGCACCTGGAACACAGTAAAGATCAATGATGACATCACAACTAATCACAACTTTCATCCATGGGTTACTGTGGACCAGGTGACCGGTTATGTATATGTTGTCTTTTACGACAGAAGGAATTACACTGCTGACAGTGGAACCGATGTATATCTAGCCTATTCTACCGATGGAGGTGCTTTCTGGACCAACGAGAAGATAAGCAACACATCCTTCCTTGGATCTCCCTGGGATTACAACAATGTGGTTGCCTACAATAAGATCATCAGACCTATATGGGCACAATCCAGCGTGGTTTATACAGCTTTGATCAATCATGATGACCTACCTGTTGGTTATGATACCAAAGCTCTTCCTCCAGGTGCTCAACTCTACCCCAACTACCCCAACCCATTTTATGACCATACAAACCTAAAATTCAGCCTGCCACAGAATGCAAAGGTTGTCCTGAAACTTTACAATGAAATGGGTGATGAGGTAGCCACATTACTTAATGGGCAAAAGTTTACAAAAGGATACCACGAACTGACTTTTTATGCAAGCAGATACAACCTGCGCTCCGGCCTGTACAGTCTGAGACTTGTTACAAACGGACAGCAGCACAGCATAAGAGTGATGGTAGAGAGATAAATTTGATATATTCTATGGTCATACTTCCTGGGATGGTTCAAACTATTCTGATATAGAGCATACAATAGGCATCCGATACTGTGAAGATTTTAGTTTTGAATCCAATGCTTATTCTAATGAAAGTATGCACTATTATATCTGGAGATATTTGATATCTGGGGATATTTGCACCCAACAATTATGGTGTCCTGAGAAATGACCTATCCTGAATATACATATGATTTTAAAAATTATTTTGATGGAAGTTTTTCTGAGGTTTTGTTTTCTTTAAGCTTTGAATATGCTGGATTAGTATATCAATCGTCAACAAAAATGACTGGATATAAGAATAAATAGTATCTCATTGCAATTCAGATAATGTACCTTTTGATTCATTTTTCAATTAAGATCAATAAGTCCTAATTAAAGGCATATATCCCGAGTTGTCAGAACTGTACAAAACAGAATTATACTTTTCTTTTTTATTATTGTCTTGTAAGATCATACTCAATATAATATAGATCCGACAATGCCTGCTTTTCGTTTATTTGCTATATTTTCCGGATTTGTTTTATTTTAGAACGCTACCCAGCCATGCTTTCGAAAGAATTATAGACCATGAATGATCAAAGTTTTCCAAATGGATTCGGAATCATTAAGTGAGATTCACTCATCTGTAAGAACCAACAAGAGGGGCTGGAGACGGGTGCTGACTTTTTTAGGCCCGGCATACCTGGTAAGTGTTGGATATATGGATCCGGGCAACTGGGCGACTGATATTGCCGGTGGATCGGAATTTGGATACAAGCTGATCTGGGTGTTGCTAATGTCCAACCTTATTGCAATACTTTTGCAGTCTCTGAGTGCACGACTGGGGATTGTTGGAGGATTGGATCTGGCACAGGCCTCCAAGCAAACCTACCCTAAATGGGCAAATTTTCCCCTGTATATTATAGCGGAAGTAGCAATTGCCGCCTGCGACCTGGCAGAGGTAATTGGTATCGCAATCGGCTTAAATCTCCTCTTCGGTCTGCCAGTGATCTGGGGTATTGTTATAACAGCCATAGACTCATTGCTATTACTGCTTTTATTAAAAAAAGGAATACGTACCTTAGAAATTTTCATTATTTCAATGGTCTTCATCATCGGCATTTCTTTCCTGGCAGAAATGTTGATCATCTCCCCTGCTTACGGTGAGATGCTTATGGGTTTCATCCCGACAAAACCAGAAGGTGATGCTTTGTATATCGCTATTGGTATCATCGGAGCTACGGTAATGCCACATAATTTATACCTTCATTCTTCACTTGTACAAACAAGAAAATTCAAAAAGACGCATAAAGGTATAAAAAATGTCCTTAAAATGAATCTCCTGGACACAACAATAGCACTGAACATGGCTTTTTTGGTAAATGCAGCCATTTTAGTGCTTGCAGCTGCTGCATTCTACACAAACGGTTACTTTCAGATTGCTGAAATACAGGATGCTTCTGTTTTATTACAGAATCTGTTTGGAAAAGTTGCCCCGACTTTTTTTGCTGTTGCGCTGGTTGCAGCAGGACAAAGTTCGACAATTACTGGTACTCTGGCAGGGCAAATAGTGATGGAAGGTCATCTCAACCTGAGGATTCAACCCTGGATGAGAAGGATGTTTTCCCGACTGATGGCGATCATTCCTGCCTTAATCACCGTTTTCTATTTTGGTGATGGTTCCCTAGGCAAGCTACTGATATTGAGTCAGGTTGTTTTAAGTCTTCAACTCGGCTTTGCCATCATTCCTCTCATCCACCTGAATTCGGACAAAAAACTTATGAAAGAGTTTGTCATCAAACCCTGGGTGAAGATTCTGGCCTGGTGCTGTGCTTTAATTATCATATATTTGAATATTATGCTGGTTAAAAATGAAATATCCGTATGGGTACAGCATTCATCCGGTAATATCATCATCTATACCATGGTAATTTCACTTATCATTGCATGTTTTGCCCTGCTGGTATATATATTTATCTTTCCTTTTATCAAATCTGCACGCAAAAAAGGATATCAGTTACCTCATGGAAAAGCAGTTGGTTTTATCGCTGAAGAACATATACGATACAAACATGTTGGTATTGCAATAGATTTCTCAGGAAATGATCAGAAACTGATCAACAATGCGATTCATCAGGGAGGAAAATCGGCACAGTACACATTCATTCATGTAGTTGAAAGTGCAGCTGCAAGGTACCTTGGAAAAAATGCCCTGGATTATGAAACTAAAGTGGATAGCGATAGCCTGACAAGGTATCAGAATGACCTCAATACCCTCGGATATACAACTTCAATCCAGATTGGTTTTGGGAATACTGCACAAGAAATTTCCACCATCATAATGCAGCAAGGAATTGACCTGCTGGTGATGGGTGCTCACGGACATAAGGGGTTCAAAGACCTGTTGTTTGGAACAACTGTTGATTCAGTCAGACATAAAATAAAGATTCCGTTATTTATTGTCAATTGAGTTTTTGCATTAATACGCATCTGAAGTTGTTGACAACATATATTTGTTCTTCATTCGATTTATTATTTTGATTCTATGAGTTATTTCTATTTTTGTCTCTTAAGAAACAATTCATTTTAGAAACAGAACGAATGAGTAAACTAAAAAATCAGATCACCGTATTTGTTCTGTTTTTTTCCCTCTTTGCTCCACTTATCGTCACGATTATCTGGCTACAACACGAAAAAACCAAAACACGACAGGAAGTAAAATGGAAATTAATCTCAGGAATAGATAAAGAAAATCTGGTATTGCTGAAATTCACTCTAACAGAATACCTGCAAAACTCAAATCTTAGCAATTCCAAAGAATTTGAATATCACGGGCAGATGTACGATCTTGTAGAAAAAGAGATTAAAGGAAATAATATGTGGTTATGGTGCTGGGAAGATCGAAAAGAGACATCTTTTGACAAAAAGCTCAATGATCTTGTTGTAGGTGCTTTTAGTAATAATCCACAGAACAAGGACACACAAGAACGACTCAACGTTTTTTTTAAAAGCTTTTTTTTCACTTCCATCACAAAAGACATTTTTACTCAGAATCAGGTTTTGAAAATATATGCAGACATTTCAATCAAAATTAAAACACCGGCTAATCCACCCTCTTCCCCCCCTCCACAGATGAGTTAATAAGCATTCCTGGAAATTGTATAACTCCAGAACTATTACAATTAGCTTTATTAACCTTAAATAAATATGAAGAAAAAACTGATATCATTGATGTTGGTAGTGTTAACTATACCTGCCTACTGCCAAACGATAACCGTTAAAGATAAAGAGACGGGCAAACCACTTGTGAATGTAACGCTTATGAGCGAAAACCCTAAAGCATTTGTAACAACCAATGAAAAAGGTCAGGCTGAAATTTCGGCCTTTAAAGGATCAGAAAAGATTGATATACGGACTCTTGGCTATAAAACAGAGATTGTAAGTTATAAAAGTCTGAAAAATGCCGGTTATACCGTTAAACTTTTATTGACAGGAATCTCTTTGAATGAGTTCGTGATCTCTGCAAGCAAATTTGAAGAGAAGCAGGAGGATGTTGCTCAAAAAATACAAGTGTTGCGCAGCAGTGAACTTCAGAATATGAACCAAACTTCAACGGCAGATGTTATTGCCGGCAGCGGTAATATCATGGTCCAGAAAAGCCAGTTGGCTGGCGGCTCACCGGTGATACGCGGATTTGAAACTAATAAAGTACTGATAGTAGTTGATGGTATGAGAATGAATAATGCGATTTATCGTGGAGGTCATCTCCAGAATGTAATAACACTGGATAATTCCATTATGGAAAGGATTGAGCTTGTATTCGGACCAGGATCAGTGGTGTATGGCTCTGATGCACTGGGTGGGGTTATGCACTTTTATACAAAAAAACCTGTCTTATCCAACGGTGACAGCACGATTGTAAAAACCAATGCATACGCCAGGTATTTTTCAGCTGCTTCAGGATATGCCGGTCATCTGGATTTTTCGCTTGGAGGAAAAAAGTTAGGATCGCTTACTTCAGTCACTTATACTAATAATGGCGACCTGAGACAAGGTGCCGGAAGAAACCCGTATTATGGAAGTTTCGGTGCACGGAAATGGTATGTAAAAAGGAACAACGATCTTGATTATATTGTAGTAAACAAGGATTCTAACCTTCAGATTGGTTCAGCTTATCAGCAATATGATGTACTGCAAAAATTTTTATTTAGACAATCCGCAAAACTGGAGCACATCATTAATCTCCAGTATTCAACATCTTCCGATATTCCACGCTACGACAGGCTTACACAATTGAGCGGAAATAATCCGAAATATGCCGTGTGGTATTATGGACCCCAGAAAAGATTTTTCTCCACTTACAGTCTGCATTTAAACGGCAAATCTTCAATATATGATAAGGCCCGTTTTATCCTCGGTTATCAGAAAATAGAAGAAAGCCGGAATTCACGCAAATTCAACTCTGTTTATCTCCAACACCAGATTGAACAGGTTGACGTATTCTCTTTCAATGCCGACCTTGAGAAACAAACAGGAAAAAATGAATTTCGCTATGGAGCGGAAGCTTCTCTGAACCTCGTAAATTCAACAGCTTTTACCGAAGATATTATAGCAGACACATCGGCCGCTTCAGAAACCAGATACCCGGATGGTGGTTCAACAATGACGTCCTTAGCGATTTATGGGACACACACCCGGGAGATCAATGACAATCTGATCCTGAACGATGGCTTAAGATTGACAAATACAGGTCTGACTTCCGTTTTTAACGACAAGACATTTTTCCCATTTCCTTTTGATAAAGTATCACAGAACAATACTGCTGTAAACGGGAATCTTGCTCTTATCTTCGCTTCAGATAATGGATGGAGAACTTCACTTGCATGCGCCACTGGTTTCAGAGCTCCCAATGTGGATGATATGAGTAAGGTCTTTGAATCCGTACCTGGCAGTATCATCGTTCCCAACCCCAACCTGCATCCCGAATATACCTACAATGGTGAGGTGAGTATTTCCAAAACATTAGGGCATATTATTACGGTATCTGCCCTGGGATATTATACCGTTTATAAAAATGCGCTGACCGTTCAACCCGCAAAATACGAGGGAAAAGATTCCATCATATATGAAGGGCAGATGAGCAGGGTTACAAGCACTGTGAATGCCGGAGAAGCATATATTTACGGAGCGGAAGGTAGTGTTTCAGGAAACCTGAATGAATTTATTTCCATTAATGTGACTATCAATTATACATATGGAAGAATCATTACTGACACTACGGATTATCCTCTGGATCATATACCACCTGTATTTGGCAAACTTGGTTTAAGTACAACGAAGAATAATTTCAGGGGAGAGTTTTTTTTAAATTACAGTGGATGGAAAAGACTGAAGGATTACAACCTTGTTGGGGAAGATAATATTGCAAATGCAACACCTTGGGGAATGCCTGCCTGGTTCACACTAAATGCCCGTCTTTCCTATTCTTTTGTAGAATCGTTGAATCTGCAATTTGCATGCGAGAATATCCTCGATCAGAACTACAGGGTGTTTGCATCAAATATCTCTGCCCCGGGAAGAAATTTTATTATAACATTACGATACACGCTATAACTTAACAGTTGATCCCCTCTCCTTTCCTTGTGGGGAGGTAATCTTTTTGCCATTAATTTTAGATTTTAGAGTTAAACATATTATAAAATATGAAATAAAATCTTCTGAATACCGACTGTGTTCTTCAAACTGCGCAAAGGCGTCAAAGGGAGAAGCGTTAAAGCATATAAAATTCATTGAGGTGAAGTTGTGCTTTGCCACTGATAAAAGAATTGGCAGACTAACAGTATTTCCCGGAGACATTCATCAACACCCAGTGTACAGAATGCTGTTAAAAGCCGGGTTAGGTCAGATATATTCTTAAAAGACTAACTTAATTCAAAGTATTCTATTTTTACAAGCAATGTTTGTCAGCGGATTTACAATAGTGAGGAATGCTATAAAATATGACTATCCACTAGTGGAATCAGTCAAATCGGTATTGCCGATTTGTGATGAATTCATAATAGCGTTGGGAAATTCTGAAGACGATACAGAAAAACTTATCTCTGAAATTGATTCTCCTAAGATCAGAGTTATAAAAACTGTTTGGGATGATTCTCTCAGAAAAGGAGGAAGAGTTTTGGCTGTTGAAACAGACAAGGCATTTAAAGCAATCTCCAATGAAGCACAATGGGCATTTTATATACAAGCTGATGAAGTACTTCATGAGGATGGTCTGGATAAGGTAATGCAGTCCATGCAGAGATGGCAGGATGACAAAAGAATAGAAGGACTCCTTTTTAATTACAGGCACTTTTATGGCTCTTATGATTATCTGGGCGATACCCGCAGATGGTACAGGAAAGAAGTGAGGGTAATTAAAAACGATACCAATATTTACTCATTCAGAGATGCGCAAGGTTTCCAGAAGAATGGCAAGCCATTAAAGGTGAAAGAATGTGGAGCATGGATACATCATTACGGATGGGTAAAACATCCTGAAAAACAACAGACCAAACAAAAATATTTTCACAAGCTGTGGCATAATGATGATTGGGTAAAAAAACAGGTGAAACAAACCGACTTATTTGACTATAGAGAAATTGATTCCCTGATACGTTTTTCGGGCACTCATCCTTCTGTAATCAGAAAGAGAATCAGTGAGAAAAACTGGGAATTTCATTTCGATCAAACAAAGCAAAAACTTAGTTTTAAGGAAAAGCTATTCCGATTAATAAAGAAATATACAGGCTGGAATATCGGAGAATATAAAAACTATAAGATCGTAAAATGACATTTTCTTTTTTTATTCCCTCAGGTCTATTACATCGCCCACTTTAGATACATCAAATTTGAACTTATTATCAGGAGCCGGAGCATTGGGGATGAAGGATTTTAATTTATAAGTATAATGATTACCATCTTTGCTGATCACCTCCATCGAAATCATCTGATTCTTATTTTTATCTATCTTCATCTTAATAGTATGATATGACTTGTTATTTGCCTTTTCCGGGAACAGATCAATCATCTGTACAACTTTACCATTGATCGTTTCTTCTTTGATAAACTTGTATTTAAAGTTTTTCTCATACAAATTAAATATCTGGGTTGGGTCAACTAATGCATCCTCAGATTCCCCCGGTTCAGGAACATTATTGATCTGCACTTCATCAGCATCAAGAATATAAGTCCATACCGTTTTACCATCACAAATAACATGCTGTCCAGCCATTTCAAGGCGAAATTTATCCCCTTTTAAAAGAAGATTGCCATTTTGAGTTTCATTAAGACCTTCGGATTTGTTCTTAAGTGTATAGCTGAAATCAACTTTAATCGAAGTATATGATTTGGTCTTTTTACTCATCGCATCCAGGATGACCTTTGCTTTCGGATCATGTGTCTGTGCTGTCTGTGCTATAGAAAATGACACTAAAAAAATTGAAAGTGCAACTGAGAGTAAGCTTTTAATATTCATTTTATTTTATTTGATTAATTAAGATCATTGTCCTTGCTGGAATTCAAAAACTGTTCCAAAGATTCCAAATCCCCAATCAGTACTTTTCTAGCCTTACTGCCTTCAAAAGGCCCGATAATACCTGCGGCTTCCAATTGGTCGATGATTCTTCCTGCCCTGTTATAGCCAAGTTTGAGACGTCTTTGCAAAAGAGAAGCAGAACCTTGTTGGTGTTGCACAACCATTTCTGCTGCTTCTTCGAACAGTTCATCGCGGTCAATCCCACTCTGGCCTATACTGTTTGAAGCATTTTCATCAACATATTCAGGAAGATTGTAAGCATCCGAGTATCCTTTCTGATTTCCAATATAATCTGTAATTCGTTCCACTTCGCTGGTGTCGACAAAAGCACATTGCAATCTGACCAGTTCACTCCCTGTTGAAAGCAGCATATCTCCCTTACCAATTAATTGTTCAGCTCCACCCAGGTCTAATATGGTGCGGGAATCGATTTGCGAAATAACCCGGTATGCCAACCTTGTTGGAAAATTTGCTTTAATAGTTCCGGTAATAATATTGGTAGAAGGTCTTTGTGTAGCAATGATCAGGTGAATACCTATTGCACGGGCAAGTTGCGCAAGGCGTGTGATCGGTCCTTCAACCTCTTTGCCGCACATCATTATGAGGTCTGCAAATTCATCTATAATCAGCACTATATATGGCATGTAGTGATGATTTTTATTTGGATTGAGTTTCCTTTTAATAAATTTTTGATTATATTCTTTAATGTTGCGAACACCGGCAGCATTAAGCATATTCAAACGTTGCTCCATCTCAATGCACAGGGATTTTAATGTATGGACAACTTGTTGATTGTCGGTAATGATAGCTTCAGAAGAATCGGGTAATTTAGCTAAAAAATGCCGCTCAAGTTTCTCAAAAAGAGTGAGTTCAACTTTCTTTGGATCAACCATCACAATTTTCACCTGGGCAGGATGTTTCTTGTATAATAAAGAAACGATAATGCCATTTAATCCTACTGACTTCCCCTGCCCTGTAGCTCCGGCAATAAGCAAATGAGGCATTTTTGTCAGATCGGCAATATATGTCTCATTGGAGATGGTTTTTCCCAAAGCTATTGGAAGTTCCATATCGGTTGTCTGAAACTTTTCAGAAGTGATCATTGAACGCATACCAACTATTTCAGGTTTTCTGTTAGGAACTTCAATTCCAATCGTTCCCTTTCCCGGAATGGGTGCAATTATTCTAATTCCCAATGCAGAAAGACTGAGCGCAATGTCGTCCTCCAGGTTTTTTATCTTGGAAATACGTGTTCCGCGTGAAGGTATAATTTCATATAGTGTTACAGTGGGACCAACTGTAGCTTTGATTTTTTGAATACTGATGTTGTAATCGCCCAAAGTGTTCACAATCCTGTCTTTATTAGCTTCCAGTTCATTGTGATCAATATTTATTACTCCTCCGCCATAATCGGTTAATAATTCAACCGGAGGCAATTGATAATTACCTAATTCAAGAGTAGGATCAAATTCCCCATACTCTTCAACTGCCCTGTTGATTTCTTTCTCAGACACCGGATTTTCTTCAGAACTCACTTCCAGAATATCCAACTTTACATTATCATTAGCATTATCTTCTGAATGAGCCGAGGGATCAAGATCAACTACTGTTACTTCTTCATTTTCTTGTTCTTCATCAAGCAATTTGATTTCTTTCTCAATCTGCTCAACAGTTGGTAGTTCTACATCGGAAGCAGGTTCCTGTTCAGGATCAAATTCAACAAGCTTATTCTCTGCTTCCTCCCTTTTTTCTGAGGATAATAAAGATATGATTCTCCCGGTAATCCATTCAAAACGAATACCAAAAGCCACTACAACATATGACAGAATAGAGAAGAATAATAATATAATAGTTCCAATGCTTCCCAGGGCACTATTCAACCATCTGTTGATGCTGTAACCAAATGAGCCACCAAGCCATAACATTGAAGATTCATTAAAAAAATATGCCAGTAAGACCGATATCCAAATGAGAAAGAAAAATGAGTAGGCAAATGTTCGTTTCAGAGGTAAAAGATTGACCTTAAACAATATCCTGAATCCTGTAATAAAGCTAAGCAGAACAAAAAGAAATGAACTAACTCCGAACCAACGATGAATAAAAATATGGGATAAATAAGCGCCAAGTTTCCCTAACCAATTTTCAACTACGATATTTGGGTCAATTATTAAATCTGTGAATGAACCGCTTAGTTTATCCTGATCTACCTGCCATGTAAAAATGAAAGAAATAAAAGCTATTAGCATGTAGGCAGCAGCAATTAGTAATGCAAATCCAACTAATTGATGTATTTTCCTGTTTAGAAACATAGATTTAAGCATTTTCCAAACGGAAATAAACAGATTATTTCTTTTTCTGATTTCCTGTCTTCTTCTTCCTTTATTTTTGCGTTGTGCCATTTTTATGCTCACAGCTTACTAAAAGAGTCAAAAATAGCGATTGAAACTCCTGAAATTATTTAAAAGCTAAAGATTTTTCCTCAAGGTTATGAACAAATAAAGGCTAATCCAGATCTTTATTATTGAGATTCATTTAATTCATCCTCCAAACATTTGCTTGAGTTGATCCTGCGAAACTTCTCTATATCCTTCAGGGATTTCAAATAGTTTGTCAGGTACTTCTTCCAAACTGACTTTTTTAGCTTTCATTACCATACTCATGTTATTCTGCCTGATCTCATATTGTAAGGGGAAGCCATTCAGCCCATCAAAATGGTTGTCGCTTTGAGCAGGTATTTCATCCGTGTAATACACTATGAGAGGTGTATCATCATTATTAAAAACCACTTCTGCCTTTTTACATTTATAGCCGGATATTTCAAGACTTTCATCCAGATATGTGATCTTCGGTTTATCTCCATCTTCTTTCCTTAATTCATCCTTATTCATCTTCATCATTAGTTTTTGACCCATAACATCCATAAGAACCACTGCTTCCTCTGTTTTACTGTTGGCAATTATTACCTGGCTGCCACCCATACCGGCACCTTGCTCAGTTCGGGTTTTTTCATCTTTTATATAAAGAGTGGTTTCCTGTGGCAACATAGCTGCGTATTGTTCAGCACCTTCTGGAAGTTCTTTATATGTAATGGCAAATATTATTCTCCCTTCAAAATGATTTTTGGGAATAGTAAACCGAATAAATAACAGTGATAAATAAGCAAGTAGAATCAGTTTAATTGTATGTTTCATGGTGTTTAATTTAAAGTTGAAAAGATTTCTTCCATCTTATTGTTCATTTCCTGACTTGTGATTATTTGATAGTCATCAGTAATTTCGAAATTTGCATTATCAATATCTGCTTTATTAACCAGATCAGCAGAAAACCTCATTAATACTCCAAATTGAGTGATTTCATATTCCATCATAACGCCATCAATACTTGTAAAAGGATAATTCCAGTTGGGATCATCGAGATGAATGGCATTTGTGTAATAGAGATAAAAACTATTATATTCAACATCATCAAAAATTACAAGCACTTTTTTACATGGATATCCTGCAACTAATTTTGTTTCATTTAGTGGGATCAGATGAAAAACAGGGTATTCTATATTGTGTTTCTTTACAGCCTGTTCATCCAGCTTAGTTGCGTATTTCTTGTCCCATAATTTCATCATTTGTTTGACATATCTTTTTTTTGAATCTACTATAAAATAAGTATGAAAAGTGCCAAAACCCGCTTCAATTTTTGTGATATAACGGTTTTTTTTGAATTCCATTGTCATTTTATCCGGCAGGAAATCTACCATGTTGTTGTCTGGCGATATTCCGGGATATTGTATATTATATTCTATTATTCCTTCTGAAATTCGTCTGTCAAATAATCCCGAACTACAAGCTGAAACAACTAAAATGCCAAGGATGAAACCTGAATTAAATAATTTTTTTAACCTGAACACCTGCTTCTATTATAATTCCTGACGGTTGAGCACAACAATGATTATTGGCAAATATAGTTTATTGCTGCTATTGTATAACTGATATAATTATTAAAAGATAGAAGATATATGAAAAAAACCTCTGCAGGTTTGCGAAACGGTTTCTTCTTTTTTCCCTGCTATCAGGGCTGACACAGTTAACTAAACAGACCAAAAATATCAAAGTTGTTTTTTTATCAGCCGGTTTAACTTTTCGGGTGTGCCATCTCCTATGATCCTGCCTCCCCGCAATAATATATCGGATTTCTTTACTTTTGCCGCTAGTTGGTGATGGGGTTCACCTTTAACCGTCCTGAAATAATCAGACTAATGACCTCTACATTTTTAATAATTTGTAAAGGTAATCATTATGTTAGATTCCATTGCTGAACTGTTAATTGCCAGCCT